>MWEZ01000117.1 GCA_002071335.1 Verrucomicrobia bacterium ADurb.Bin018
GTCGGCATACGTCTTGCGGGTCTGCCGGTTTTCAACATCATAACTCCAATATGTGTTATTGCCGGCCTGGTCCACCAAGTTGGTGAGGTTTCCGGATGGGTCATGGCGATATTGGACAGTTCCGCCGGAAGGATCAATGGTTTGGAGCAAACGCCCTACGGCATCGCGTTCCGTTATGTTTGTCCGTCCGGCGCGATCAATCGTCTTCCATAGCCATCCATTGGAATAGACATTCTCGGTGAAGGTGCCGTCGGGCATATAAACGCGATACAGCCGCCCGGCGGAGTCGTAGGCGTTACTCACCACCACGCCGTCGGCGTTGCGGGTCCAAACGGTGCGTCCGATGGCATCATACGCCGTACTCGAAACCGTCGCGCCGTTCAGCACGACATGGGTCCGGCGACCGGCGGTATCATAGGCATAATCGTTGGTGGTGCCGCCGCGCTGGACGGAGCGAATCCATTGACCGTTGGCGTTGTAGGTATTGGTCACTACCAGACCTTCATCATCGGTGGTGGAGGTAAATCGTCCGGACGGGTCAAGGGTCTGGGTTGTGGTCTGGCCCAAGGCATTTTGGATGGCGACTCTGCGCCCGAGCTGATCATAGGTGTAGTGGGTTGTGTTGCCCCGGGTATCGGTGACGCTGGCGAGTTGGCCATCAGCATTATAGGCGTTCGTCGTGCCATATCCGAGCCGGTTGGTGTGGGTGCTGACACCGTCATACACATAGGTCCAGGCTTCGAAGGTGTTGTCGCTGGAATAGGTGCGCCGAATCCGTCTGCCAAGGACATCATAGGTGTTGCTGACGACCAGGCCGCTTGGACTGGTTTCCAGAACCTTCCTTCCATCGAGATCGTAGGTGGTTTCGGTCACGGCGCCGACGGGGTCGGTCACGCGAATTTGATTGCCGCGCTCGTCGTACTCATAGACCGTGATTCCGCCGGACCGGCTGACGGCCTGCGTGACGCTGCCGTAGCGGTCGTACTGCCAGACTTCCTCTGTTGAATCGGGATACACCTTTCGTGTTGGTTTGCCTGCCCAGTTGTATTCCGTTGTGGTGACCAGCCCCAGGGCATTGGTTTCGGATGAAACACGGTCGTGTTCGTCATATCCATAGCCCGTGCAGGCTCCGCCCGGCCCCGTTGTGCTGGTTCGCCTGCCGCGAAGGTCATAGGCGTTGGTCCAGGTGGTGCCGTCGCGCCGCTTTTCCACGGTGGCTTGTCCGTGCGCGTTATACTCGAAGTATTCGCTGGTCCCGTCGGGATGATAGACGGCTATGGGCCGATGCGCGGAATCCCGCTGATACATGGTGGTGTTTCCCTCGGCATCCGCCGTGGATGCCAAGTAGAATGGATAGGTGTTGTCGGTATAGGTATTGACGCGATCTCCCCGGCAACCGCAGGCGTTGGAGACCGACAACACCGCGCCGAAATGCCAGGTGCGGGTGTAGACAGAGGTGCGCCCCATCGGGTCCACCCGGGCCTGCAACATGCCGTTTCCGCCAAAGTGAATGCGCCGGATGGTCTGTCCGGCGGCGTCGGTTTTTTGCTCCGTGTTCGCCCCGCCCGACACGAACAGATATTCGTTGGTGGAGCCATCGGCCTTCACGACCGTTCGGCGCAGGTGGTTGGTGGGGTCGTATTCGAGCCGCGCCACCAGCTGACCGCTGGAAAGAAGCCGCTCTTCGTGAATTTGTCCGGAATAGAGCCGGTTGGTGTGGTAGGTATAAAAGATGGCGCGGGCGGCTCCGGCGACATGGGGATCGTCCGCCGATTTCAACAGCATGCCGCGGTACTGGTCGTGCGCGGCGGGATAATAGTCGTACAGGGCGGACTCGCCGGTGCCGTATTGCGCCTCGCGCAGGCGCATGGCCAACACCTTCTGCCCATTGTTCCAGTCCCAGTCATAGACATACTCCACGCTGCGGCCGTCCCCGGCCGACACGCGCGCGATGATTCGTTCGGCGCTGACCACCGCCAGGGAATTGGAGTCGGGGCCGACCACCAGCGGGTTGTCCGGATCCGCGACCAGTTGCCACGCTCCGCCGCCTTGGTTTCTCACCGCGAATTTGTATTCATAGAAGCCTTCGCCCAGTTCCAGGTCGGCTTCCCAGATGCCGCTACTGTTGGTCTGCATGGGGGTTTGGGTGCCCGTCCAATCATTCCATGTGCCGGCGATCAGCACTTCGGCGGCTTGCTCATTCGTATAGCTGAAGCGAACCCAGCCCGGGGCAACGGCACCTTCCAGGTCGCGATATTCCAGCTCCAGATACTGGTTGGTGTTGGGTCCTGTCACGCGGACCAGATATCCGTCTTCCCCGTAGGCATACCCATACCAGTTGGAATAGGCATCCCAAAAGCCTTCCATCCGGAACGTTTTGTTGGACACACCGCCGCCTTGGGTAATGTGGTATTTGGTTCCATCCAGATGATAGAGATAGAAGTTGGTCGAGCCGTCCGGCCAAATCCGGGAGTGAGTGCCCGGCAGATAGGTCATGAACAGGTCATTCGTTGTTTTTTTATGATAGTAGTTGACCCGGCCATTGGGGGCGATGACCTGCAATCCCTGACACCCATTGAACTCACCATCGTCCAGAATGGTCCACTGATGGCTATGCCGCCAGTTTCCCGCCCGTCCGAAAACGAAGTCTGATCGGACTTGCACCGCCCAGACGGAGCGGCTCGAATGCATGCGGGAAAACACCAGCGGGTGTTCGCCGACCTGAACCGCCATTTTCAAATCCGACACCGAGCGCTTGACGTTGCCGGAATACACTTCAAACCGGTTGGTGCCATCGCTGTCGTCGCATTCTTCTTCACAAGGATCGCACTCCGGCGGGTCTTCGTTGTCGCAATCCTCTTCTTCACCAAATGCCGGCATGGCCATCATGGCCACCAACAACCCCATCACCAACGCCCAGAACAGGAATTTCTTATTTGGTTTCATGGGCTTCCTCTTCCGGCGGGTCCTGGCTGTTCTTTGTCGCGTTGACTGTCAGTAGAGTGGCGGTATTGCCCATCAGAGTGGCTTGGATGGGCTGCGACCCGAACACGCCGTTTTGATAGTCGAAACGGAGGCAGCCGTCTGCCCCTACCGTCACGTCATCTTTCACGCTGCCATTGATGAACCCGCCGCACCTGGTGAACAGAACCACGGAGCGACCGGGAACCAATCCCGGTCCCGCAACCCACATCCGGCATTGAATGCCGGACTCCAGCCTGACCGGCAGGAAATGACCGCCCGCGTTTTCCAACTTGATTTCCGTGCCATCAGCCAGCACGATCCCACCGGTCCAGGCGGCGCGATTGACGATCCCGGATGCGGTTTCGCTTGTTGTCATGCGTTGCCGGCCTCGCTCTCCGGGCGGGGATATGCTTTCATATCCCGCATTCGCCCAAGCGACTCCCAGTGCCAGCCATACCAAACCCACGGCTACTTGTTTCATTGCACCCTCCTTAGATTTCCTGCCCGTCCTGCGGCCACAAGAGCACGATTTCCGGCCAGGGATCGGCCACCTGCGGGTTCAGTCCATGCAGATACTCCTGCAGGTTGGAGATTCCGTCCCCGTCCGCATCGCCATCGGCATCGTTGGCGAAGGGATTCAACCCGTTGGCCAGTTCCCAGGCATCGGGCATGCCGTCGCCGTCCGAGTCGGCGGGTTCCCCGCCGCCAAGCGGTTGGATGGGGATGGTCCAGCCGATTCCGCGGTTGTCGTCGGTCTGTCCCCCGCCGGACAGGGAGGTGATTTTGCAGACCGTGCTGGTTTCCGAAAGCAGGGCGGCGCCTTGGAACCGGCCGCCGGTCACTGCGTAAAGCGTGGCGCTGCCGCCATCGGAGAAGTGGGCCGTGATGCCGGACAACCCCAGCCCGGCGAAGGCTTCCGATGCGGCCGAGATCATCAACGCGCCGCCTTGCAGCGGGAGGGAGGGTTTCCATAACACCGCGATTTCTTCGATGGCATTGGAGACGGCGGGGTCCGTGCCCATGACATATTCCATCCAGTTGTCCATCGGCATGTCCGGCAGGCCGTCGCCATCCGGGTTGTCGCTGGCGGTCGTGTGGGTCAGCCCCCCGAACCAGAAGGATTCCCAATCGTCCGGCAGGCCGTCGGCATCGCTGTCCGTGGAGCTGCCGGCGACGGTGGCGGAATAGGGCAGGCCGTTGGTCGGGCGGATGTGCGAAGCGCCCGCGCCGTCTTGCGCGTCAAAGGCGTACCACACCGTGCTGGCCGGCGGCATCTGGCCGAGTTCGATGTGCCACCATTCGTTGGTGCCGTCCATCTGCCAGAAGTCCAGCCGGGCGCGTTCCCAAATCCAACCATTCACGCTGTATTCGGCCGCAGCGTTCACCAGGGTTTGCGACGGAGCGACAAACAGGTTGAGCCACAGGCTGTCAGACGAACTCAATACGCCATTGAGCGGCCAATGGTAGGCGCCACCCAGATACGTGATGGGGGCGCCGGTCGAGACCGATACGGAATAATTACTGCCTGCATTGTTGTCATAGTGGGTGGTTTCAGCGCCGTCTTCCACTCCCACCACATATTCCAATTCCACCCCCGGCAGAAACCGCCCCAAGATGCCGCTCCAAAGATCATTCTGGTTGGTGGTGGCTGTCTTGCTCAGCCCGGCGCCCGACCACTGCGAATCTGCCGCATACAAAACGAACCCGCTTTGCCCGGCGCCTGGCGGCCAGGTCTGCGTCCATATTCGGATGTCTTGTCCGGCGGCGGGAGAGGCGGGCGTGTGTTCCGTCGCTCCGATCCATTCCAGTTCCGCCGGGCTGGCGCTGAAACTGTAGTTGGAACCATTGTTGTTCGCGTAGATATGGCCACCCCAGTCGTCCCAGCCATGAAAGTAATACTCCACGGCGGCGCCGGCGGGCAACGCGACACCCGGATGAACCTGCCACAGCGAGTTGCCGTCGGCATTGCCCATATAGGTCATTGCCTGGGTCGTCCAGTGGTTGCTGATGCCAATGCCGACCTCCGCATGAAGCCCGTAATAGTCCTGATTCATCAGAATGGTATAGACACCCGGATTCGAGCCATTGTGGGTGGAAAAGCTGCCATAAACCCCCATCCAGCTTGGGAACGCCCAGGCCATGGCCGCATGCCCCGCAACCAACCCAATCCCAAGCCACCATGCGAAGCTTTTCATATCCGCCTCCGTTGAAACTGTCGCCAGTTCAATCCTAATGGGCAACCATGTCAAACAGTATATTGTTCGTTTTTCATTCAGTTTTGTTCGGAAAAATGGCGGACACGCCAAATTGATTGTCGAGGAATCCGCAAGCGAGTCGCGGGAACCGCTGGCGATCAGCTCAAGGCCAGTTTGGCGGTGCCGCCGCGAACTTGCGGCAAGGGTTGAAAGGCCTCGCCGGTGCCGAGTGGCACCCGTGCTTCTGGCTTTTTTAGCAGCGACTGGAAAAAGCCTTTGCCGGATGCCACCGCCTTCTGGAGTTGGCCGGGCAATATGCCGCTGGCGCCATTCAGGCTACGTGAACTCAATGCAAATCCGCCTCGGCACCGCGCCATTCCTGGCCCAACCACCAGAAAAAGAAAAAGTAAGGCGCTTGCCCGGATGGGCGTGGCGGCTGGTGGCGGCGGCGGGTTAGAGCGCGGGCGGCTGGAGGGCGGCATCCTGCGCGCGGCGGAATTCGGCGGCCTTGACCATCATTTCCGCAAGGGAATGGCAGCCGAGCTTGCGCTTGATGTTGCCGCGGTGGACTTCCACCGTGCGGCCGCTGAGGCCAAACTTTTCGGCGATATCGCGCGTAGTGAGGCCGCTGCCCATGGAGGCGAGGATTTCGCTTTCACGGGCGGTGAGCGCGCCGAAGCCATCGGCCGCCTTGCCGGCGCTTTCCGCCGAGCCGGCCAGCAGGGCGGCGGCAGCGGGGCTCAGGTGCGTGCCACCGGCCAGTACTGTCCGCAGCGCGGCCACCAGCGTTTCCTCGGCCTGGTCTTTCATGACGTAGCCTTGGGCGCCGGCGCGCAGGGCTTTGTCGGCGTAGAGGTCTTCGTCGTGCATGGAGAGCACCAGAATCTTGCCGGTGTAACCCTTGGCGCGCGCCTCGCGGATCCAATCGAGCCCGCTTTGGTCGCGCAGCGAAAGATCCAACACCACGCCGGCTGGTTGCAGCGCCAGCACGGCGGCGAGGCCATCGGCATAGGTGCCGGCTTCGCCGACGATAGTGAAATCGCTCTCGCGCGTAAGCAGGGCGGCGAGGCCCTGGCGCACGATGGCGTGATCATCCACCAACAGCAGGGAATATGGCACGGCGGGCGGCATGACTGGTCAATCGCGCTCTGCGCGCGGATCGCGGCTCATCAGTTCCACCACGGCCTCCTTGGGCCGCTTGCCGTGGTGCAAGATGGCATCCACCTGTTCCATGACGGGTACCGCCACGCCAAGTTGGCGGGCGAGAGCCAAGGCGGTGCCGCTGGTCCAGACGCCCTCGGCCACCTGCTCCATGCCGCGCAAAATATCCGCCAGCGTTTCGCCGCGGCCCAAGCGTTCGCCCACGCCGCGATTGCGGCTTTGCGGGCTCATGCAGGTGACGAGCAAATCGCCGATACCGCTCAAGCCTTGGAAGGTTTGCGGGTGCGCGCCGAGGTCCACACCGAAGCGCGTCATTTCGGCGAGACCGCGGGTGATGAGCGCGGCTTTGGCGTTATGGCCGAAGCCGAGGCCGTCGCACACGCCGGCAGCAATGGCGATGACGTTCTTCAACGCGCCGCCGACTTCCACTCCGCAGACATCGTCGCTGGTATATACGCGGAAGGTCAGGCCGGTGAGCAATTCCTGGAAGCGCGCCGCCACGGCGGAATCCGCGCACGCCACGGTGACCGCGGTGGGCACGCCGCGCGCGGTTTCGGGGGCGATGCTCGGCCCGGAAAGCACGGCGGGCTGCGCCACGCCCCAGAGGGAAGTCAACAGCGCGCTAATGCGTTCGCGCGTGTCTTCGGCAAACCCCTTGGTGGCGCTGACCACCGGCGGCGAACCAGCGGCGTGATAAGCCGGTGCAAAACGCGTTAGCGTGGCGCGCACATATTGCGAGGGCACCACCAGCATGACGGCTTCGGCGCCGGCTAGGGCCGTGGCCGGATCGGCGGTCCAGCTCACGCTTTCGGGCAGAGGCACGCCGGGCAGGAACTTGGGGTTGGCGCG
>MWEZ01000118.1 GCA_002071335.1 Verrucomicrobia bacterium ADurb.Bin018
TTCCCGGCGGGAAGGTATCGTTCCTCAACCATTCCCGCCCTACAAAAGCAGCCGGTCGGATTGAAGGGCTGGAACGGTCGTAGACCTTCCAGCCGTTCCCGGCGGGAAGGTATCGTTCCTCAACCATTCCCGCCCTACAAAAGCAGCCGGTCGGATTGAAGGGCTGGAACGGTCGCAGACCTTCCAGCCGTTCCTGCCCGACAATGCGTTAGCGCGCTGCGAGCGGCTGGTAATCGCGCCGCGGGGCCACGCTCTTGTAGGCGGGGCGGATAATTTTGCCGCCATTGGCCAGTTCTTCGATCCGGTGCGCGCTCCAGCCCGCAATGCGTGAGATGGCGAATATCGGCGTAAAGAGTTCCGCGGGGATTTCCAGCAGGCGATACAAAAAGCCCGAATAAAAATCTACGTTGGCGCTGACGCCCTTGTACATCTTGCGCTGCGTGCTGATGATTTCCGGCGCCAGCCGTTCCACCCGGCGGTACAAGTCCATTTCCGCGGCGAGGCCTTTCTCCGCCGCGAGTTTTTCCACCTGCTCGCGCAAGATGATCGTGCGCGGGTCGGAGGTGGAATAGACCGCGTGACCGATGCCGTAGATCAACCCCGCCCGATCAAAGGCTTCCTTCTTCAACAGCTTGTGGAGGTAGTCGCTGATCTGGTTGTCATTGGTCCAGTCTTTGACTTCCTGTTTCATGTCCTCGAACATTGCCACCACTTTGGCGTTGGCCCCGCCGTGCCGCGGCCCCTTCAGCGATCCCATCGCCGCCGCGATGGTTGAATAGGTGTCGGTGAGGCTCGATGTGACCACGTGGGTGGTGAACGACGAATTGTTGCCGCCACCATGCTCCGCGTGCAGCACCAGCGCCAAATCCAGCAACTGCGCTTCCAGCGGCGTGTAGGCGCTGTCGTTGCGCAGCATATGCAGGAAGTTGGCCGCGGTGGACAGTTCCGGTTGCGGACTGTGAATGACCAAGCTGCCCTTGCCGTAAAAATAGGTGTAGGCCTGATAGCTGTAGGCCGCCAGCAGCGGGAACACCGCAATCAGCTTCAAGCATTGCCGCAGCACGTTCGCCAGCGACACATCCTCCGCTTGGTCATCGAGGATATACATGGCCAGAATGCTTTGAGCCATGGCGTTCATCATGTCGCGGCTGGTGAGTTTTAGCAGCGAATCATGCACAAAACTATCCGGTAATCCCCGGTAGGAGCCGAGCAGCTCGCAAAAACCATTCAGTTCCTCACGGTTTGGCAATTCGCCCGCCAGCAGCAGGTAGGTCGTCTCTTCAAATCCCGGGCGGCCATCCGTCAAAAAACCGGCCACGAGGTCATCAATATCAATTCCGCGATAAATCAGATGGCCCGGCCCGGTTTCATCGCCTTCGGGATGCGACTGCACGTCGCCGATCTGCGTCAGCCCCGCACGCACACCCTTGCCGTTGATGTCGCGCAACCCGCGCTTCACGTCATACTTCACATACAATTCGGAATCCAACTGGCAACTGGCCGCGGCCATGGCGCTCAACCGTTCAATCCATTGGGTTTCATTTTGTTTCATGTCTTGTCCTTTCTGCCTGCGCCCCGCCCTCGCGCGGCAAGTGCGCTTCCGTGGCGGCCCTGTGGCATGCGAACCGGGGAAGCGCTCCCTGTCAAATCTATGGAGGCAAGCAGTATACCGCATCCGCCCCGAAATCAAAGCGCATAAAACACAGTTTCTCTTTTTTGCATCGTTGCGCGCGACGACCATCCCTCACGCCGCGCAACCGGGAAAACGCTCGTGCCGCGCCAGCGCGCGTGATAAAAAAATATAAATGTATTTGCGTAAAGTCATCTCCGGCGGGCAAACCGGCGCCGATCAAGGTGCGTTGAGCGCGTGCTGGCGACTCGGCGTGCCGCATGGCGGCTGGGTACCCAAGGGCCGTCGCACCGAAAAGGGCAAAGTTCCCGCACGCTACCGGATGCGCCAGCATTGGTCGCGCCATTATCCGCCGCGCACCGAAAAAAACATCGTGGATTCCGACGGTACGCTCATTTTCACGTTTGGCGCGCTGGATGGCGGCTCGCTGCTGACCAAGCAACTGGCCCGAAAACACCGCCGCCCCTGCCTCCATGTGGATTTGCGGCAACCGCTGCCGGCCAACGTGCGCCGCATCGAGCGTTGGATCCATCGTCGCCTGCCACGTGGCGGCGTGCTCAACGTGGCGGGCTCGCGCCGCAGCAAGGCGCCCGGCATTCATCTGGCCGTGCGCCGCGCCATGACGGCCGTGCTGCGGCGGCTGGCGGCGTCGCCCGCCTGAGCCAACCCGCGCACCTCGCGCCTTGACACCCCCCCCTCCCCGCGCTTTACATTCGCCCCCATGAGCGATACCCCAATCTTATCCATTGGCGCCGAAGGGCTGGATGTGGCCCAACTGGTGGCCAACCTCCAAGCCACGGTCGAGCGCAAAGCGCGCGACGGCGTCTATGCCGATGCCCGCGTGGCCCGCGCCGAAAAAACCAACCTGATCCACTTGCGCGGCACCGATGACTTCATCACCTTTTATCTCGCCAGCCTGCGCGAGGCGGTATTTGTGGACATCGCCGACTTTGAAATCCGCGAACGCCGGCGCGTTTTCGGCCGCCTGCTGGTGGCCTTCAAAACCCTGATCTGGAAGTTGCTGAAGTTTTACACCTATCGGCTCTGGTCGCAACAGAACCAAGTCAACGGGCTGATCATCACTGCGCTGGAGGGCATGGAAGAACAAAACGCCGCCCGCGTGGCCGCGCTGGAAAAGCGCATTGCAGAACTGGAAAAGGCGGGCCATGGCCGCGCCTGACCGGCTGGCGTTTGTCTGCCCGCGCCTCGCGGGCTCCGGCGCCGTCGGCGGCGCGGAAACGCTCCTCAAGAATCTGGCAACTCATGCCGCGGCGCGCGGCGTGGCCGTGGATTTCCTGACCACTTGCGCCCAGAGCCACTTCACTTGGGAAAACACGTTGCCGCCCGGCGTGGAGCGCATGGGCGGGATGGATGTGCATTTTTTCCCGGTGGATGAACGCAATCCCGGCCAGTTCCTGCAAATCCAGCAGCAGATTGACCGCGGCCGGCCGGTGTCCGTCGAGGAGGAATTGCTCTGGTTGAAAAACGGGGTCAATTCGACTGCGCTCATGCAGCACTTGGCGCAACACGCGGCGAGCTACCGCGCGATTTTGCTGGGGCCCTACCTCTTTGGGCTGACTTGGTTCGCCGCGCTGGCTCACCCCGAGCGCGCGCTGCTGGTGCCCTGCCTGCACGATGAACCCTTTGCCAAACTGGCCTGCATGCGCCGCCTGTTCGCGGAAACCGCCGGCTGCCTTTTCAATACGCAGGCCGAACGCGAGTTGGCTGGCGAACTGTTCCAGTATCCTGATGCCAGGGCCCGCATCGTGGGCATGGGGCTGGATGCGTTCACCGCCGACCCCACCGCCTTCGCCAAACGCCGCAAAATCAACGCGCCTTACGTCCTCTATTCGGGCCGCCGCGAGCCGCTCAAGGGCACCCCGCTGCTCTGCGATTATCTGCACGCCTTCCGCCAGCGCACCGGGCGCGACGTAAAGCTGGTCCTGACCGGCTCCGGTGATATTGATGCGCCGGCGGAGCTCTGGCCGCACATTTTCGATGCGGGCTTCGTCAGTGAAGATGAAAAACACGAGGCCATGGCGGGCGCGGTTGCGTTTGTGCATCCGTCGGTGAATGAAAGTTTCGGTATCGTGCTGCTGGAGGCTTTTTTGGCTGGCACGCCGGGACTGGTCCACGCCCGCAGCCGAGTGCTGGTCAGCCAATGTCGTGCCGCCAATGCCGGGCTCTGGTTCCGGCACTATCCCGACTTTGAAACGCAACTGACCTACTTGCTGGACCATCCGGCAGAACGCGCCCAACTGGGCCGCAACGGCCGCGACTATGTCACCCGCGAGTACGCGTGGCCAGTCATTGAAGACAAGTTTTTCGCCGCGCTCGACGCGCTGTTGCCCCGCTGACCCTGCCCCGCCGCGCGGCGGCGTCAGCGCAGGATCATTTGATCGGTCCCGGCCAAAAAGCGGCCGTTGGTCAGCGGGAAGTTGGCCGGCACTTTGCCCGCGGAAAAGATTTGATACCACGAATACTCCGGCGCATTCGGATCGGAAAGACCGCGCACCCACGGTTTGTCGCGCGTGACCGTGGTGAAATAGGCCATGGCCAGCGGTTGGTACTGGTTGTGGATTTCGTAAAATCCGTCCAACGTCCGCGGCAGCAAAATGGAGGTGCGGTTGCCGTACCACGCCGTGGCCCAGGGGATGTCCGTCGTGAGGCATTCATCCGGCTCCACCATGGCGACGGTCCAGCCGATGTAGCGGTGGAAATACGGCGGATAGGGCAGGCCTGTGCGTGGCGGCAGCACTTGCAGCAGCAGCGGGAAGGCGCTCAAAAACATCACCAACGTCAAGACCGCGGGCGGCAGGAAGCGCAGTTCAAACTGACGGCGGTCCAGCAGCACCAGCAGAAAGGCCCAGCCGAACACCATGACCAGTGGCCAGTAGAACACCATGGCGCGCAGGCTATCCGCGCCGAATGCGGCGGCGGAGAGAATGGTCAACACCAGCGCCGGCAGCAGGCTCCAACGCAACGTGCGGGTGGCCGGACGCACGAAACGGTGGAAATACATCGCGCCAAACAGCGCCAGCAAAATACCGACGCCAGCCAAACCGAACCCCTGCCCGGCAAACTCGCGCAGGTTGGCCATGGCTTTCAGTTGCACGGCATAGATGGCGGTCAACGCATCCGGCATGGTGGGCGTGACGCTGCGCGCCAGTGCATCCCCCGGGAACAGGTAGGTGTCGCTCAGCAGATTATAGAGCGCCAAGCCAAACGCACTGCCGCTCACCTTGATGTTGCGCACCACCCACGGAATCACGGGCACCGCCGCCAGCACAAGATACAAGCCGGCCTTGGACCAGGGCCGCGACCGCCGCGACGCGCCCATAAACAGGAAAATGGCCACCGCCGCAAATCCGGCTGCGTAGCGAGTCAGGAAGGCTGCGGTAGTGAAGACCGAACTGATCATCAGCGGGATCAGCCAGCGCCACGCCGCCCCTTGGTCATCCTGCGGCCCGATGCCCGGCGGCAAATCCGCCGCCAGGATTGCGGCATAAAACGCGCCCAGCACAAAAAAGAGCGCGGCGGACCATTCGGCGCCGAGCAGGCTCTGCCGCCAAATGCCGTCGCAGACCAAAAACGAAATGGCCGCCAGCATGCCCACCCGGTGATCAAACAGCTTGCGGCCAATCAACCACACCAGCAGGGTTGCCAGCGCGGTAAAGACGTGGCTGGCCACCACCGGCACATAGTCCCACCCGTTGACGTAAGCCGTGGTGGGTTGCCCGGCGGTGGGGATGCCCGTCAGCCGGAAAACGCCGGAGAGCATGAGCGGCCACAGCGGCGGGTGCAATAAATCAGGGTGGTGCATCACCGCGGCATCATCGGTCGGCGAATGCGCCGCCACTTTCCAAATGGACAGCGGCCGGACGCAGCGGGTCATCAGCTCCCCTTGCTCTGCATGGTTGAGCGCAAGCTGGGCAGAGTCAAACGCGCCTTCGTCATTCAGTCCTTGAAAGTTGGTGAACGTGTAGAGCGCCGCCACGGCGCAGGCAAACAGCACGAACAGCACGGCATGGATCACCTTGCGGCCGGAGCCCTGATCCATCTGGAAAATCAGGTTTTGTACCTTGGATTCAAAAGCAAGCGCCATGGGGTCCGCCTTGGGTTAGTCATTACTCCGGGAGCGTAAACCAAATTCGTTGAGTTTGCGATGCAAAGTGCGGCGGCTGATGCCGAGGTGCTGCGCGGCCTTGGTGCGGTTGCCGCGGTGCTGGCGCAGCGCGTCTTCGATGAGCTGCCGTTCCGCGTCGCGCAGCACCCGCCCGGCACGGGTGGCGTCGCGCCCGGAATCATGGGCTCCCTGCCGCACGGTGGCGGGCACATCATCAAGATTCAGTTTGCCAGTGCTGTTCAGCACCACCATGCGCTCGATTACGTTGCGCAACTCGCGTACGTTGCCGGGCCACGAATACGCCGTCAGCGCATCCATGGCTTCCGCAGTCAGTGTCGGCACGGACTTGCCGTTTTCGGCCGCCAGCGTTTTCAGATAATGCTGGGTCAGCAGCACAATGTCGCCATCGCGTTCGCGCAGGGGGGGCAACGTGAGATTCACGACAAAAAGCCGGTAGAACAGGTCTTCCCGGAATTTTCCGTCGGCCACCAGTTGCCGCAGGTCTTTGTTGGTGGCCGCCACCAAACGCACATTCACCGTCACGGTCTCCGAGCCGCCCACCCGCTCAAACGCGCGTTCTTCCAGCACCCGCAGGATTTTGACTTGAAGCGACGGCTCGATTTCGCCGATTTCATCCAGAAACAGCGTGCCGCCATCGGCCATCTCGAAGCGCCCCCGCCGCCGTTCCACCGCGCCCGTGAAAGCGCCTTTTTCGTGGCCGAATAATTCGCTTTCGAGCAAGGTCGGGGCCAGCGCCGCGCAATGGACAGGAACAAAGGGACCTTCGCGTCGCGGGCTTGCCTGGTGCAGCGCGCGCGCCACCAGTTCCTTGCCGGTGCCGCTTTCGCCCTGAATCAGTACCGTCGCCTTGGTGGGCGCCACATGGCGGATGGTGTCGAACACCGCCTGCATGGCGGGCGATGTGCCGATGATGTTGGCAAACCCATACTTGGAATCCAATTGCGCGCGCAGGCGCTGATTTTCCACACCCAATTGCCGTTCGGCCAACGCCCGGGTCAGCAGCAGCTCCAGCCGGTCCAAGTTGACCGGCTTGGCCAAAAAATCGTACGCGCCGCGCTTCATCGCCTCCACGGCGGTTTCCACATTGCCGTACGCGGTCAGCATGATGACGATGGGCTTGGGCTCGCGTCCCAGCAACCGGGCCAGCAGTTGCAGGCCGTCCATGTGCGGCATTCGCAGATCGGTCAAGATCACATCGGCGGCGTGGGTCTCCAGCCACTCCAAGGCCCGCTGGCCGTTTTCGGCTTCGGCCACGGCGTAGTCGCCGCGCAGGGCGCGGGCCAATCCTTCGCGGGTGTGGCGCTCATCATCCACAATCAAAATGGTTGGCCGTTGGCTCATGGCACGGCCTCCGGGGCCGGTTCCGCCG
>MWEZ01000119.1 GCA_002071335.1 Verrucomicrobia bacterium ADurb.Bin018
TTGGTCAGAGCCTTTTGGAAGCAAGCCGAGCTTTCTTTGTGACATAATGTCACTTATATATGCAAGACTCAATAAATTCATCCAGAGTTTATAAACTGTGGATGACACCTTCAAAATAGCCAATTAAAAAAGGTCGTAAAAATATACGCATCAAATTGTATATAAATGAATTATATACATTATCAAACCCATCCATGTTTTATAAACTCTGGATGGCATGGTTCAAATGGCAAATAAATGCTTGGCTTGGCAACAGCCGCTTTCACGCCCTAAATGGAACGATTCAGCCACTGAAAACAGCGAGGAACCGGTTTTACAGGGAAAGCAGCTCCTGGACATCCTCCCACGTGAGGTTATGGATGTCGGTGGCGTCGTCGCCATCTTCCAGCGTGGCGTCGTAGAGCTTCTGTTTTTTGCGCTGGAGCGCCAGCACGCGCTCCTCAATGGAATCCTGCGCAATGAGCTTCACGCTGTACACCGTGCGTTTTTGGCCAATGCGATAGGCGCGGTCGGTGGCCTGATTTTCCACCGCAGGATTCCACCACGGGTCAAAGTGGATCACCATGTCCGCACCGGTCAGATTCAGACCAGTGCCGCCGGCTTTGAGGCTGATGAGGAACAGCGGGATGGCGGCATCGCGGTTGAACTCCTGCACAATTTTCAGCCGTTCGGTCGTCGCGCCGTCAAGATAGCAATAGCGCAGTTTTCGTCGTTCCAACTCCCGGCGCAAAATGGTCAGCATGGAAACAAACTGGCTGAACACCAGCACGCGGTGGCCGGCATCCAGGGCTTCATCCAACAGCTCGAAAAACAGCTCCAGCTTGGCGGAAGGTTCGCGGGCCTGCAAATCCGGCAGCTTCAACAAATCCAAATGGCAGCAGGCCTGGCGCAACCGCAGCAGGGTATTGAGAATCTCAAACTTGGCGCGCAGGAAGCCCTGCGCGGCCACCAGCTCGACGATTTTTTGCCGCGAGTTTTCCAGCAAGGCGGTGTACACCTTTTTCTGGTCGTTGCTGAGGGCGCACGCGGCCACGCGCTCGATCTTGGGCGGCAATTCCTTGGCGACATCGCGCTTCATGCGCCGCAGCAGGAACGGGCGCAGCTTGCGCCGCAGCTTCCATTGCGCCAGTTCGCCCTCGGCGCCACCATGCTGAATGGCCTGCTCGATGTTGGCGCGGAACGATTCGCGGCTGCCCAGATAGCCCGGCATGAGGAAGTCCATGATGCTCCACAAATCCGCCACGCCGTTTTCGATGGGCGTGCCGGTCAACACCAACCGGTGTTCGGCGTGCAGCCGCTTGGCGGCCTGCGCATTCTGGGTGGACTGGTTTTTGATGTGCTGTGCTTCATCGAGCACAACGGCAAAATACGGCATTTGCTCGTGCAAGGCGATGTCGCGCCGCAGCAGGGCGTAGGACGTCACCAGAATATCCAGGTTGCGCGCCTCCTCCCAGCGCTCGTGCCGATCCGCGCCCGTCATGGTGCCGACCTTGAGCCACGGCGTGAAGCGCGCCGCCTCCGCCGCCCAGTTGTCCACGAGGCTGGTCGGGCACACCAGCAGCGCCGGCTTGCGTTCACTGCTGGCGCGTTCTGCGGTGGCCATGGCCAGCCACACCAGTGTTTGCAGAGTTTTGCCCAGCCCCATTTCGTCGGCCAGAATGCCGCCGAACCGGTTGCGCTGCAAAAAGCGCAGCCAGTGCACGCCTTCCTTCTGGTAGGGACGCAGTACGCGCTCGAACATGGGGTCCAGCGGCTCGCCCTCCACCGGCTCCAAGCGGTTGTTCTGCGCCGCCGCCGCCAGCCAGGCCGGCGGCGCTTCGACATCCACCCCGTCCAGCGCCTGCAACGCGCTCGCCGCATAGGCGGCATAGACCGGCGCCAGCCGGAAGCTGCCGGGCTGGCGTCCCGCGCCGGACGCGCAATCGCTGAACACGCTATGCAGCGCGCGGATGGCATCCGTATCCAGCAGAATGGTCCGCCCGCCCCGCTCGACAAACGCCTCCCCCTTGAGCAGCGCGCGCTGGATTTCCGCGCTGGTCAGCCCGCCGGCCTCGCCGGCATCATAGTCAAAGCGCACCTCAAACCAGCTTTCCGCGCCCCGCTCTGGAGAAATGCTCACCACCGGGGTTGCGAAAACCGCGTTTTCCACCGCTGCCTGAATGCGCCCGTGCCACAACACGCGCCACCCCTTCCGCCGCAACGCGGGAATGGCGCTGCCAATGAAGTTGAGCACCGCGCGGCTGCCCACCACGCCATTGAGCGCATCGCCCGCGGGACCCGTCAGGCCGTAGCGCGCCAGCACGGCCAACGCTTCCTGCTCCACCTGCGGATTGCGCACGGTGTAGCGCAAAATATCTTCCGGGTCCGGATGCGCAAAAGAACCGCGGGCCGCTGTCTTCCCCGCCACCAGCTCCACATCGCCATACACCGCGATCAGCTTCACCGTCAGGCTGGCCGGGCTGCCCTGTACATCGAGGCGTAGCTCCGGCGTCTCGGGCTCAAAGCTGAACACGTCGGCCTTCACCTCCGCCTCCACGCGGATATGCCCATTCAAGCCCGGCATTTCCTCGCGCAGAAAACGCGGCACATCCGGCCGGGGGATCACCACTTGCTGGGCATATAGCGCCCACAACGGCACCGGCAACAGGCGCGCCAGCGGCCAGAAGTTGCCACCACCAAACACCCACCCTGCCCGCCCGGCGACGAGATAGGTGGGAATTTCCGCGCCGCGCGTAAATGGCAACTCCGTGTGCGCCGTCAGCAACAGCTCGCCGTTTTCGTGGTCCAAATCCACGCGCAACATGCTTTGCACCGGCGTGGCGTTCACCGGCAACTCCGCCCCCGCCGCCGCATGCAGCGCGCGCCCGCTGTGCAGTTGCAGCAAATTGATGAAGTCCGCCGTACCAACCAGCAGCTCATCCGGCAGCGCGCCCCCCACAATCTCTTCCAACACGAACAGCACTGCTTCATCCTGCGGCGTCAGCCCCAAGGTGATCTCGCGCGAGATTTGCGTCATGGGCACGACTGCGCCGGACATTACCAACCCCAACCGCACCGGTATCTGGCCGCCGGGCGCGGCCTCGCGCCAGCCCTCCGGCAATTCCAAACGAACCGCGCAATTGACCGCGCCGGGCGCACCGCTGGGCGCGCGTTTGAAAAACTCCGTGGCGGCCTGCCGCAGCCGCTGCGCGTGGCGTTCTTCCTCCAGCCGTTTGCGCTCGCGGTCCGGGTCATGATGCCGCGCCAGCAGCGCCAGCCCCAGCGCAATCACATGGGAACACACCACGCCCCGCTCCACGTTGTCACGGCAAGGACACTGGTTTTCGCAGGAATGGTCCGGCAGAATCCGCGCCCCCGTCTTGATGGAGCGACTGCCCCACGAAATTGTGCCTTGAATTCGCTGATCCTCCCCCACCGTGGCATCCATCACCAGGCCCCGCTCGAACAAAGAACGCCCATCCCGGAAGGTGGTAGGCCCACCCCAGTCTTGCAGCATCTTGACGGTCAACGGCAACTTCACGAACCACTCCCGGCGTTTTCTGGACAGCCAGACAAAAGGAGCAGGTTACCGCGTGGCCGCCCCCCGTTTCAACAATGAAGAATAAAATCTCATCTGCCGCCGCCCCCCCCTGCCCCCCGCCCCCCCCTCCGCCATGCCGGCAAGGCGCTTTTACGCCGAAAATGGTTCTTGCCCGGCATGGCGGGGGCCCGTATTCTCCTGCCCCGACGTTGCCCGCCCGGTTTTTGGCCGTGCGGGACGGTGTTGCCTATCTGTTGAGGAAAGCGAGTCCTAGCATGACCATGATGATTTCAAAGTTCCACCGGCTGATCCAGTCCCGCCTGTTGTGGGGGATATTTCTGGTGGTCATTGTCTTTTCGTTCGTGATTTGGGGCATGGTGTGGCCTTCGCAGCGCGATCGGGCCGGCCAGGCCGATGCCGTCGGCACGCTGGATGGCGAAACGGTTGGCTTCAACGAATTCCGCGCCGCGGACCGGAGCATTCGCTTGAGCCGCGCCTTGGCGTTGGGCCGCGATGCCGCCTCCACGCCGGAGACCGAAGTCCTGCTGCGGCAACTGGCCTGGCAGCGCGTGGCCACCTTGCGCGAGGCCCGCAAGCTGGGCATCACCGCCAGCGACCAGGAACTGGTCAGTGTGCTGCGCGCCAATTTTTCCACCACCAACGGCGTGTATGACCCGCAACGCTACGCGGCCTTTTTGCAGAACATGGTGAGCCCGCTGGGCTTTTCGGTGGGCCTGTTTGAGCAGCACCTCCGCGAGGAAATCATCATCCAGAAACTGGCCAATCTGATCGGCCGGCAGGCGCTGGTGACGCCGCTGGAAATCCAGCGCACCTTCGATACGCTGCTGGACAGTTTCACGGTGGAATATGCCGCGCTCAAGCGCGACGACGTGGCCGCCAACGTGAAAGTAACGCCCGATGACGCCCGCGAGCTGTTCAACGCCAATCCCGAGGCGTTCACCATCCCCGAGCAACGCCGCATTCAATACGCGGCTTTCCCCATCGCCGATTTTACCGACACAGAGAGCGAAATCAGCGAAGACGACATTCAAGATTACTACGAGCTGCACATTGAGGACTACACCACGCAGGAAACCGACACCAACGGCCAGCCCCGCGCCATCGTGGCCGAGCTGTCCGATGTCCGTGACGGCATTGCCAACATCCTGCGCAAACTCAACGCCGTTGACCACGCGGAAGCCGCCGCCAACGAGCTGGTGTTCCGCGCCATTCCCGACCGCGATGGCACCGTACCTGATTTCGCCGTCGAAGCCGAAAAGGCCGGGCACCCCGCCGTAGCGCTGGCGCCGTTTGCGCACGGGGACGACCCTGTGCCGGATGGCGGCGTTGCGTTCGTGCTGACGGCGTTTGAACTGGCCCCCAATGCCTATGACCGCGTCAGCTCGCCCGTCGTCGGCCAGGATAACGTGTATATCCTCTATCTCGACAAGGTACTGGAGCCGCGCGTGCCCGAGTTTGAGGAAGTCGAAGAACGCGCGTTGGACGCCGCGCGCCAAAAAGCCATCGGCGAGGCGCTCATGGCCAAGGGCGGCGAGCTGCGCAACGCCATCACTGCCGGCCTTGCCGCCGGCAAGACGTTGGCCGAGTCGGCCGCTGGTTTCGCCGCCGAAATCAGCACAACCGAACCGTTCACCGGCCTCTCGGGCGCTTCCTCCACCAATGTGGTGGAACAAGCGCTGGTGCGCGCCGTGGTCGGCTATAACCAAGGCGAAATCACCGAGCCCGTCCTCCTCCCGGACGGCCTGCTCGTGGCCCACGTCAAGCAGCGCACCTCACCCGATGAGGCCACCTTCGATGCCTACCAGCCCGAAATTTCCTCCGCGATCCGCGCGCGGCGCGCCCAAGGCCTGTTCCATGATTGGCAAACCGGCCTGCTCGCCCCCGGACGCTTCACCGATTTGCAGCGCCGGCCCGACTCCGCCGACGACGAAGACGAGAGCGACGACACCGACGCCGAGCAGCCGGCCCCGTACGTCAACGAGGCCGAACAATACCTGTAAAAACTCAACCAAGGAGACCCCACCATGATCGTCACCACCAAGGAACTGTTTGCCCACGCCTACGGCAAATACGCCATCGGCGCCTACAACATCAACAACCTCGAGCAGACCATGGGCCTGTTCAAGGGCAACGTGGACAGCAAGGCCCCGTTCATCGTCCAGCTTTCCAAGGGCGCCCGCAGCTATACCCACAAGCTGATGCTCGAAGCCATGATGAAGACCGCCAACGAGATTTTCCCCGAAGCCGTCTTCGCCATCCACCTCGACCACGGCGACGAAGCCACCTGCATGGACTGCATCAACTCCGGCGTCTACTCCTCCGTGATGATTGATGCCTCCCACGAGCCGCTCGAGAAAAATATCGAGATCACCAAGCGCGTGGTGGAAGCCGCCCATGCCAAGGGCATCGTGGTGGAAGCCGAACTCGGCCAGCTCAAGGGCGTCGAAGAAGACGTCGTCGCCGCCGAGCACGTCTATACCAAGCCGGAAGAAGCCGAATACTTCGTCAAGCAAACCGGTTGCGACAGCCTCGCCGCCGCCATCGGCACCTCGCACGGCGCCTTCAAGTTCAAGGGCGACCAAAAACTGCGCTACGATATCTTGCAGGAAATCCAGAAGCGCCTGCCCGGCTTCCCGATCGTCATGCACGGCTCCTCCTCGGTGCCGCAGGACGAAGTCGCCCGCATCAATGCCGCCGGCGGCAACATCAAGGGCGCATCCGGCGTGGATGCCAGCCAATTCCTTGGCGCGGCCAAACTCGGCGTCACCAAGATCAACATTGATACCGACGGTCGCCTCGTTTGGTGCCGGGTGCATCGCGAATTCTTCCGCGACCACCCTGAAAAGTTCGACCTGCGCGATCCGGGCAAAGTGTTCATGCCCGAATACGCCAAGTTCATTGGCGCCAAGAACGTGCTGCTCGGCAGCGCCGGCCAACTGGACGCCGCCCGCGAATACATCCTGGCCAACAAGAAGTAAGGGTTCAGGGTTCGGGGTTCAGGGTTCAGGTAAAAACCGCCAAACCAACAGCCCGGACCGCCGGGGATACAACCCCGGCCTACAAAGGCGTGGCTGTTGACTGTAGCCGCGGGCGGTGACCGCGGGGATTTTTCCGGACACCGGCCTCAACGAGGCCGGCTACAATAAGGCAGAAAATCCAGCAGCCCCGGCGTCGCGAAGTGGCGCGTTTATAAAGAGGCCGTGCCGGGCCTTGTCCGCTGTGCGCAGCACATGGCTGCTCCCTGAACTCTGAACCCTGACCTCTGACCTCTCCGCCGAGCGCCCCGCGAGGCGGGGCGGCGCGCCAGCGCGGGAAAGACGCCGGTTGGTTTTGGTGCCGCCAAAATTCACAAGAAATCCTCCATCCCCAAGTGCCGGAAGCACCAGAACAACCCGCGCCGACAGCTACCGCCCTCCGCCCCCCCCCGCTCACTCAACGCCGCTGAATCCACTCCGGCGAGCGGTAACGCACCGCCAACGCCACCGCAGCATCTTGGACCGCTTGTGGCACAGGACAGAGCTCCCACCCCGCCAACCCCCACGCCTTCGCGATAGCCTCCGCCACCACGGCTTGGTACTCCACCTCCCGC
>MWEZ01000120.1 GCA_002071335.1 Verrucomicrobia bacterium ADurb.Bin018
CCGACCACTTCCGGTCCAGCAGTGATTTCCGCGCAATCGGTGTCGCTTGGAGTGGCTTTGGCCGAGAAGAATACGTCTATGGAAAACGGCCCCTTGGGAACGGTGTATTTGAATGATGCCGTCTCGCCCTGGCCGGAAGCCGGCTCCGTCGTCAAACCGGCGGTCGTCCAATTCCATTCGATCGTCTGGGTGATTGCCTCCTCCTCGGGCGGCTCGCCGCCGCAGCCTTCGATGCTCGGTTCATAGTACTTCCGCCCGTCCTCGGCTGTGTAGTCCGCCGTAATGCTGTCGGTCATCTCTCCGCCCTCCAATACGCAATAGCAGTTGCTTTGCACCGTGTTGCTCATGCTGAACGTGGGGCATTCCCGCGTGAGAATCCACTCGAACTTCGGCACTGGCTTGGGCGGGCTGTCGCTGTCGCATTTCCAGCATTCGCTTTCACCGGGGTCGTGGGGGTCGCTGCAATCCACATCGGGATTGCCCCAAGCACCGGGAAAGGGGCGATCGGGATCGCCTTCGTAGGTAAAGGTTTCGCCCTCGGCTTTCAACGCCCCGGTCCACGCCAACGCTGCGACGAGCGCAACCGGAATCCATTGGCTCAGTTTGCTCATGCTGCCACCTCTTCAGTATTTCAGTTCAGACAGGGGTTTGGCTTGCTCAAACAGGCTGCGGACGTCCTGTTCCGCTGCGCCGGCCACGGTGGTATCCTGGATGCGAACGTTGGCTTCGCTGCTGATGGACAGCCCGGCGGTGGTCAGGTTGGCGCTGCCCAACCACACTGTTTCGCCATCCACCACGACCAGTTTCTTGTGCATGACTTTGTAGGCCTGCATGAAGCGGACCTGGACATTGCCCGTCGCCAGCGTGCTGGCGAAATTCAGCACCGCACGCTTGAGAAACGCGCTGGTGCCCGGCCCGAATTCCGTGACGAAGGCGACCTCGATTCCCTCCTGCGACTTTTGCCGCAGCACGTCATAGAACTCCCCCAAGGGACCGTAGAGTCCTTCGGACATGTTGTAGGTGGCGATCAGTATGCTCTTGCGCGCTTTCTTGACGCCTTCGAGCAGATCGGCGCCGAACGCGGTTTGCGGCAGGAAGGCGGTTTTAACCGTTGAACCGGAATTGGCATCCGCCGGGCGTCGAGCAGGAGGAGTGCTCGCTGATGCGCGCCACAGCAATTGCACCGCGGATTTGTCGATCCAGCGGATTTGGCCGTCCGGAAAGCGCCACTGGTGGCGCAAGGGCTGGCCAACCAGCCATTGCCCGGCCAGAAGCCGGCCATCGCGAAGCAGGATTCGGTCGCCGCTTTCGGTCATGAATTCCTCCCTCACGCGGGTCCAGCTGGCGGCGGATGGCGCCGGAACGGCTTCGGCTTCAAGCAAAGCGGTCTGTTCCAGGCGCTCGTGGGACGGGAGGGATTGCAGGCGGCGCAGGAGATCTATTTCCGCCTCCCACTGCTGGCGGGTACGCATGTCGTCCACCATCCGGCGACCGAGCACGTAGTCCGCCCAGCGGGGATCGGGCTGCGGCAGATCGAGCAGGACGCTTGCTTCGTATACCCGCTTGCCGGAGAGTGCGCCTTCCGACCAGTTGTGGGAGCCGATCAGAACCCGTCTCAGGTCGGCCACGACCAGCTTGTCGTGCTGGGCGCCATTGGGGATGCTCAACCGCACGTCGACCCCGGTGGCACGCAGCCGTTCCGCCCAGGCGGAGTGCATATCTCCCAGCCGGTCCTTGCCGCCGGGGGGCGTATAGAGTCCGAGGTAGACATAGACCCCGCGAGCAGCGGCGCAGCTCATTTCCCGCACAAGAGCGGCTTGCGCTTCTCCCGCCGTTTCCGGTGCCGGGAAGGCATACATCAGCATGAGCAGGCTCTGGTCGGCGGTTCGGATCACGTCCAGAAGGGCAGGCAGATATTGCTCGTCGGGCAGATAGCGAGCTTGGGCCTCGAATTCAAAAGCCTCGAACGGCGGCCTCGCCAAGGCGGTGAAATTCGTGCGGGGACCGGTCGGCGGCAAACGGCCGCAGCCTTCCGCCGGCACCTCGCCGGCGGCGGCTACGGGCGGATCGAAAGACATGCAATGGACCGCCACCTGACCCAGAAAGGTTCGGTAGTACGCGGCCATGTCGGAAGAATGGAAGCAAAGGATATCTTCGATGTTCATTCCCATGGCCGCTTTGGTCCAATTGGCCGATCCGGTCCAGACCTGGCGGTCGTCCACCACCAGCGTTTTAAGATGCAGGCTGTGGCGGTCGCCTCCATAAATTCCGACTTCGCAGCCCGCCTCGGCCAAGTCATGCAGGATTCCCATGAACCCGCCCTCGCGCATCTGGATGTCGAACAAGGCCCGCACACGTACTTGAGGATTTTGTGCCTGGTCGGCGAGTGCCTGGACCAGTTCCGGCTGGTTCAACAGATACATCCCCACATCGATGCGGTTGGTGGCGGATCGAATGGACGCTGCCAAGGCTTCGCCAACACCCGGTTCAAAAGTGAACCAAGCATCCATGTTCCCTTCCCCGGTGCGGGACAAGACATCCATCCTCGATGGCCGGAACGTCCGGGAGCGGGGACCTGCCAGGCCCCGATGGTTCCCCCCCGGCGCGGCAGGTACCGGCCAGCGCATGTTTCGGTACCGTTTTGCAAGCTGACGCGGATCTTCGCCGCCATAAGCCACGATCGGCGTCGCCTCGGCAATCAGCCGGTTCATCTGTTCCCGGTACTTCTGCGCCAGAGGCGCGGAGCGCATGGACACCGTATCCTCAATGTTGGCCTCGAACGCCTGCCGCGTCCAATTGGCCGTGCCGCTGATCACGAGATCCTCGTCCACCACCATCGCCTTCAAGTGCATTTTCCCGGATTGAACCGTGACCACATAGGTTTCAATCCCGGCCAGAGCCATGCGTTCCAGAATCGGCCGTTGGGCGGGCTTGGCCATCTCGTCGTCAGTGATGAATCGCACCGTTACCCCGGGGCGTTGTGCCACTAGGCAGAGTGCGTTGATAAGATCATCGTGGGTCAGGAACGCCATGGCCACGTCCACTTGCCGCCGGGCTCTTTGCAAGGCGCCCAAAATCAACGTCAGGGCATCCCCCTTGGGCGAAAAGGCGATTTGGGTTTCCTGATACTCAATCGGTTGCGCATGCAAAGTGCATGGCATAAGGAGGAACAGCCCTGCAATCCCCAAGGCCCATGCCCGTTGCTTGAATGACGCATACCTGTGAGAATCGGCTTGCTTTTCAGCCGCCTTGCGCTCGGAAGCTAATGGATATGATGTGCAGCGTGCAGTGAACAGCTCGCGGCTTGGCGAGAGTCATAACTCTTTGCATTTGATATCCCCGAGTTCTCGCATTGCAAAAATACTTATACGAGACAGCACGAGGGGCGGTCAACTATCAAGTCTTGGTTTCCGTTTGGCACTTTTCCGTATTTTTCCGCTTTGTTTTTCAGCTGGCATGCTGACGTCTATCGGTGCACCCGCTGGGCCAAATCGGCCACCCCATTTTGCCCGCCGTCAAGTCCCTGCTCTCCCCCTTGAATCGCTAGATGCCGCAGACGCGGTCCAAATGGCGGGTCAAAACCGATTGGGCCTGCGCCCAGCCTAGTTTCAGTTTGCCTTGGTCGGTCAACAACTCGGCCAACTCACGGATGGCCTGTTCGTGCTCCGCGCCCGTGAGCGTCCGCAGGCGTTGACTCAGCTCCTGACGCCGGCGGTCCAGATGGCGTTGCCAAATGCGTACAATCAAATCTTGCGCGGCTTTTTCCACACCAAAGTCGGCATCGCCCCCGCGAATTTTAGCCGGCGCGTTGACCACCTGCGCGGCGAGAACCTGCGCGGCCTCGCCGGCATCGGCCACTGCCGCCATGAGGTCGGGCTCTTCTTCGGCCAACGCTTGAATGACCGCCCGGCACGTGGGATCGGTCAACAGCGGGTAGGGGATCCATTGGCGCACGAGGCCGGCCACTTCCGGTGAGCCCTGTGCGCCCAGCAGCATGGCCAACTCGACTTCGTCCACCGGCGGGGCAGCGGTAGGGGTTGCCGATGATTCCGCGGCGGCGGAAGCCGGGCGGAACTTTCGCCGGACGGCCGCGCGCAAGTCGCGGCGCAATGCGTCATAGCCGATGCCCAGCCCCGTGGCGGCTTCGCGCAGCATCTGTTCAGCTTGCACCGCGCTCGGCGCACGGGTGGCCAAATCCACCGCGGCACGCGTGGCCCGCAGCAGGCCCTCCGGGGTGCGCACGTCTTCTTTCGCGCGCAGCACATCCAGCAAAAAGCCCATGGCCGTTTGCGCCTTGTCCAATAGCGCCTGAAAGGCCGCTGACCCCTGCCCGCGGATCAGCGAATCGGGGTCCTCGCCAGCCGGCAGCGCCGCCAGCGACACCGCCAAGCCTTCCACAATCAGCAGCTCGGCGGTGCGCAGCGCGGCCTTTTGGCCGGCTTCGTCGGCATCCAGTACAATCAAGATGTGATCCGCATAGCGCTTGAGCACTGCGGCATGCTCGCTGGTGAATGCCGTGCCCTGCGCGGCGACGGCCGTCGTGAACCCGCCCAGATGACAGCGGATGCAATCAATTTGCCCTTCCACCAGCAGCGCCTGCCGCGCATCCAGAATGGCGCGTTTGGCTTTGTCCAAGCCGAACAAAATGCGGCTTTTGCGAAAGACCGGTGTTTCCGGCGTGTTGACGTATTTGCCGACGTTTTTGTCGTCGCTTTGCAATATACGCCCGCTGAAGCCAACAGCGCGGCCCAGTTCGTCGCGGATGGTGAACATCACGCGCCCGCGAAAGCGGTCGTAGAGATGGCCGGACTCATTGCTCACCAGCAGGCCGGCGGCTTCCATGGCCTCCCGTTTGATGGCGGCGCGCGGCCCGGCCTTATCCGCCAGAAAACCATACCCTTCCGGCGCCCAACCGATACCCCACTCTTTCCACACATCCAGGCCCAGCTCGCGCCCGTTCAGGTAATCGCGCGCGGGCGCGGCATCGGCGCTTTGAATCAATTCTTTCAGGTAGCGTTTGGCCGCGGCTTCATTGGCGGCAAACAACTCGTCCTTGGGCGGGCCTTCCCGGGCGCCACCGTGCGTTTCCTCCAGTTGCAGCGGAATGCCGGCACGGCTCGCCAACATCCGCACCGCCGTGGGAAAGTCCACGTGGTCATAGAGCATCACAAATTTGAAAACATCGCCGCCAGCCCCGCAGCCGAAACAGTGGAACGCCTGCCGCGCCGGATTGACGTGGAACGACGGCGTTTTTTCCTTGTGGAACGGGCACAGCGCTTTGGCCGTGTGGCCTGTGCGCTTGAGCTGAATGTAGGAACCTATTACGTCGGCGATGTCCAGCGCTTGGCGGATTTGGTCAATCGTATCCTTGGAGACCATGGCCGCCATGGCCGATTATTCCTCCACCGGATACAACGGCGCGTACTCGTCGAGGCCGACCACAGGGTCGGGCTCCGGCAGCGGTGGCAGGATCGCGTGTGGTTCTTCCACGCCGCCGGGAATATCCGCCTGAATCATCCGTGCGCGTGCGGCCACCTCGTTATATTTTTCCACTAGGAACGGCAGCGTGGTGCGGCCGGTCGCGGAGTTATACATAACTTCGCGCTGCACCCATGCCGACGGCACAAAACTTGCCGCAAGCAAAATCACCAAAAAAATTACGCCCTGTCGCACCGCACCCACCAGCAGCCCGCCCAGCCGCTCCACCCACCCTTTGAAGGCAAAGGTCATCAGCGAGCCCAGCGCAATCCGCAGCAGGCGCATTCCCAGCAGCGTGGCCAGCGCCAACGCCACCACCGCCACCAGCCGGGTGATTTCCTCATTCCACCCCCAGCGCGCGCAAGCCCATGCCGCCAGCGGCTCATAACCCAGCCGCGTCACCAGCACGGCCACCACAATACTGATCAGCGTGGCCAGCTCATGCGAGAGTCCGCGGATCAGCCCCATCACCGCGCCATAGAGCAGCACGGCCACAAACAACCAATCCACCCAATTCCATGTTGCCCAGTCCATGCTCGCCTCCTTGCGTCAGCTTGCCAACTCCACGCCCGCCCGTGGCGCCACATCAATCTCGCAGCCGAGCATCTGCTCATCCTCGAACAAAAAGCGGCCATGAAACTTGCGGTTGGCCAGCACCAGCGGCATCCACACGCGGTCATCAGCCCACATTTGGTTGTAGGGCATTTCACGTTCATCAATCCACAGCGGGATGGCCTCCGGAGTTTCGGTGGGAATGCCGTCATAGGTGGCCGCAGTGAACACGTGGCACCGCAGGGAGTAGCCGTTGGTGAATTCAAAGTCCAGCACGCCGGCTTCCGTCGGCTCGTAGGGCGTGACTTTCAGCTCCTCCTGCGCTTCGCGGATGGCGCCCTGCCGTGGGGTTTCGCCCGGGTCCACGCGCCCGCCCGGCGCGTTGATCAACCCCGCGCCCATGCCCTGCAACTTGCGAATTAGCAGCACCATTCCATCCATGCGGATGAACATCAACGTCGCCGTTTCCCGCGGGCGCCACTGCGCCCAATCAATCTCCGAAAATTTCACACGACTCCTTCCACCAGCGGCCACGTTACCACACCCCTGCCCCAGCGGGAAAGCCGCATGGTCCGCGCGCTCCGGCGCGTTTTACTACGCGCGTTGAATGAACCCGCCCGTGCGGGTATCCACCCGCACGCGCTCGCCCTGCGCCATATATTCCGGCACTTGCAACTCCAGGCCGGTTTCCAGCTTGGCCGTTTTGGTGCGCGCGGTCACACTGGCGCCGCGCATCGCGGGCGCGCACTCCACAATCGTCAACTCCACGGCATCGGGCAACTGGATGCACAGCACCTTGCCTTCCTGAGTGAGGGCCTTGATGCCCTCCATGCCGTCCACCAGAAATGGCACCGCGTCTTCGATTTCGTCGGCCATCAGCTCGAACTGCGTGTAGTCATCCACATCCATGAACGTGAAGCGGTCGCCCTCGCGATAGCTGAACGACACCTGCCGCGTGTCGAAATCCGTTTCTTTCACCGGGTCGTCGCCGCGGAAGGTCTGGTCCAGCTTGGCCCGCGT
>MWEZ01000121.1 GCA_002071335.1 Verrucomicrobia bacterium ADurb.Bin018
CGTGTATGGCCCAACACTGCCTTATCCGCTGGGAATCCTTGACGATAATATTGAGATTCACTTCCTCCATTACGCCGCGTGGGAAGAGGCGCTGGACAAATGGCAACGCCGCACCGAACGGATCAACTGGGACCGGCTGTTTATCAAATTTGGCGACCAAAACGATAGTTCACTCGGTGCCGTTCAGGAGTTTCTCCAGTTGCCATACGCACGAAAACTGTGCCTGACCAATCGCCAAGAAGCCCATGGCCCCGGAGTGGTGGTCATGAAGGGCGCGGGACCAACCACGCGCTTTCAGGAAGATGTGGAATTTCGCCGGTACATGGATGTCCCGGACTGGTTGGGTGAAGGGCGGGCACGGGGCGGGGCGGGACTACGGTGGTTGAGCCATTGGGCGGATGGCCATTATGTTCAGGCCTATCAAGAGCGAATGACCGTACTTCTGGCCACGGGTGAATCCCTCCCGATGAATCTGGATGCGCAATTGGCGGCTCTGGACCAAACTCCACTAGCTCGCCCAGCTCAACAGTAAACATGAGCCTACGCATCAATTCCTTTAAGCAAGCGGCCTTTTGGTCCACGGCGATCAATGGCTTCAGCCAAGGGCTGGCCCTTTTGTTTAGCATGGTCATGGCGGCCATGTTTGGCGCCCAGGAAAGCACGGATGTGCTGTACTACTGCACCGGGATTTTCATGCTACTCACTACCGTGCTGCAGGCAGCCAATGTCAGTGTGTTGATCCCGGAAACCATGCGGCGCCGGCATCAGGTCAGCGAGGCTGATGCCATGGCATTCATCAATCGCTTCTTTGCGGTGTTTGCCGTGATTATCACCGCCTTGGGAGTGGGGCTATTAACCAAACCGATTGGCGTGGTGGCCTTCATTTCCAAGTTTTCGCCGGATGTTTTGCAGCGCAATGAACGGCTCTTGTTTTGGCTGTTGGCCAGCCTGCCGTTGCAAATGACTGCGCAATTGCTGCTGGATGTGCTGGTGTCATACAAGTACCTCACGTTGCCGGCGATGCTGTCTTGTGTGAACCGAGTTTTGAATATCTTGTTCGTACTGCTATTTCATCGGCAACTTGGCGTGCTATCCGTGGCACTAGGAATGCTGCTGGGGTTTGCATTGCAGGTTGCGATAAATGGATATCTGTTGCGGCGTGCCATCCGGTGGAACTTGCGTGTCTGGCGAACCCATATCGGCGGACAGGTATTTCGCAACATTGCCTGGGTGGAGGGGGGGACGGTAGCCAGCACGCTGGCTGGATATCTGCCATTGTTTTTATTTTCCGGTTTCAGCGCGGGTTTATTGACCGCGCTCAACTACGCACGCCGTTTGAGCGCCGTGCCCACGGAATTGTTGACCGTGCAGTTAACCAGTGTTTTGGGCATCAAATTCAATGAATTGGCTGCGCAGCGTCAGCAGGAAAAACTTGGCGAATCCCTTGGACATACTTTGCGCCTGGCAATCTTTCTTTTGGTGCCAGTGAGCGTTTTGTTGGCGCTGGTCAGTCAAGAATTGGTTGATATTTTATTTGCCCACGGAGCTTTCCGCGGGGCGGCGGTGGGGACAACCGCGCTTCTGTTTGCCTTGTTGGTGCTGGCCCTGCCTTTGATCGGTGTGAGCACCATCCTGGGTCGTTATTTTGTCGCCCGTCAAGCCATTGGTTATGGCACAGCGTGGCAAACCTTTTCAGCTTTGCTTAATGCGGCACTCGTTATTGGCGCTGTTCATGTGTGGGGCCCGGTGGGCTTTCCTATAGCGCTGTTAGTTCACGGGGTGCTTTATTTGGCGTGTCTCTCCCCTTCGTTAACCAAGCGCTTCCCTGGATTGCCGATAGCCGCTGTTTGGCGGTCGCTGGTGGCCACTTCTGTCGCGGCGAGCGTGGCGGCCTTACTGGCTTGGACCATCCGGCAGTTTATTCATTTCCCTTCGCCTTGGCTGCGAGGCGGGACAACGGCTTTTTTATTTTTTATATTTTGGGGTCTCTGGATCAGTCTAAGGTCGCCTGACGCGTTCGCTTGGCAATATTATCGGAATTTGGTTCAGTCGGTTTGGCGGCGGCGATTGGGTCTGACGCTGCCGGCCAAATAAATATTTATACCTTTGAATGAGCCAACGTTTATCCAGCCGTGATTATTGGGCGTCTCTTTACTCCCCGGTAGAGTCAAGTCCCGCGCCCAGCGCAAATCGGTTGCGGCATTGGATCCCCGCGCCGCTGCGTAGATTGCGCAAAAAATTGCTGCAACGCCATCACACCTTCCAACTGGTTGAATGTTTGCTGGCGCCTTTACTGGGGGGCCGCGAGGGATTGCGCGGATTGGAGATCGGCAGTGCGCCGGGGTATCGCAGTCTGGGGCTTTGGCGACGGTTTGCAATCGAGCCGTGGGGCATTGAATACACGGATTCGGGAGTGGCCGCCCAGAAAGCGCTGTACCGTCAAGAAGGATTGCCGGAAGATTGGGTTGTGAGGGGCGATTTTTTCGACGAGAAATTACGGGCCCCATGGCGGGATCATTTTGACGTAGTGGCCTCCTATGGATTTATCGAACACTTTGATGAGCCAGTTGATGTCGTGCGCAAACACATGGAGTTGCTCAAACCCGGCGGTCTCTTGGTGCTAACCGTACCCAACCTCAACCCAACTACGTGGTACGGCCGCTTGGTCCGCCGTTTCAACCCGGCAGTATATCAGATGCACAATATTGCCACGTGCACGTCCGCCAACTTTTGCACAATTGCTCAAAGCCTCACCGGCCAAGTGGTGTTTTGTGGCCCGCTGGGCGGGCCGGATTTGGAATTTTTGCCTGATCGACGCTGGCCCGGCCGGTTTGTATCGGGGCTGTGCCGCGTGGTGAACCCAATATTGAATGTTTTCAACCACATACTACTTGGCCGGCGCTTATGGGCTTTTCCCCGGTCAAGCTCGACATTAGCTTTGGTTGCGATCAAGTCTGGAGGGGATGCAGCGTCATGAGTAAACACCAGTTTGTGGTCGGAGTGGATGAAACAAGGTTGGGCTATGTCGCCAAGTGGACTGCTGCGCTCCAAGCGCGCGGGATACAGGTCAAAAAACTCGACCTGTTGGCGTCGAATGCGCTGGAGCAAGTGCACGATTGCGCCGGGGTCATGTGGCACTGGTTTCATTATCCGCATGAAATCCGTTTGGCTGCACTGCCGATTTTGCGAGTGATCGAAGAGCAGTTACGGATTCCTGTTTTCCCCGACATGGCCACCTCGTGGCATTATGATGACAAAATTGCCCAGAGCTATTTGTTGAAGGCCTTGGATATCCCTCATCCGCAAACGTGGGTGTTTTGGCGTAAGGCCGATGCGCTGAGATGGGCGGAAACTGCTCAATACCCCGTGGTGGCCAAGTTGAGCGGGGGAGCAGGCAGTATGAATGTCCGGCTATTGCGTTCTGCGAAAGAAGCGCGGCAATATGTGAACGCTTGTTTCTCCGGTTCCGGGATAGTTGGGCGACCCGCTCTTCCACGTGGAGCCTTGCCGGCGACATGGGCCCGGTTGAAGCGGGCATTGAAACGTGCGGCCCAAGCCGGGCCGTACGTTTTGGCCAATCGGTTCCCGGCGCTGCCCGACCAGACCTATTGGATGCCGCAAAAAAATTACGCGTTGTTTCAGGAATTCCTTCCGGACAACGCCCACGACACGCGGGTGACGGTCATTGGCAATCGTGCTTTTGCCTACCGCCGCTTTAACCGGCCCAACGATTTCCGCGCTTCGGGCAGCGGCAACTTCAATGTGGAGCCGGATCAGATTGATTTGCGCTGCGTTGCGGCCGCGTTTGCCGCCGCGAAAAAGTTGCAATCGCAATCCATGGCCTTTGATTTTTTGTTCCGGGGTCCGACACGGGATCCGGTTATTGCAGAAATTAGTTACTGTTATGTGGATTGGATGGTGGAATCCTGCCCCGGCCACTGGGATTCCAATCTGACTTGGCATGCAGGCCGGATGTGGCCGCAAGAGGCGCATGTCGAAGATTTTGTCGCCCGAATTGTCGGAGCACGCACACTCCCATGAAGATTTTGATGGTCGTGGCTCTTTTTATGCCGGTGCACCGCGGCGGTGCCGAGATGCAATGTTGGAAACAGGCGAAGGCACTGGCCGCGCGCGGCCATCAGGTGACGATTTTAACGCCTTGGTGGTGGGCCACAACGTCCCGGAAAGAACATCGGGCGGGAGTAACAATCCGCCGTTTAGGGTGCTGGCTACCTTTCACTTCAGCAGCTCGGCGGGTCCATCGGTGGCTGCGGCGCAAGGCGGCGCCTCCATCCGTTGAACGCGCCGACCCATTCAGCGCCGATGGCGTGCAGAACACGCCCCAACACCGACGGCGCTGGCGGCTCATGGCGCCAATCGAGTGGCTGGGGCATTTCAGTTTTGTCGTGGAATGCGCGCTATGGATAAAAACCCGCCGCATCAAGGCCGATGTGGTGCATGTGCATGAGTCGCATTGGATCGCGGGATTTGCCCAGTGGCTGGCGGAACAGTTGGGCGCACCGATATTTTGCAAAGAGGCGCTGGGACAGGCGCTGCTCTGGCCGGGAAATCCTGATGTCCCTTGGCTAAGTCGCTGGCAACCACGCCGCATGGCCTGTCATTTTCTGGCTTTGACCGATCATTTGCGCGACCAGTTGATCGCTGCGGACATCCCCGCGGAACGTATCACCGTATTGCCCAACGGAGTCGAAATTCCTGAGGCGACCGCCACCCCGGCGCGCCATTCGACGGCGATCTATGCCGGAAATTTTTCGCAAGGCAGCGTGTACAAAGGATTTGATATTTTATTTCAGGCTTGGGGGCGCGCGGTGGGCGTGGAACCTGGCCTGAAATTGAAATTGTTTGGCAGTGGCGATGTTCGGCGTTGGCAACTGATGGCTCAGCAGGAAGGGGCAGGGGATACGGTTGAGTTTGCGGGACGAACCGAGAACCTGACGCGCGAAATGCTGCACGCCGGTTTTCTGATCTTGCCGTCACGAGTGGAGGGGATGTCCAATGTTTTGTTGGAAGCCCAAGCGGCGGGGTTGCCGGCGATTGTTTCTGATATTCCCGGCAGTGTGGCCGTGGTGCAGCACGGCTTTAATGGTTTGGTGGTCCCGGTTGGTGACGCCGAAGCTTTGGCGCGGACCATCGTGGAAATGTACCGCTCGCCGGAGCTGCGCGAGCGGCTCGGCCAAGCGGCGCGGCAGCAGGCGGAAGCGCATTTTGCCATGAGCCGCGTGGCTGAACAGTTGGAAGAGCTGTATCAAATCGCCCTCGCGGCAACCGCGCCCGGCGGCTTCCAGGATTGATTTTCCAGCACCGGCTCAGCATATTGCTCCCAAGATTGTCATGAGTACTGCCCCGCCCACTTTTCCAACCAGCCAGCGCACGACCTATCAATTTCCGGTCTATCGCTGGATCGGCTGGTTGACGGTGGCGGGATTTGCGCTTGGCCTGACGGCCATGTTTTTCATTGCGGGGATGTTCGGCGTACCGGCGCCCCTGGGGTGGGCCTTCCTCGTCATTGTCTTCGCTGCCGGCGCACTGTTGCTGGACCGACCCAATCTGCTGCTGACCCTGATGATATTTTACTTTTTGCTGATGCCCAGCAATCGGCTATTGGGGCTGGTTGGGTTACCGCTGCCTGGGTTTTTGGACGAACTATTCTTTCTGCCATTTATCGCCGTAATCGTGATGAACTGGATCCAACGGCGACAGCTAACTGAAGCGACCTTGTTCCCCGTGGTGTTTATCGGCATTGCCTTCTTGAGTTGGATTGCCAATGGCCGGCCGTCGGTATTTTCGGTTGTGCAGGTGACACTCGTCATGCTGAAGTCCTACATTTTGTGGTATTTCTGTCGGCTGACCTGCACGTTTGAAAATGAAAAACAACTCAACCGCTGGGTGTGGTTTTACATTGTCTATGTGGCGATCCAGTTTCTGTACAATATGCTCTGGCAAGGGGGGCCATGGCCCCATTATCACCCGGATCGTAGCGGCGGAGTATTCGGCCCGGTCGGTGGCGGTGCGGCGCACCAAGTGGGTTATTTGAGTGTATTCGCCCTGATGCTGTTAACCGGCTGGTGGGTCAGCAGCTCCAATCGAGCCAGTGCGCGCCAGCGGTTGGTCGTTGTTTTGCTGACGCTGGTGATCGCCTATAACTTGATCTTCATGACCGACACCAAGCACGCACTCCTGATGATGCCGTTTGCTTTTTTACCTTTTTTGTTCCACCCCAAATTCCCCACTCGTCTGCGGGTCTGGCTATTGCTTTCTGGGGTGGTATTTGGTTTGGCAACCGTGATCTATTTCAACATTGCCACCGGTGAAGTCAATGTGCGCCGCTATTTTCACGGAATGCGGGACTCGCCCAAGGGGAATATGTTCTACGCGGTCACCAAAGATTTTCGATATCTGGTGCGCTACCCGCTTTTGGGGGCCGGGCCGGGGCGTTTCGCGTCAGCGCAGGCCGTGGATGCCCGGACGCCCCTTGCTCGGCAGTACATCATCCCTTACCGCGATGAAATCCGGCGGTTGGATTATTTTGGAAAAGGACTTGGCGGCACGCGCTCAAGCGCTTCGGTGCTGGGGATGCCGCAGTCGGACTTTTTTACATTGATGGGTGAATTCGGTTGGTTAGGTGCGGCTACTTATTATAGCTTTTTGGGTTGGGTGATTGTTCGGCTTTGGCAGAAATCGGCTGCTTTGCCCCTCCGGCATCCCTTATCCGGTTTATACATGGGGGTATGTTGTTGTGTAATCTTTTTGACGTTTGTCACCCTCCTTGTGCCGGCCGTGACCATACCGCTCTTGGCGTTTCCTCTGTGGATGTTGATCGCCAGAATGTGGGATATGCCGACAGGTGCGATGGAGACCGCGGATGGTGGCTGACGCCCAGTTTGCCGCGGCACTATATTCCGCCGCGCCGTGGGCTAATCGGACAGGCGCGCCTATTTGCGCTTTGGAACATTTGGTCGCTTTACGCGGC
>MWEZ01000122.1 GCA_002071335.1 Verrucomicrobia bacterium ADurb.Bin018
CCCACGGTTTTCAGCAGGATTTGGAAATCGAGACCCAGCGACCACGTATCAATATACTTGAGATCGAGGCGCATCCATTCCTCGAAGGGCAGGTCGTTACGCCCGCCGACTTGCCAGAGACAGGTGCAGCCGGCGCGCATGGAGAGGCGGCGGCGCTGCCAGTTTTCATATTTGGCGACTTCGGCGGGGATGGGGGGGCAGGGGCCCACGAGGGACATATCGCCCACAAGGACGTTCCACAGTTGGGGCAGTTCATCGAGCGAATACCGGCGCAGCCAACGGCCCACGGGGGTGATGCGCGGATCGTCCTTGATCTTGAACACGGGGCCGGTGACTTCGTTGAGCTGTTCGAGTTCAGCGCGAATTTGCTCGGCGTTGGCGACCATGGTGCGGAACTTGATCATGTTGAATTCTCGGCCGCGCAGGGTGCTGCGCCGTTGCGTAAAGAAAATGGGGCCGGGCGAGGTGAGGCGGATGGCGAGCGCAATGCCGAGGAGCAGAGGCGAGAGGACAATCAGGCCAATGGCCGCGCCGCAAATATCCAGCAGCCGCTTGAACAGGAGCGCCCACGAGGATTTGGCGGTGGTGGTGAAGAGCAGGACGGGATCGCCGGCCACTTCATCGAGCGTGGTTTCGGCGATGGTGGTATGCAGATAGGGCGGCAGGAGCCATGCTTCGATGCCTTCGATTTCGCACTGGCGCAGCCACTGGGTGACTTGCGCGGTGGAAACATCGTCGGGCAGAATTACCACGGCATCCACCACGGTGGAATGCAGGATGGCGGAAAAATCGTCGAGCGTGCCGGCGGCGGGGAAATCGGGCGGCGGAGTCGTGCCGGCGGGGGAGAGGAAGCCGACAATTTCAAAAAAGCGCGCGCGGGTGGGATGGCTGAGCCAGGCGCGGATGCCGGCGGCGCGGGCGGGACTGCCAATGAACAGCAGGCGGCGGCGCGCTTCCAGCCGGAGGATATAGGGTTGCAGATAAATGGCGCGCAAGGCCACGGCCAAGCTGGAGTAGATGGCGTGAATGCCCAGGATGGTGCGGGGCACGGCGTGCAGCTTAAACGCGTAGAGCAGGCCCAGCAAAACCGCAAAGCTCAAGATGCCGCCACGGGCGGCCTGTTGAAAAATTCGGGCGTGCGGCAGGCCGATGAATTGGCGGTAAAAGCCGGAGAAATCCAACACGAAAATCCACACCGGCACCACGAGCACATAGAGCCAGGAGTTGGACCAAAACATGTCAAAAATGGCGAAGTAGCCGGGAAAGAGCCACACCAGCATCTTGTGGGTGACAAGCGCGGCCAGCAGCGCCCCGGCCACGAGCAGCGCATCCACAATGGCGGCCAGTTCCGACTGGAATTTGAAACTTCTACGCAGCATGGTTTTGCGGAGCGAAGGATAACAGGCGGCGGCGGTAAAACCAGCCTAAAAACGCTGCAAGTCTTCGCGCAGAAACGCGAGGACATCCTTGAAGCGCTGCAGATTTTCAGGATCCACGCGGGTGAGGGTTTCGTGGGCGTCGTACATCAGCGCGGCCATATCGTGCTGGCTCACCGGGGCGGCTTCCACCGGGCGCAAGTTTTGCTTCAAGCCGGAGAGATCAGCCAAGCCGGCGGGCAGCTCGGCGGCGGAATAACTTTTGAGCAGGCGGTCCACGCCCAGCCCGCGGAGCAGGCTGCGGGCGTGGGGTGTGGGATTGAGCAGCGCGAGGCGGCAATCGGAGGTGCGCTGGGCCAGGCCGGCGGTGGCTAGCGCGCCCATGAAGGTGCTATCCATGGAAACGCAATCGGCCATGTCCACCACCACCAGCGGGCTGCCCGCCAGTTTGGCCGCTTGCAGTGCCTGCTTGAACGCCGGCGCCAGCTTGAACGTGGCCGCGCCGCTCACGACGATCAGGGTGCAATTGTCGGCCGTGGCCGCCAGAATCCGAGGAGATTGGGGGGCGGCGCGGCTCATGGTTAGCTGGTCCAGTTGGCGGAAGTTTGCGTGGCGAGCACCTTGCCCCGCCAGACTACGCGCAAACGCCATTTGATCACGCGTCCGCCCTGCCGGACTTTGTCGGGCGGGATTTCCAGCACCGAGAGTGTATTGCCCTCGGACTTGTCCGTGGTGCGCAAAAAATAGCTGCGCACCACAGGACTGCGCTCTTGGACGGTTTCGAGCAAGAGCACGGTACCCGGCGGAATGCCGGGGGGATTGGCGTACCAACGGATGTCGAACCGCTCGCGCCCGCCGGTTTCGGAGTCGGGGTCTTGGAAGGCGCGTACGCCGGCGCCGGGCACGCTGGGGGTGGCTTGGTACAGAAACGATTGCTGTACCCCGATGATGTGGGCGCGGGCCACATAGGTATAAGGCTCGGCGCGGACAACCGCCGGCATCAGCAGCATGGCCAACGCCACGCCGGCACCCCGGCGGACCACGCCTCGCAATCTGTCGGCGCACCCTACCATGGCCGGCCACCCTAGCATCCGGAACAACACGGTGTCAACGCGGGCGCGGTTGGAATGAAGACTCGCGGGCGAGCTGCTCGAACAGCGCCTTTTCTTTGGCGGTGGGACGATCAGGCACCACAATGCGGACCGTCACCAGCATATCGCCGCGCGACCCCGTCTTGTTTGGCAACCCTTTGCCTTTCAGACGCAAGCGCGCGCCGTTTTGTGTGCCGGGTTTGATGCTCAGCGTGGCGGGTCCTTCCAGCGTGGGGATGCCCACTTTGGCGCCGAGCACGGCCTCCCAGGGCGCAATGGCCACCACTTGGTCCAAGTCGTAGCCGTTCAACTGGAAAATCGGGTGGGGTGCAATCCGCAAATTGAGATACAAATTGCCGCCGGCCGCGCCCTGCCCGGAGAGGCGGATGCGGGTGCCCTCGGTGGCACCGGTGGGAATCCGTACATGGAACGTTTTGGCCTCGTGCGCCACCGCGCCGTTGGGCCGCACCACGGGTACCTGCAAAGTGATGGCCTTGGGCTCGCGATTGATCAAATCCTCCAGCGTGATCGCCAGCGTGGCCTCAAAATCCTGGCCACGCGGCTGAAAGGCTTCTTCGGGCGAGCCGGCGCCAAACCCGCCAAAGTCGGTAAACGGACTGCTTCGGCGGCTCCGCCCGCTACGGCCCGCCCCGGCCAGATCGCTGAACAGCGCTGAGAAGAAATCGCTGAAATCTCCGCCGCCGCTGTCGCCAAACTCAAAACGAATGCCGCCCGGCCCGCTGCTGGCGCCACCGAATCCACCCCATCCTGGAGGCGGCGTGAAGTTCTGCCCGGCCTTCCAGTTTGCGCCCAGCGCATCGTAGCGCTTGCGCTTTTCGGGATCGGAGAGCACCTCGTTGGCTTCGTTGATTTCCTTGAAACGGGTCTCGGCGCCGGCGGTTTTGTTGACATCCGGATGATACTGCCGCGCCAACTTGCGGTAGGCTTTTTTAATTTCCTCGGCGGTGGCCGTGCGGGGCACGCCGAGAACGGCATAATAATCGAGATACTTCATGGGGCAGGCGGTTTACCGGCGGCGCTTGAGGTCCTGCACATCCTTTTCGAGATCATCCAAACGGCGTTCCACATTATCGAACGGCGATGGCGCACGGAATGTGCGCCCCAACCGCGCCTCGACGGTGTCCAACCGGTCTTCGATTTTGTTCAAACGCGCGGTCAGGTCTTCGATATCGTGCTGCAGGTTCCGGACATCGCGGGTGACTGCGTCGTCCGGCGGTGATTCGGCGAACACCCCGCCGGCCAACAGCAGCGACAGCGTGGCGGCAAGCATCATAGTTTTCATGGCAGCTCCTTCTTTGATGCGGCAACTATACGCCACCCTCCCGCCCGAGGGCAACGTCCTTGCCGGGTCGCCACCACGCCGCCACGCGGCGCCGGCGGGCGCAAAAAAAGAATGGCGTTCAGTTGACGCGGGGCGGGGGGGGCTGGTATGGTGCGCGAGATTTCATACCGGGGCACCCGTGGTGAAATTGGCAGACACGTAAGATTCAGGTTCTTATGCCCTTAAAAGCGTGTGGGTTCGAGTCCCTCCGGGTGCACCACTTTTTTTGTCCGCACGCGGACCCAACCGGCCCGCGTGACGCTTTTTTGCGGTGCGCGAACTGAGTTTTCCACAGTGTGGAAAAGTTGGGCCAAAGTTGTTCCATTGCGTGGAAAAATTTCCCAAAGTTGTTCCATTGTGTGGAAAAGTGAGGTCAAAGTTTGCCGCTGCGTTCGCTATGGCTCACTGGCTCGTCCGGCTGCGCCGGCCGCTATAGAACTCGCGTTCGCCCATCGCCCTTCGGGCTCGGGCTCGGCACTCGTCTATTTTCCATTGCGTGGAAAAATCGTGCCGCGTTTTTCCACGGTGTGGAAAAAAGACTTTGTGCGCGGACAAAGTTGGGTAACGTGGGCGGGATGATGGCGGCAGGCGGAGCATGGTTATGGCGTCGGGCGCGGGGGTGCCTGCTGGCGGGATTCTGGCTGCTGGTGCTGATGCTGGCGAGCGTACCGGCGGTGGCCGACGATGTCGCCGTAAAAATTGGCAACCCGCTGCTGGCCAAATTTCCGGTGGGGGGGGATGCCCGCCCGCGATCCATCTGGGATTTGCAGGTGTTTAACGACAAGCTCTACCTTGCGCACGGCGACTACTGGAACAACGCCGGCCCGATTGATGTGTGGACTTACCAAGGCGATGGCGCCAACTTCGTCAAGGAGTACACCACGCAAGAGGAAATGATTTGGGATTTTTTTGTGCAGGATGATCTCCTGTTTATTCCGGGGGTGGACTCGGTGGAGGAAAGCCCCATCCGCGCCAATATTTATGTGCAGGACCCGCAAAACGGGCCGGGCGGTGGGTGGACGCGTCGAGCCACGCTTACCGGCGGCGTGCACTCCTATGATGTGGCGCTGTTTCAGAATCGCTTGTTCACCAGCATGACCATGGAAAACCAGCAGGCGCGCACGCTGGTTTCCACCGACATGGGCGCCAGTTGGTCGGTGTTGCTCCAACAATACAGCGCGCCGATTCCGTTCGCGGACTTTTTGTTTCTGCAGGGGCCGACGAATTATGTGTACGACGGCAGCCAGTTGACGGCAGTGACTCCGCAGTTGCACGTCAGCCAGTTGTCCATGGCCCGCCGCGTGCGGGTGGGCGACGGCCTGCTCTATGCCTACCCCGTGCGCTATCTGCTCACTCCAACGCCGCTGTACTACATGACGGCCGCGCAGATCCAAGCGAGCGGCGCGGCAAACCAGTTGATGGCTTTCGCGGGGACTTGCGTGCGCGATATTCTGGCGCACGACGGCCTGTGCTACGTGATGACGGCAGAGACGAATACGACCAGCACGTTCCGCGGCCGGATTTATGCGTCGGCCGATCTCACCCACTGGTGGCAGGCCAGCGAGTTCACCGTGCCGGGGGTGCCGCTCTCGTTTGAGCTGTACCGCAACCGGTTTTATGTGGGGCTGGGGAGTCTGTTCACTGGCAATTGGGACAAGTTGGTGGGGCCGGAAGCGGGCAGCATCTGGCGTATCCAGCCTGCCGCCGTGGAAATGGCGTGGGTGCCCGCGAAAGAGGGCGTGGGCGGCTCCATGACAGTGCTGGGCGCGGCGGGACTCACGCTGACGGTGGAAGCCACATCTTCGCTGCAAGACCCGCAATGGGAGGTCATCGGCACAGTGCAATCGGCCAGTGGCATCGCGGATTTGGTGGATCCCGACGCGGCGGCACATGAAGCCCGCTATTACCGCGTCATTCTGGAATAACCCGGACCGGGTGCGCGCGGCGGGGGTTTGCCGGTGCTTGTCAGGCGGGGGGCTTTCTGGTTTAGTGGCCGGACTGGCACGAACAACGCATGAGTGACCGTTTTGCATCTGAAACCCTGAACCGCGCGGACGTGGAATTTGAACAGACGCTGCGGCCGGGACGCTTTGTGGATTTTGTCGGCCAAGGCAAGGTGCGCGAGCGGCTGGAGTTGAGCGTGGCGGCGGCGCGGGGACGAGGGGAGTCGCTGGATCACGTGCTGCTGTGCGGGCCGCCGGGCCTCGGCAAGACCACCATGGCCTACATCCTCGGGGCGGCGATGGGCGTCAACGTCAAGGCTACCTCCGGGCCCATTCTGGCCAAGCCGGCCGACTTGGCCGGGCTGCTGACCAACCTTGAAAAAGGCGAAATCCTTTTCATTGACGAAATCCACCGCATCCAAAAAAGCGTGGAGGAATATCTCTACTCGGCGATGGAAGACTTTGTGATTGATATTGTGCTGGACCAGGGCGCCCACGCGCGCAGCGTGCGCTTGAACCTGCCGCGCTTTACGCTGGTGGGGGCCACCACGCGCAGCGGCCTGCTCAGCGCGCCCATGCGCTCGCGCTTCGGCCTGATCAACCGCCTCGATTATTACTCGGCAGAGGAGTTGTATGCCGTAGTCATGCGGTCGGCGGAAATCCTCGGGGTGAACATTGCCGACGACGGCGCTCAGGAGATTGCCGCGCGCGCCCGCGGCACGCCCCGCATCGCCAACAACCTGCTGCGCTGGGTGCGTGACTACGCCCAAGTGCGCGCCGGCAACCGCATCACACGCGACGTGGCCGACCGCGCGCTGGCCATGCTGGATGTGGACCGCCACGGCCTTGACGAAATGGACAAACGCATCTTGGCCACCATCATTGAAAAGTATGGCGGCGGGCCGGTGGGCCTCGCCACCGTGGCGGTGTCCGTGGGTGAAGAACCGGGCACGCTGGAAGAAGTGTATGAGCCATATCTGATCCAACAGGGCCTGCTGGCGCGCACGCCGCAGGGGCGCACCGCGACGCTGGCGGCCTACCAGTTGCTGGGCTTGCGTCCGCCGGCGGGCTTTCAACAGGAGTTGCTCTGATGAATATCCTCGTGACCGGCGCGGCCGGCTTCATTGGCTACCACGTGGCGCAGGCGCTGTTGGCGCGCGGCGACACCGTAACCGGCTTTGATTCCATCAACGATTATTACGACGTGACGCTCAAGGAGGCGCGCGTGGCGCG
>MWEZ01000123.1 GCA_002071335.1 Verrucomicrobia bacterium ADurb.Bin018
TCGATTTCATTGCGGGTGGGGATGAAGAGCGTGGTTTTCATGGGGTGCGGCTGCCTGTGGTTAGGGTGAAGGACTGTATCATGATGTTGGCGTGGTGGCGAGGAGTTCGGCGGCGTGACGGAGGGTGACGCTGGTGGATTCGCGACCGCCGAGCATTCGGGCGAGTTCTTCGACCCGCGCGGCGTGATCGAGCGCAACGACGCGCGTATGGGTGCGGCCGGCTTGGACTTCCTTGCGCACAGCGTGATGGTGCGCGCCGCAGGCTGCCACCGTGGGCAGATGTGTGATGGCGATGACTTGCCGCCGTTTCGCGGCTTGGGCCAGTTTTTGTCCGACGGCGCGCGCGGTTTCGCCGCCGACGTTGGCATCAATTTCATCAAACACCAGCAGGGGGATGCGATCGGCGGCGGCCACCACCACCTTGATACCGAGCATCACCCGCGATATTTCGCCGGAGGAGGCAATGGCGCGCAATGGCCGCATGGGTTCGCCGACATTGGGGGCAAAGGCAAATTCCAGTTTATCGAGGCCGGAAGCCAACGGGGCCTCGCTGGGGGTTAGCTCGATGGCGAAAAGGCCATGGGCGAAGCCCAGGGCCTGTAACTCGGCCGTGATGGCGGGGGCCAGTTTTTCGGCGGCGGCGGCGCGGCGTTTACGCAGGGCGCGGCCCGCGGTTTGCAGCTCTTTTTCCACGGCCAGGAGTTCTTTTTCAACATCCGCTTTTTGCTGGTCACGCGTTTGCAAATCTTGCAGCCGGGTTTTGGCGGTGGCAAGGGTCTGGAGGATGTTGGCCAGGCTGGGGCCATATTTACGTTTGAGCTTGTCGTAGGTGGCGAGGCGCTGATCGAGCCATTCCAGTCGCGCGGGATCGGCGGAGATGTGGGTAAGTTCGCTCTGGATGGCGCCCGTGAGCGCGGCGAGGGCATCGGTGTGGCCGCGAAACTCGGCCAGCCATTCCTTGGCCGCGGGCAGCAAGCGGGCAAGCTCATCCAGCGCTTTGCGGGCCGGCGCCATGATGGCCAGCGCCGAGTTTTCGTCTTCACTGGTGGCCTGCACAATAAGCTGGCCCAACTCCAGGATGCGCTGGGCGTGGCCGGCGGTTTGCTGTTCGGCGCGGACTTCGTCTTCTTCGCCTTCCACGGGGGCGGCCTCTTCGATTTCCCGCACTTGGTGGGCGTAGAGCGCGATTTGCGCATCCAGATCGCCGCGGTCGCCGGCGAGTTCCTCGCGGCGGGCCAGCAACGCTTGACGCCGCGAGAAAGCGTTGGCGTAGGCGGCGCGTTCGGCATCCGCCCGCGCGAAGCTGTCGAGGATGTCCAGTTGGCTGGCCGGCTGGAAGAGCGACTGGTGATCGTGCGGGCCGTGCAAGTCCACCAAGTGGGCGCCCAGACGCTTGAGCAGCGGCAGCGTGACGGGGGCATCATTCACGAAAGCCTGCCCGCCGCCCGCGGCCTTGACCGTGCGGCGCAGAATGAGCAGGCCGTGGTCGCATGGCTCCAAGCCGGTGTCGGTGAGGATATCGTTGACCACTTGCGGTTCGGCGAGTTGAAACGTGGCCTCCACGACGCATTGGGTTTCGCCGGCGCGGATGGCGGATGTATCGGCACGTTCGCCCAGCAGCAGATATAGCGCGCCGATCAGGATGGATTTGCCGGCGCCGGTTTCGCCGGTGATGATGTTCAGCCCCGGCTCAAAGGCCACGGTGGCTTCTTCAACCAGGGCGAGGTTTTTCACTCTCAGGAGTGTCAACATGCGGGCAGATTACCGCAGGCGCGGATTCGGCAAAAGAGGGAAGTTGCGCGGAAAAACGGGGAGCTTACCAAGAATCGAAAGCGGCCGCGCCGCGGGAGGTGATTTGGCCCCGGCCGTCCGCCGCAATGGTTTGGCCCGCATCATCTACGATAATCAGCGTGGGAATCCCGTTGACGCGGAATTTGGATTGGAGTGCGTTGCCTACTTTGTCGCCAAACGGAATCGCGAGCCAAGGCATATTAAACTCGTCCATATAGCGGCGCATGTCGGCCTCGCTGCGGTCCAGGCAGATCAGCACAACCTCAAACGGCTTGCTGGCCGTCTGCATTTCGTTGTAGGCCTTGACGAGCACGGGGGTGAAGGCGTGGCAGGGCGGGCACCAGGAGGCGGAGAAATAGAGGCCGATTTTTTTGCCGGCCAGCGTGGCCGGCGAAACACGGTGGCCCTTGGCATTGACGAGCTTGCGACCCACCAAGTCTTGCAGGGCCGGTGGGATGGGGGCGTCTTCGGCATCGGCGGTTGATTTCCGGTTCAGACCCGCAGTGCGACGTTCGCCGAGAAACCGTTGGTCCGCGGGGCTAAGCTGATTGAGGCGGATGCGGAGTTTTTCGCCATCGGGCTTTTGTAGGATGACCACATCGGCCTGCTGGCTTACAAACGCGGCTTCGATGGTGGCTCCGCTGGCGCTGGTCCATGTCCGGATGTCTTGCGCCCGCGCACCGGTTATGGCCACCATCAATAAGAGCAACCCAAAGAATACATGTTTCATACCTGTCTCCCAGTTGGGCCCAAATCCTGGGCGAAACCACCGGTTGAAGCGAGCAGAAAACAGTTGGTGATCGTGCTTCCCTGCTGGCGGTATTTTCCGTAAAGTATCGGGGCAAAACTCAATTTCGAGGAATTACTGTAATGAGTGGCATTTGCGGGTTCACGTGGCGGGATTTCAACTTGGGGCAGCGGATGGCGTCCGTGATGGCCTATCGCGGGCCGGACCATGAGGGCGTGTGGTGCGATGACCACATGACCCTTGCCCACCGGCGACTGGATGTGATGGACCTTTCTGCCGCCGGCAACCAGCCGGTGGCCAGCGCGGATGGCCAGAAACACCTGGTTTTTGATGGTGAAATCTACAACCTGGCCGCGGTGCGCCAAGAGCTGGCGGCCAAGGGGCGGGTGCCGGCCGAGGCCGCAAGCGCCGTGGTGTTGCTGGGTGCCTACGAGGAGTGGGGCCCGGCGATGGTGCACAAGCTGGTGGGCTCGTTCGCAATTGCGCTGTGGGATGCGGCGCGGCGGCGGCTTTGGCTGGTGCGCGACCGACTGGGCATCAAGCCGCTGTATTACTATTTCAAGGACGCCCGGCTGGTGTTCGGCTCCGAGATCAAGTCCATTCTGGAGGATGCGCAGATTCCGCGGCGGGTGAACCATGCCGCGTTGTATGCCTATCTGGGTTTTGAGTTCATTCCGGCGCCGGATACCGCATTTGAGAATATCCGCAAGCTGCCGGCCGGCCATTGGGCCACACTGGAAAATGGCCAGTTGCGCGTGGAGGAATATTGGGATTTGCGCATGGAGACGCCAGCCACGCCCCTCGGCGAGGGCGAAGTAGTGGAGCGTATCCGCGCGCTGATTGATGAGGCCGTACGCGAGCAACTCGTTTCCTCGCGACCGCTGGGCGCGTTTTTGTCGGGCGGCTTGGACTCCAGCACGCTGGTGGCCATGATGCACAAGCACAGCGCGGGCAAGGTCAGGACGTTCACCATTGGCTTCCCTGACAAAACCTTCAGCGAGCTGAATTATGCCCAGACCGTGGCCGACCATTTCGGCACTGAGCATCAAGTGTTGATCATTGACGACATGGATGAGGCCGCGCTGGAGAAGTCCATCTGGCATCTGGATGAACCGATGACCGATCTTTCCGCCGTGCCGCTGATGTTTTTGTGCGAGAAGGCCAAGGCGCATATTTCCGTTTGCCTGAGCGGCGAGGGGGGCGACGAAGTTTTTGTGGGCTACGACCGCTATAAAGCCGCCAAGATCGCCCGTTTCCTGAATGTGCTGCCGCGCTGGGTGCGGCATAACCTGATCGGCAAATGGACGGCCAGTCTCAAGGACCGGCCGGAGAAAAAAGGGCCGGTCAACATGTTCAAGCGGTTCATGGAGGGCGCGCTGCTGCCTGAAGATGGCGAGCACGTGCGCTGGCAGTATTTCATGAACGCGCGGTTTGAGCAGCAGCTCTTCACCGCGGGCTACAAGGCGCAAGTGGCGTTTGATCCGTTTGCGCGGGTGCGGGCGCACAGCGCCAAGTGCGCCACCCGCGACAAGGTGAACCTGCATGCCTATCTGGACACGCGCTTCATGATGCCCGATGGCGTGTTGATGAAGGCCGACAAGCTGAGCCTGGCGTCCTCGCTGCTGCTACGCGTGCCGCTGCTGGACCACCGGCTGGTGGAATACATGGGCACGGTGCCGGGACACTTCAAGCTGCGCGGCCTGACCACCAAGTACATTTTCCGCAAGGCGCTGGAAGGCATCCTGCCCAAGGAAATCATCTGGCGCGGCAAGCAGGGCTACAGCCTGCCCGTGAAGAACCTATTGCGCAATCAGTTCAAGGACTACATGACCACGCTGCTGCATGAGTCGCCGCTGATTCGCGAGGACTTTGAGTTGGCTTTTGTGGACCAGTTGATTGCCGAGCACTTGAACATGCAGCACAACCATAACCATGTGCTGTGGGGCCTGATGAATATCGCCATCTGGCACCGCCGCTATTTCCCGCATGGTTGATTGGGACGGACGATGACCACAGGCGCGGAATACAAGGTTAAGGAAGTCACGCAGGGTTCCGCCGCGGGCGCATACCGGGCGCTGATGTATGGCGACATGAGCCTCGGCAAGGTGATCTGGGCGGAAATCCTCTTCACGCTCTTGGGGGGGCTTGGCGGTGCGGTGGGGCTGTTTTTGCGGATGAAGCTCTACCCCACGCTGTTCAAATCGTGCGGGCGCAAGGTGGTGTTTGGCCGGAATGTGACGATCCGCCATCCGCACAAAATTGTGCTGGGCGATGGCGTGGTACTGGACGACAACTGTCTCGTGGATGCCAAAGGCGCCGGCAACACTGGGATCATTCTGCATGAGCGGGTGTATGTGGGCCGCAACACACTTATCTATTGCAAGAATGGCGACATTGAGATCGGCGCCAATGTCAGTCTGTCGGCCAATTGCGTCATCTTTTCGGCCAATCAAATCACACTGCAACCCAACAGCGTGGTGGCGGCGTTCGTCTATCTGTTGAGCGGCGGTGAATATGATTTGGCCGACCCGACGCCATTCGCTTTCCAGAAAGGAACCTGCACCAAGGGGCCGCTGACCATCGGCGCGGATTGCTGGATCGGCGCGGGCGCCAAGGTGCTGGATGGCGCCAGCTTGGGCGACCGCGTGGTGCTGGGCGCGGGCGCCGTGGCCACCAAGCCGGTGCCGGCGCATTCCATCGCCGTGGGCGTGCCCGCCCGCGTCATCAAAACCCGGCAGGTGCCCGGTTGAAAAAACGACTGACGTTGCTGGGCAAATTGCTGGTGATGAGCGGCCTGCTGGCGCTGCTCTATCGCAAGGCGGACTGGGCGAGCTTTTGGGGGGCGCTCACGGATTTGCAATGGGGCTGGTTGCCGTTGATTTACGCGCTGCTGCTGTTCAACACCGCCATCAGCGCGTGGAAATGGCAACAACTGCTGCGCGCGGATGACGTGCGGGTGCCGTTGCGGTCGTTGCTGGTCAGTTATCTGATCGGCACCTTCTTCAATCTGTTTTTGCCGTCCAGCATTGGCGGCGATTCCTATCGCGTGGTGGATGCCAGCCGGCACGGCGGCGCGGCCAAAAGTTTTGCGTCGGTCTTCGCCGACCGGCTGACTGGTTTTCTCGCGCTGGCCATTTGGGGGTTGGTGTTTTCGGCCATCGGGTGGTCGCGGCTGCCGGATAAACGGATTCTGTGGCTGCCGGTGTTGATTTTCGGGCTGATGGCCGGGCTGGTGTTTGCGGTGGTGCAGCGCACGTGGCTGGTCGCCATTTGGCAGGCGTTGCGGTTGCACCGGCTGCGCAAGCTGGACGCCTTCTTGCACCGGTTTTTGGATTCGCTGGCGGGCTACCGCGCCAACGGCGGCTTGTTGGCGCGGGTTTTCGGCACCTCGCTGCTGTTCCAGATGCTGGCCATTGTGATTATTTTCTGCATCTCGCAAGCGTTGAACTGGCCCGTGGCGTTCATCTACTTTTGTATTTTCGTGCCGCTGATCACGCTGGGCGAAGCCTTGCCCATTTCCATTTTTGGCATTGGCGTGCGCGACAGCCTCTACGTGTTCTTTTTTGCGCAGGCGGGCGCGAGCCGGGAACAGGCGCTCTCGCTGGCGCTGGTCTATGTGCTGATTACGCTGGTCTATTCACTGCTGGGCGGCGCGCTGTTTCTGCTGCGCCGCCCGGCGGCCCGCTGACGCAGCCCGGCTTCGTGGCGCACAGGGGCGGGATCAGTCCACGCTGCAAATCAGTTCCGGCTTCCGCAGGTTGTCAAAGATGGCGTTGGCGGCATCGGCATCCTTGAACGTCACGACGTGGCCATCCAGAAACAGTACGTTGCGGATGTTGGCGCCGTGGTTGTCGTCGGGGCCGATTTTGGGCATCGCGCCGGGAGTGGCGGGACCGTATTCGCGAGCGTTGGCCTCATCGCAAAGCAGGGGCGCCACGGCAAGTGATTCCGGGGTGCGCATCAGATGGTAGCCGGAGATATACATATAGCTGCAATTGCCCTGCTGTGAACGGAACGAGCCGATATCCTTGGCCACCGAGACGCCGGAATTGCCATCCTTTTTATCGCTGGGGCAGACCCAAACGCGCAAGTCGGTGACATAGCCATTGGTGTACACCTTGGTGACAATGGCGGAAAAGTCCGGCGTTTCCTGGAAACCAGCGCCACCTTCCGGCAGCGGCTTGTGGTGGGGCAGCGCGCCGCCATGTTCCGACGCATAGGCGGTGAACGCCACACCGATGCTTTTGAGGTTGTTTACGCATTTGGCGCGGTTGCCCATCTCGATAGCCTTGATCGAAACCGGTACCAGAATCGAAATCAGGATGGCAAAGATGGCCAAAACCACCAGCAGTTCAATCAAAGTGAAGGCGCGTTTGTTGTGCATGGT
>MWEZ01000124.1 GCA_002071335.1 Verrucomicrobia bacterium ADurb.Bin018
GGACCCCTTCTTCCGAAGTTACGGGGCTAGATTGCCGAGTTCCTTAACGAGGTTTCTCTCGCGCGCCTTGGTATATTCTACCCTCCCACCTGTGTCGGTTTCCGATACGGTCGCCTATGGGCTCGCTAGAAGCTTTTCTTGTCGGCCGAGTGTCAATCAATCCGCTTCGGCCGAAGCCTCCACGTCTCATCACCTTTCAGGTTGCGCGGCCGGATTTGCCTGGCCACACCCCTACGGGCTTGAACCGTCACTTCCAATCGACGGCTGATCTAACTTTCCGAGTACTCCATCGCGTCTTAATCGCCCATCGGCGGTGCAGGAATATTGAACCTGCTTCCCATCGCCTACGCCTGAATGGCCTGGACTTAGGGGCCGACTAACCCTGGGCGGACGAACCTTCCCCAGGAAATCTTGGGATTACGGCGGCCGGGATTCTCGCCCGGCTATTCGTTACTCATGTCCGCATAATCACTTGTATCCGCTCCACGCCCGGTCACCCGAACGCTTCAATGCTGATACAACGCTCCTCTACCACTTCTCCCACCCGCAGGCGGGAGAAATCCGCAGCTTCGGCAACCGGTTTAGTCCCGATCATTTTCGGCGCACAATCGCTCGACTAGTCAGCTGTTACGCACTGTTTAAATGATGGCTGCCTCCAAGCCAACATCCTAGCTGTTTTAGCAATCGTACATCCTTAGTCACTGAACCGGTTTTAGGGGCCTTAACTGGCGGTCTAGGCTGTTTCCATTTTGACTATGAAGCTTATCCCCCACAGTCTATCTCCACACGTGACTGCCGCGGTATTCGGAGTTTGATTGGCGTTGGAAACCCGGTAAGGCCCCTAGTCCATTCAGTGCTCTACCTCCGCGGCGAGCATTCGTGCAGGCTAACCCTAAAGTTATTTCGAGGAGAACCAGCTATCACCGAGTTTGATAAGTCTTTCGCTCCAATCCACAGGTCATCCTAGAGGTTTTCAGCCCTCATAAGTTCGGTCCTCCATCGCCTGTTACAGCGACTTCAACCTGCCCATGGATAGCTCACCCGGCTTCGGGTCTATTGCCGGCAACTGAACGCACGTTTCGCACTCGCTTTCGCTTCGGCTTCTCCGCCGACGGCGGATTAACCTTGCTGCCAACAATAACTCGCGGACTCATTATGCAAAAGGCAAACGGCCACCCGCCTTGCGGCAGGCTACCATAGCTTGTAAGCACATGATTTCAGGTACTGTTTCACTCCCCTAGCAGGGGTTCTTTTCACCTTTCCCTCGCGGTACTAGTTCACTATCGGTCATCAGCAGTATTTAGCCTTAGTGCGTGGACGCACCGGATTCACACGGGGTTTCACGTGTCCCGTGCTACTTGGGATGCCTCTAGGGCCCCTTTGGATTTCGCGTACAGGCCTGTCACCTTCTTTGGCGCCGTTTTCCACCGGCTTCCGCTATCCATTGGAGTCCCACATCGAGGTCCCGCTACCCCAACGCACAAGTGCGTTGGTTTGGGCTGTTCCCCTTTCGCTCGCCACTACTGAGGGAATCACTGTTGTTTTCTTTTCCTCCCGGTACTGAGATGTTTCACTTCCCGGGGTTGGCGGCGGAGCCCTATGGATTCAGACTCCGTCAACGGGGCATTATCCCCGCTGGGTTTTCCCATTCGGACATCTCCGGATCAAAGCGTATTTGCCGCTCCCCGGAGCTTATCGCAGCTTATCACGTCCTTCTTCGCCTGCTGATGCCAAGGCATTCATCATGTGCCCTTTTGAGCTTGACCAAAATCATTAAAAAATTGGTTTCAGCATGAGTATTGTTTTCTGATTCTTCGTTTTGTTTATCACGGTGAAGAGTAAGTTTTTTACCCTTCTGTTGTAATAATTTCTTCGATGTATCTTATGCAATTGTCAAAGATCATGACCGCCGCAACGGCGGAAATGGGTGGAATGCCGAATCGGGATGGTGGGCGTGACTGGAGTCGAACCAGTGACCTCGTCCTTATCAGGGACGCGCTCTAACCAACTGAGCTACACGCCCGGTTGCGTTGGTGGAGGCAACGGGATTCGAACCCGTGACTTCCAGCTTGCAAAGCTGGCGCTCTACCAACTGAGCTATGCCCCCGAGGTTTTCAGCCCGGAGCCACACGGCTCAAGTCGCGAGTGACGCCTTGGTCATCCTTTTTTCGGACGTTCATGCTCCGCTAGCGAAGCAGAAGTGGTGCGGTCAATACGCAGCCGGTGTTGGTCGTGGTGGCCCCGGTCCAGCCGGGGCTCATTCCGCCGAGGCGGAATGATTGTCCATATCCTCCGCAGTTCCGGCCGAGGCCGGCCTGCGAGGGATTCTCCTTAGAAAGGAGGTGATCCAGCCGCTGGTTCCCCAACGGCTACCTTGTTACGACTTCATCCCAGTCACCAATCGTACCTTGGGCGTTTATCTCCCTTGCGGGTCGAATCAACGACTTCGGGTACCATCGGCTCCCATGATGTGACGGGCGGTGTGTACAAGACCCGGGAACGTATTCACGGCGTCGTAGCTGATACGCCGTTACTAGCGATTCCGGCTTCATGGAGTCGGGTTGCAGACTCCAATCCGAACTGGGACCGGTTTTGGGGATTAGCTCCGCCTCGCGGCATTGCTTCCTTCTGTGCCGGTCATTGTAGCACGTGTGCAGCCCTGGACATAAGGACCATACTGACTTGACGTCATCCCCACCTTCCTCCTGCTTATCACAGGCAGTCTGGCTAGAGTGCCTAACTGAATAAGGGCAACTAACCACAGGGGTTGCGCTCGTTGCGGGACTTAACCCAACACCTCACGGCACGAGCTGACGACAGCCATGCAGCACCTGTGCAAGCTTCCGTATTGCTACGGATCGTCCCCCTTTCAGGTTCCTACTACTTGCATGTCAAGTCCAGGTAAGGTTCTTCGCGTTGCATCGAATTAAGCCACATGCTCCACCGCTTGTGCGGGTCCCCGTCAATTCCTTTGAGTTTTAATCTTGCGACCGTACTCCCCAGGCGGTACACTTATCGCGTTAGCTGCGGCGCGCAAAGGGACAATTCCTCGCACACCAAGTGTACACCGTTTATGGTTAGGACTACCAGGGTATCTAATCCTGTTTGCTCCCCTAACTTTAGAGCCTCAGCGTCAGTATCTGTCCAGAGAGCCGCCTTCGCCACCGGTGTTCCTCTTGATATCTACGCATTTCACCGCTACACCAAGAATTCCGCTCTCCTCTCCAGTACTCTAGCTCAGTAGTTTCGAATGCCATTCCACAGTTGAGTTGTGGGCTTTCACATTCGACACACCAAACCGCCTACGCTCCCTTTACGCCCAGTAAATCCGAACAACGCTCGGGACCTCTGAATTACCGCGGCTGCTGGCACAGAGTTAGCCGTCCCTTCCTCCTGTGGTACTATCATTCCAAGGCACTATTCATGCCCTGGCCATTTATCCCACATGACAGGAGTTTACAATCCGAAGACCTTCATCCTCCACGCGACGTCGCACCGTCAGGCTTGCGCCCATTGCGAATGATTCTCGACTGCAGCCTCCCGTAGGAGTCTGGGCAGTATCTCAGTCCCAGTGTGGCTGACCATCCTCTCAGACCAGCTAACCGTCATCGCCTTGGTGAGCCATTACCTCACCAACTAGCTGATAGTGCACGGACTCATCTTCAAGCGGCAGGCCTTGCGGTCCCCACCTTTGGATTCTCCGACAGGCGCCGGATCACCACATTCGGGATTATCTCCCCTTTCGGGAAGCTATACCCAACTTGAAGGTAGATTATCCATGTTGTACTCACCCTTCCGCCACTTTCCTCCGAAAGTTCTTGTCCGAAAACTTGAACCTCCAGATTCTCGTTCGACTTGCATGCCTAATCCACGCCGCCAGCGTTCGTTCTGAGCCAGGATCAAACTCTCCATATAAAATGGGTGGCTCCGGCGGTTGCCCGCCAGGCCGAGTTGCTGATCCTTTCGATTTCGGCCGGTTTAGGTCCGGCCGTTCGTAAGAATTAACTTATGACTCAACACAAGCTGTTTGTACTTACCACACCACTTCTGATTCGAAGCGGTGTTACATGAACGTTTATTCCATTTTCCAAAGAGCAAAAAAGCGCGCAAAATCCCGTCGTCCCTTTCCCTATCGTTCAAGGGACTCCAGAACCGCGCAGCGGCAGGTTGCCCTGCTCGCTTAATTGATTCCGTCGTGAATCTATCCTTCGACTGGCTTATCTGTCAAGGGCCAGACCACATTTTTTAACAGAACCAAACTCTCACTTCACGAGTCGGTTGCCCGACCTGATCCATTCAAGTGGCGGCAAGAGTACCATAGGCCCCAAACCCGTCAACCTCTTTTTTTGCGATTTTTTTATTTTTTCCAAAAACCCCCGTCTTTACTGAACGAAATCGCTGTCTTTTTTTGTGCAACTCCCCATTCTTTGGCGTCATCGGCCCTCTTTTTTCCTGCGCACCGCAAGCCGCCGCGAGGTGCGCGCTTTCGTTCCCGCGTCTCGTCGCTGCGCGCCCCGCGCCCAAGAAATGCGCGCGCACAGCGCGTTCCTCTGCAATATCCGCGCTTGCGTTTCGAGGTGCGATGCGTATGGTTCTCCTCGGTCAGCGCGCGGCGCGCCCGCGCATAGAAAGGAAATTGGTTATGGCTCCTGTGTTGCTTCTTCTCGGGGTATTGGTGGTGTTGGTCCTTTGGTTCGTCTCCATCTATAACGGCTTGGTCCAATTGCGCAACTATGTGGACAACGCCTGGGCGCAGATTGACGTGCAACTCAAACGGCGTCACGACTTGATCCCCAACTTGATCGAAACCGTCAAGGGCTATATGGCCCATGAACGCGGCACCCTCGAGGCCATCACCAAAGCCCGCACCGACGCCATGAAGGCCCACGGCCCGGCCGAAGCCGGCCCGGCGGAATCCCAGCTTTCCGGCGCGCTGCGCGGCCTGATGGTCAACGTGGAGCGCTACCCCGACCTCAAGGCGTCGCAAAACTTCCTCGCGCTGCAAGAGGAACTTTCCTCCACCGAAAACAAAATCTCGTTTGCGCGGCAGGCCTATAACGACAGCGTCACGCGCTACAACAACAAGATTCAGACCATCCCCTCCAATCTGGTGGCCGGTCCCGCCGGTTTCTCCAAGCGGGATCTCTTCGAGCTGAAGGACGAAGCCGAGCGCGCCGTGCCCAAGGTGTCGTTCGCCTAACGCGCGCCATCTCCGCGCCGCCTCGCCATGAGCGCCATCATGTGGGAAGCCATTGCCGCCAACAAGCGGCGATCCGCGTGGCTCATTGCCATGCTGGCCGCACTGTTGGCGGCGTTAGGCGGCGGCCTGGGGCTGCTGGTGGGCGGCGCGCCGGAGAGCATGGCCTACGGCGCTTTTGTCGGCCTCTGCGTGTGGGGCGTGCTGCTGCTCATCAACATGATGAGCGGCGAATCCGTCCTGCTCTCCTCCGCCAACGCGCGCGAGGTCTCCCACGAAGATGCGCCGCAGCTTTATAACATCGTGGAAGAAATGCGCATTGCCGCCGCGCTGCCGGCCATGCCGCGCGTGTTCATCATGGATACCCCGGTGCCCAACGCGTTTGCCGTGGGGCTCAAGCCCGAGCGCGCGTGCGTGGCCGTCACCAGCGGCCTGCTGGAGCGCCTTAGCCGCGATGAACTCCAAGGCGTGATCGCCCACGAGCTGGGCCACATTGCCAACCGCGACACCATGTTCATGACCCTCGCCGGCGTGACGCTCGGCGCGATTGTGCTGCTGGCCGACATGGGCATGCGCATGATGTTCTGGGGCGGCGGCGGACGCCGGCGTTCATCCAATGATAAAGGCGGGGGCGGCGCGGCCTTCGCGATCATGGCCGTCATCGCCATCGTCCTGGCGATTCTCGCGCCGCTGATTGCGCGGCTGCTTTACTTTGCCTGCTCGCGCCAGCGCGAATATCTGGCCGATGCCTCCGCCGCGCAATTCACCCGCTATCCCGCCGGCCTCGCCCACGCGCTCCAAAAAATTGCGGCGCAGCAGGAGCCGAAAAAAATCCAAACCAACCGTGTTGTGGCGCCCATGTATGTGATCAATCCGTTGGCAGCCGCCGGCTCGGCCAGCATCTTCGGCACCCACCCGCCCACGGCCGACCGCATCCAGCGGCTACTGGCTATGCAGGGCGAGGCACCGGCATGATCCCCCATCAACTCACAAAACCGCCCCCGTTTCCTGAGTTCCGAGCACCCCGAAAATCTCGTCGTAACTCGTTGCATTGCAACAGTACGATTTCGTTTTTGGGTGTCCCGCCTCCAAAATAGTGAATGTTTTCCACTGGAAATATGCCGAAAATCCGGATTCAGATGGTTAGTTTTCCCCAAAAGACGCTGATCGATTTGAAAAATACTTTCCAAAATTCCGGTTCCTCTCATTCGATCACGAGGCAAATTTTCAAAACTGATAAAAATGGGTGGGCGGCACGGAGGCCAACCCTCCACGGCGCCGCAATGTGGCGGAATGGGCTCTGTCCCGTCCGCAAAAATGAAATAGATTGCAGCCCCGGTATGCTTTGCTCTCCCCTGCGAGCTTGGCAAACTGTTTTTGTTGGCTTTTTTTCTCAAAAATACCGTTCGATTCGTGAAATATCAGCACGTCTGGTTGGGTGTCCCATTTCGGAACTCAGGGCTACTGGCTATGCAGGGCGAGGCACCGGCATGATCCCCCACCAACTCCCAAAACTGCCCCCGTTTGGATTGTAGATGCTATGGGGTTTCGTTCATGCATCATGGTGATGTGGATCAACCACAAGAAAGGAATCACAAGACA
>MWEZ01000125.1 GCA_002071335.1 Verrucomicrobia bacterium ADurb.Bin018
GAGTTGACGGCCAGTTTCTGCTGCTCCAAGCCATCGCGCATTTCCCGCATGCCGTGGGCGATGCAGTGCGAATAGGCTATGATGATGGAGGGGCCGTCATGGGCTTCGGCTTCCTTGAAGGCTTTGATAGCTTGCGGCGGGTTGGCGCCAAAGGCCACACGGGCGACGTACACGTTCTCGTAGGACATCGCAATCATGGCGAGGTCCTTTTTGGCCACCGGCTTGCCGCCGGCGGCAAACTTGGCGACCGCGCCACGCGGCGTGGACTTGGAGGCCTGTCCGCCGGTGTTGGAATATACCTCGGTGTCGAGCACCAGGATGTTCACGTTGGCGCCGGAGGCGAGCACGTGGTCCAAACCGCCATAGCCAATGTCGTAAGCCCAACCATCGCCGCCGACAATCCAGACGGAACGCTGGATGAGGAAGTCGGCCACCGCAAGCAGATTAAAGGCCTCGGGCTTGGTGTTGCCGGCGAGTTTCTTCTTCAACTCTGCCACGCGGGCGCGCTGCGCCGCGATACCAGCTTCGTCCTTCTGATCAGCTTGCAGGATGCCATCGGCCAATTCTGCGCCGAGGTCATCCTTGAGGGTGGCCACCAACTGTTCGGCGTAGAGCTTTTGCTGGTCGCTGGTGAGGCGGAAGCCCAAGCCGAATTCGGCGTTGTCCTCGAAGAGGCTGTTGGACCAGACCGGCCCGCGGCCATCGCGGTTCTGGGCCCACGGGGTGGTGGGTAGATTGCCGCCGTAGATCGAGGAGCAGCCGGTGGCGTTGGCCACGACCGCGCGATCGCCGAAGAGCTTGGAGAGCAGGCTCAGGTAAGGCGTCTCGCCGCAGCCGGCGCAGGCGCCGGAGAACTCAAACAGCGGGAGCGTGTATTGGGCATCCTTGACCATGTTCAAGTTGAGCTTGGCGCGGTCAATCAGCGGCAGGGTTTCAAAGAATTTGATGTTCTCCCGTTCCTGGGCCACGATTGGCAATTTGGGGCCGAGATTGATGGACTTGCGCGTCGGGTCGTTCTTGTTTTTCTTGGGGCAGGAGGCCACGCAAACGCCGCAACCAGTGCAGTCTTCGACGTAGATTTGCAGGGTGTAGGCTTTGTCCGGCTTGTTGCGCACGGGGGCGTGCTTGAAGCCGGCGGGGGCCTTGTCGAGCAAGGATTTGTCGTATTCGTTGGCGCGGATGCAGGCGTGGGGGCACACAAAGGAGCAGGTGCCGCACTGGATGCACTCGTTCTCGTCCCAGATCGGCACCGAGAGTGAGACGTTGCGTTTTTCCCACCGGGTGGTGGCGGAGGGGAAGGTGCCGTCAATCGGCATCTTGGAAACCGGCAGCGAATCGCCATCGCCGACCATGATGGTGGCGATGACTTCCTTGACGAACTCCGGCGCCTGCGGGGAGACCGTCGGCGGAATTTCGATGGTGGAGGTCACGGCGCTGTACGGGATTTCATACAGGTTGGCGAGGGTTTCATCCACGGCCTTGAAGTTCTGCTGGACGATATCATCGCCCTTGCGGCCGTAGGTCTTTTGGATGGAGTCCTTGATCTTGGCAATGGCTTCATCCTTGGGCAGCACGCCGGAAATGGCGAAGAAGCACGTCTGCATGATGGTGTTGACGCGCGTGCCCATGCCGGTGCGTTCGGCCACGGTGTAGGCATCAATGTTGTAGAACTTGATTTTCTTTTCGATAATGCGCGCCTGCACCTTCTTGGGCAGCTTGTCCCACACCTCTTCCTTGCTGAACGGGCTGTTGAGCAGGAAGGTGGAACCGGTGGAGGCGTAGCGCAGGATGTCGGTCTGCAACAGGAATTCGTACTGGTGGCAGGCGACAAAGCTGGCCTTTTGGATCAGGTAGGGGCTATGAATCGGGTTGGGGCCGAACCGCAGGTGCGAGATCGTGCGCGAGCCGGACTTCTTCGAGTCATACACGAAGTAGCCCTGCGCGTAGAAATCGGTTTCCTCGCCAATGATCTTGATGGAGTTTTTGTTGGCGCCCACGGTGCCGTCCGCGCCGAGGCCGAAGAACATGGCGTTGGTGACCTCGGGGTGGCGGATGAAGAATGTGGTGTCAATGTCGAGGTGGGTATGGGTGACATCATCCACAATGCCGACAGTGAAGCCATTCTTGGGCGCGTCCTTCTTGAGCTCATCAAAGACCGCCTTGACCATGGCGGGGGTGAACTCCTTGGAGGAGAGGCCGTAGCGGCCGCCGATCACCTTGGGCATGGTCGGGAACGAGCCATTCGCCACGCCTTGGGCGAGAGCGGAGAGCACATCCTTGTAGAGCGGCTCGCCATCGCTGCCGGGCTCCTTCGTGCGGTCGAGCACACCGATGGCCTTGACGGACTTGGGCAGCGCCGCAAAGAAATATTTGGCGGCAAACGGCCGGTACAAGCGCACGACGATGGCACCGACTTTTTCGCCCTGCTTTTGCAGCACTTCGATGGTTTCCAGCGCGGTTTCCGCGCCCGAGCCCATCAGCACGATTACCCGCTCGGCATCCGGCGCGCCGATGTAGTCAAAGGGCCGGTACTGGCGGCCGGTCAGTTTGGCAAACTCATCCATCGTGGCGGCCACGATGTCCGGGCAGGCCTCGTAGAACTTGTTGGCGGCTTCGCGGCCTTGGAAATACACATCCGGATTCTGCGCCGTGCCGCGGATGAACGGCTTTTCGGGATTGAGCGCCCGCGCACGATGGTCGGCCACGAGTTGGTCGCTGACCATGGCGCGGATGACATCGTCAGAAATCATTTCGATTTTGCTGATTTCGTGCGAGGTGCGGAAGCCATCAAAGAAATGCAGGAACGGCACCCGAGCCTTCAGCGTGGCGGCTTGGGCAATCAGGGCGGTGTCGAGCACTTCCTGCACGCTATTGGAGGCCAGCATGGCCCAGCCGATCTGCCGGCAGGCCATCACGTCCTGATGGTCGCCAAAAATGGACAGCGCCGAGGCCGCCAGCGAGCGCGCCGAAACGTGGAACACGGTCGAGGTCAACTCACCCGCGATCTTATACATATTGGGGATCATCAGCAGGAGGCCCTGCGAGGCGGTGAAGGTGGTCGTCAGCGCACCGGTTTGCAGCGCACCGTGAACCGCGCCCGCCGCGCCGCCTTCGGACTGCATTTCCACCACGGTGGGCACCGCGCCCCAGATGTTGGTTTTGCCTTCGCTCATCCATTCATCGGCCCATTCGCCCATGTTGGAGGAGGGCGTAATTGGATAAATGGCGGCAATTTCCGTGGTCTTATAAGCGATGTGGGCGGCGGCTTCATTGCCGTCAATGATGGCGATCTGTTTCTTTTTGCTCATGCGGTGCTCCGGTTGGTTTCTAAATCGTACCTGTGTTGTTGGCAAATAGACGCCAAAACACACGGGGCGGACTGTAGCAAAGCAGCGGGTTGGCGCAATCATAAAATGCGGCGCGGGCGAAGAAAAATCGTTTTACATCGCCCAACTCGCCCTTGGCGGGGCCGTCGCGGGGGCTGAAAACGGCTCCGCGAGGCCCAACTTGGCTTTTGGCGCGCGGCAGAAAACCGGCAAAAAGGGCCCTCCGGGGGCAAAATGGCGAATCCGGGGGTGTTCGCTGCCGATTTCGCGGCACAATGGGCGGCAGTACTTGCGCATACCGTGGTGTTTTGTGCCGTGAATCGGCGCACAAACGACGCTCGCGTCATCTTTGGGTAGGGTAAGCAAAAAAGTAGTGCGGTATTTTTTTCACACAAACCGCGGCGGGAGGCGTATAGTTCCCGCTTCAAAACAGAACCCGGGTTTGGTTATGAGTTCATTTATCAATATAATGCCGTGTTTGGACATCCGCGCCGGGCGCGTGGTCAAGGGTATTCAATTTGATGACCTGATTGATGCCGGCGATCCTGTCGCCAAGGCTGTGGGCTATGAAGCCGATGGCGCCGACGAGCTGGGGTTCCTCGATATTTCCGTGGCAATGGACGGCACCAAGCCGAACTTTGCGCTACTGCGCGAGGTGACATCTGCGGTGAAGATTCCGGTGACCATGGGTGGCGGCATTCGCTCGCGCGAGGATGTGGCTGCTGCGCTGGCGGCGGGGGCGGCCAAGGTGAGCCTGGCCACGGCCGCATTTCGGCAGCCAGATTTGGTGGGTCACCTGGTGGCGGAATTCGGGAGCAACACCATCGTGGTGGCACTGGACGCGCAATTTAATCCCAAGATGCCGTCCGAGCGCGAAGTCTATGTCGGCGGCGGCAAGATTCCGACCGGCGCGGACGCGGTGGAGTTTGCCCGCCGCATGGCCGATGCCGGCGCGGGCTCCTTCCTGCCCACCAGCATTCCGGCCGACGGCTCCAAGCAGGGCTACGACGTGGAATTGATCCGCGCCATTGCCGATGCCACGCGGCGGCCGGTGATTGCCAGCGGCGGCGCGGGGCTGCTGGTGCATTTTCGTGAAGCGGTCCGGCAGGGCCACGCCAGCACATTGCTGCTGGCCGGCGCACTGCACTTCGGCGTGTTCAACATTCCGCAGATCAAGACGTATCTCGCCGCGGAGCGCATTGCGGTGCGCAACCCGCCGACGCCCGGCGTCTAACGATCCTGCAGTAGGACGGCCCGCACCTTCTGGCCCAGTTGCAACCGCGTGAAGGGCTTGGCCAGGAAGTGCGCGGGGTCTATGGCATCGGGGCCGTCGAGATTGGCGGGGTAACCGGACATGAACAGGTGGCGCGCGCACGGGAAGCGCTTTTTTATCTCCTGACTCAAGGCGATTCCGTTGCTCGGTGGCAGGTTGATGTCGGTCAGCAATAGGTCAATGTTGCAATCCTTGCCGCGGCACAGTTTGGCGGCTTCGTTCGCGGAGCTGGCGGTCAGCACCACGTAGCCCAATGATTCCAGCATGCTGCGGGTGACGCGCAGGATGGCGGGCTCATCTTCCACCACGAGGATGATTTCATGGTTGGGCGCTTGCAATTCGACCCACTCGGTGGCGGTGGCTTCCGTTGGGGGAATGCCGCTGGCAAGGCGCGGCAGCAGGATGCGGAACTCGCTGCCCTGGCCCACCACGCTGTGTACCTGGATGCAGCCGTTGTGGCGCTTGACGATGCCATACACGGTGGAGAGGCCGAGGCCGCTGCCCTGGCCCACGGGCTTAGTGGTGTAGAACGGCTCAAAGACGTGCTCCACCACATCGGGCGGCATGCCCGCGCCGTTGTCGCGCACGGTCAGCAGCACGTATGATCCCGGCGGCAGGTCGCACGGCGTGGCTGGCCCATCGCGGCCAATTTCCATGACGGCGGTGGCCAGCGTGATGCAGCCATTGGGGCCGACGGCATCGCGCGCGTTCAGGCATAGGTTGACGATGATCTGGTCCAACTGGCTGGGGTCCACGTGAATCCAGCCCACATTCTCGCCGGGGTGCCACTGCAATTGGATGCCTTCGCCCACCAAACGCCGCAGCATATCCAGCATGTTGTCCAGCGTGGGGTTGACTTCCAGCGCCTGCAAGGCCGCGGGCTGCTTGCGGGCGAACGTCTGCAATTGGCGGATCAGGGTGGTGGAGCGGGTGGCTACCTTTTGGATTTCGCGCAGGTCGGAATGGATGGGCTGGCCGGCCGCGGTCTGTTCCAAGGCCAACTCAGTATAGCCCAGAATGGCTTGCAGCATATTGTTGAAATCGTGCGCCACGCCGCCAGCCAGCCGGCCGAGGGTTTCGAGTTTTTGTGCATGGTCGAGCTGGGCCTGTAGCGCGGCCTTTTCGTTTTCGGCGCGAATTTGCGCGGTGATGTCGCGCGCGGCGGCCACATAATTAACGATGCGCCCGGTGGTGTCGCGCACGGGGGAGATAGTGGCCTGCTCCGTGTAAATCGAGCCGCTCTTGTGGCGGTTGACGAAGCGCCCTGTCCACGTTTGGCCGGCGGCCAGCACGCTCCACAGGTTTTGGAAAAACTCCGGCGGCTGGACATCACTGGCCAGAATGGAGGGCGTGTGACCCAACACTTCCTCGCGGGTGTAGCCGGTGGTGCGGGTGAAGGCCGGATTGACGAAGACGATCATCCCGGCGGCATCGGTAATGACCACGCTTTCATCGGTTTGCTCGATGGCGCGCATCAGGCGTTCGCGCTCCTGTTCGGCCTGCTTGCGCTCGGTGATGTCGCGCGAGACGCCGTGCAATTCCACCTTGCCGGTACTGGGGTTGTGCCAGAGGCGGGAGACGGTTTCCACCGTGATGCGCGAGCCATCCTTGCAGCGCGGTGACAGCTCCACCACAAAGAAATCATTTTCGGTCAGCTCGCCGCTGCGGAAACGCGCCAACGCTTTTTTCAACAGGCTGCGACGCTCATGCGCTTCTTCCGGCGGCAGGGAATCCACCAGCGTGCCGGCCATGACTTCTTCTGGTGTGTAGCCGCGCACCCGCTCGACGGTGGGGCTCACGTAGAGGAAGCGCAAGGTGTCGGCATCCGCGATCCAGACCACGTCGCGCATGCTTTCGGTCAGCATGCGATACTTCTGCTCGCTGCTGCGCAAGGCTTCCACCGCGCGGATGTTTTCGGTGATATCAATATGCGTGCCGATGAGCGAGGCAGGCTGTTGCGCCGTGCCGCCGGTCAGCCGGCCGCGCGACCAAATCCACGCCCACGAGCCATCCTTGCGCCGCATCCGGAACCGCAGGTCATAAAATCCCTGCGGATTCGCGATATAATTGGCCAAATAGGCTTTCGCGGCCGGGCGGTCTTCCGGATGCACAAAGTTTTCCCAGGCAGTTTCCACATTGATGGGCTGTTGGTGGGTAATGGCGTC
>MWEZ01000126.1 GCA_002071335.1 Verrucomicrobia bacterium ADurb.Bin018
GACGACAGGACGCAAGGAACTGGTACGCTGGGTCCTGTCCTGGATGCCGGACGTGAAGGTGCTCGCCCCGAAGAGCCTACGGGATCGGATTGCGGAGAAACTGCGGGATGGACTCCGGGCACAGCAATGAGGCAAGATGGCCCAACAACACGCTACTCACCTACACCTTGCCGCGGACGGTCAAGGTGAGGGAGAGCGTGGACGTTCTCGACCAAGAGACAGGAGGCATTTGATGCAGAGGATTATGACAAGACCTATTGCGGTTCTTCTTCTTGTGGTATGGAGTTGTGTATACAACGCCAGAGCGAACTATTTGCTCTTTGATGCGGTTACTGCTTTCCGACTCCCGAATCCATTTCTCATAGCCCCAATACGACTCCGCCCCTTTTTGAACCCCGCTCACGGCGGATTCATACACCAACGCCCCCGACACCACCCCCACCTGCGGATCCGCAAAATTGGCCAGCAATTTCCCGATCGCCCCCTCCTCCACCCGCTGCCGCGCATCCATCATCACAAAAAAGGGCTGGGTCGCCCTCCCCATCAACTCATTCAACACCGCCGCCTTCCCCCGCCGCTTCTCAAACTCCACCACATGAACAACCGGTCTTCCCTCCTCCGTCACACTTGAACATTGATCATTGGATATTGAATATTGAATATTAAGCTTTCCAAGCTCTTCCCTCACCCGCTCCCCCGTCCCATCCGTACACCCATCCAGCCCCACCCAAATCTCCCGGATCGACTCCCGCTTCGCCAACTCCAGCAACTGCGCCATCTTCCCCGGCAGCACCCCCTCCTCATTATGCGCCGCCATCAGCACAGCCACCCCGCCCTCAACCTCCCCCCTCTTCACCCTCCGCCCCCGCATCCGCGACACCCCCCAAATCAACCCGGGATATCCCGCATAGGCATACCCCAGCAAAACCAATGAAGAACTCAACAGCCACAACATGGCCTACCTTTACTTGAAACACATGAACGCATCAACCTGCAAATCCACATTGACAGGGCATAGTATTCCCCTGATTATCTCACCGCTGTTGAAGCTAGAACCCTTGTCAAAATCCTGCGCCAAGACACATGAAACTTAATCCAACCCTTTCTATGGCGATGATCATTGCTTTCATCGCAACCGTGCTCATCGTTGCCTGCTTTGCGCATTACACAGCAGGTTTTGGCCTCCCAATTCCGTGGTGGGATGAAGGACAGTTCCTCTGGCCAGCCCAATCGATTGCGCTAAACAATACCCTCTTAACCGAACATTTGAATCCCGATCGTCCAATCTTTCTCATGCTCATGGGTTACTCCATTGTAATGGGCATCATTTTCAAAATTCTCCCCTTTTCGCTTGAAGTCGGAAGGGGTCTTTCCCTTGTCTGGATCATCCTTTCTGCACTGCTGCTTGGCTTTATTGCACGAAAATGGTCCATTCGCTGGCTAATCTGGATCCTAATTTCACTTTTCACCATTTCACGACCGTTTGTCGTTGCATCGAATATTGTCCGTCCGGAAGCCTTCTGCTGGCTGATGGTGGTAATCGCCATGGCAGTGGCGAATGTTCGCCCTTGGTTATCACTTTCGGTTTTGTTCCTCATGCCCCTCGTTCATCCAAACGGTGTTTTGTTTGCTGCGGCCGGGTCCGTTGCCGCAGGGCTGACGTGGCCCCACATGAAACGCCTCTTTCACAGATCAGACTGTATCTGGTTTTTTGTCGTATGTGTTGCGTGGTCAATCATGGCACTTCACGCCTTCTTCCATTTGAATTTTTTTATTACTGATATTTCTTTTAGCCTGTTTGCTTATCCGGAACCCATCTTTAATAAAATCCAACGCATTCTCCTAAACCCTGAACAATCCCCCTACTTTATTGTTGCAGTTGGGCTCGCTTGGTTCTGGAAAACTCGATCCCCAAACCGATGTTGGATGGCCGTCCTCAGCGCCACCCTCTTGGCCGTTCCCGCAATACGTATCCAAATGTGGTACACTGTGTTTTCTGCAGCGGGATCGCTGGTTAGCTTGGCGCTATTATTGCTTTGGGTTTCCGAACAAACCACCATTTCAACCAAAATACGAGGAATGACTATAGCATTCCTGTTCCTGTTGGCAGGATGGCATCTGCACCGAGCCGGCATCATGGAAGGCCCCCGAGGATATCCACACGATATGACTTGGGGATGGGGAATGGTCACGGAAAAGCAGGATGTTCCCTATATCACAGATCAAGATCGCCTCGCGGTTGCGGAAAAATTACTCCCATTGATGTCATCCAACACACCCAAAAGAGTCAAATTTTCCCCGGAAGGTGATGCCTTTTTCTTTATTGAGTACGCCCAAAATGGACTGGTCGGCTACCAGCCCGTTGGTGGAGCCCCCCCGGCAGATATCGTTGTTTTCCACGATACCCGCTACATCCCCAATTGGGCCAAAAACTCCACGTCCAACCTGTTCGGCGGTTCCTTCACCTCTCAACAAATTCATTCTCGTGATACAACAGAAACCTGGACACTCATTCGCCCAATCTCGACAAATGAACATTAGGTCTTTGCCCTCACTATTTGGATATATCCACTGGTGAATCAGCCTCCCGCCATCCTAATTGATCAAGTTGTCGGTGGACACAATCAACGCACCCATACCGCGCTGCACCAGCGACTGCACCGCCGGGCCCAAATCCGTCATGCTCGACACTGTCACCTCGTGCAGCACCAGATTCCGTTTGGCGCACTCGGCGCGCAGTTGAGTCACCGTCAGCACTGAATTGGCCTGCGACGCATCATAAGCAATCCCCACCGACTTCAGCCCCGGCACATGCCGCCGCGCCATGTCCAGCAAATCCCCCAGCGCCGGCTCATCATGCACGCCCGTCAGATTCGCCGGGACTGTTTCCTTCGTAAAAATCCCCAGCGCAATCGGGCTGCTGGCGATGGTGAACACAACGGGAATATCCTTGATGCGGTTGACGGCGGCGATCATGGCCGGCGTGGTCACCGTCACCAGCACATCCGGATGCCAATTTGCTGCCGCGTCCAGCAGCGCTGGCAACTGGGCGATGTCTCCCTGCGCATTGAACTTGCGTAGCGTAAAATCCTCCCCCTCCACCAGACCCGCCTCGAGCAGTCCGCGCCGCACCCCCGCCTCGCCCAACTCCAACGACCGCGCATAAATCAGATTCACCAGCGCCACCCGCGCCAACCGCCCGCGCAGCTCCCGCACGTTCAAATAGCGGTCCGCTTGCAACAACGTCGCCAGCGGATACTCCATTCCCGCCCGCTTCGCCTCGGCAAAATCCAGCGCCGACACATCCCCGGTCACGACCAGGCGCTCCGGCACAGCCTTCTCCACGCCGACCGTCGTAGCCGCCGTCCTCGCATTCTTCTCCCGCCGTCCCCAATCCGACACCAGCAAAACCATCGATGCCGCCACAATCAGAACCAAACCCAGCCAAAGTTGCCGGATGGTATTCAAGGACGCCCCCCATGCCTGGATGTCGTTAAAGGAGACGGGTTGTCCCGCGCCGCAAGCCGCGCCCGCGTCATCCGTTCACGCAGCCCACCTTCCTGCAAAAAGATTTCTTCCAGCTTCCGAATCTGCTGATCCAACAGATAGTTGGTCTGCTTGATCAAACTGATCACAATATTCGCCCGCACCTCCGCCGGACGATCCTCAAAACACCGAAAATCCTCATAGGTCACCACACGGCCCTTCGTCCCCTCCGTCCCCGTCGTCCCCCGCCCCCCCGGCGGCGCAATTTTCCCCGCCGCCAACCGCCGCACATACAGCGCCTCTTTGCTGTTTTTCTCCCACTCCACCGCTCCCCGGCTGCGCAAAAAATCGCGGTAGTCCGTCAACAGCTCCTCCAGGCTCGCGCGCGCCACATTCGTCAGTTTCAACTCCATTTCGCGCGAGGTACCGGACGCCATGCTGCCCTCGACAGTATTCTGCTTCCCGCTGCGCGCAGCCTGAACCATCTGGTCCACCGTGCGATCTCGCTTCTGAAAAAAGTCTTCGCAAAACCGTACGGTGGCATCATAGACCACTTCCGCCTTTTGGTAGGACAGCAGGTTCTTGTATCCCCCGTGCGGCGGCAACAAGCGCGCGTTCTTGCTGCCCGATGCGGCGTTGCCCCGCACTTTCGCGCCGCCCTGTCTTGCTGTTTCCATGCATAGCCATTGTGCAATTTCCCGTTCCGACAGAGCAAGGGCAAACCAACCTTTTTCATAAATCCAGGGGACCCAGGCGACCAAGGCGACATAGGCGCCGCCCCATCACCTATGTCCCCTATGTCCTCTATATCCTCTTTGTCCCCAGCCCCAATCCCCATCCATAATTGCTTTCTGACGCGGGTTGTCTACAATGGAAACTGAATGAGAACAGCACCCAATCTACTATGCTGGCGAAAAACCCAAGGAGAATCCCGTGCAACTGACGCATGACACCCAAAACGGAATCGCCATCCTTGCGCTGGCCGGCCGCCTCGATACCCGGGGCGCCCCCGAGTTGGAATCCCACGGACGCGCCCTCTTCCGCGATGGCGCCCGCCAACTGCTGGTGGATATGGCGGGCGTGGACTATATCAGCAGCGCCGGCCTGCGCGTGCTGCTCGTTCTCGCCAAAGAGGCCGCAGCCTGTGGCGGCAAGTTGGCCCTATGCTGCCTCACCCCTGCGGTCAACGAAGTCATGACCAACTCCGGGTTTGACACCATTATTCCGCTCGCGGCCGACCAGCAATCCGCGCTCAATACTCTGCAAAACCCGACCGCCTGACACACGGAGTCGCACGGGTGAACCCGCCCTCAATTAAAACCAAGCCGGCACCCCCCGCCTGCCGCCTCGGCCTCCTGTTCGCCTTTGCGTTTCTCTCCGCCTTTTCCGCCTCGTCGCAAAACGACAGCCCAGCCGCCGCCCCGCTCACCTCTGTACGCATCGCTCTCCAGTGGCTGCCCCAAAGCCAGTTCGCCGGATTCTACATGGCCCGCGACCACGGCTTCTACCGCGATGCCGGGCTCGATGTCACGCTCATCCACACCGGCCCCGGCCCGTCCTCGCTGGACTTTCTTTCCCGGGGTGACGCGGACTTCGCCACCACATTTCTCAGCGATGCCATCGTGGCCGCTGAGCAATTCGAGCTCGTCAACGTTGCACAGCTCTCGCAGCGCTCCTCCCTCATGCTGGTCGGCCTCAAGGAAATGGGCATCCACCAGCCTGCCGATCTCGACGGCAAGCCCGTGAGCTATTGGCAGACCGCTTTCTCGGCCTCCTTCGAAGCCTTCTTTCGGCAGCAGCACGTCCGGCCTGTTGCGGTTCCCCAGCACTATTCCATCAACCTCTTTCTGCGCCGCGGGGTCGCCGCTTGCGCCGCCATGCAATACAACGAATACCACCGCATCTATCAGGCCGGCATTGATTACGACGAGGTCACCGTCTTCCGCATGGGCGACTACGGCCTCGGCTTCCCCGAAGACGGCATCTATTCCACCGCCGGTTTCGCCCGGCAGCACCCCGAAGTCTGCCGAGCCCTCCGCCGAGCCACGCTCGCCGGCTGGGAATACGCCCGCGCCCATCCCGATGAAGTCGTGGACACCGTCCTGCGTGAATCCAAACAGGCGGATGTCCCCGCCAACCGGCCCCACACCCGCTGGATGCTGACCCACCTGCTCGCCTCCATCTTCCCGCCCGATGACCCCGCCCCCACCGGCGCCCTCAAACCGCACGATTACCAGGCCGCCGCCCGCGCCTTGAAGAAAGCCGGTCTCATTTCCCGCATTCAGCCATTCGCCCGCTTTGCCCCCCTCGAAGGAGACTCCCCATGATCCGCTGCGGCACCATTCGCGCGCGCATCATGACTTGGGTGCTTGCCGTCACCAGCCTTGCGCTCATCGCCGTCATCGTCTGGAGCTATGTCACCTCCCGCCATCGCCTCGAAGCCGAAATGGAGGCCAAAGCCCGCTTTCTCGCCGATGGCGCCGCCCGCCAAATTGACGCCCAGCTCGGCACCCTGCAGGGGATTGTCCACGGCCTCGCCCTCGCGCTGGAAACCCGCGGATTCAATCTCTCCTTCGCCGAGGCCCGTGCCCTGCAGGACGAATGCGTTGCCGGCAATCCCGGCATCTACGGCTGCTGCATCGCCCTCGAAGACTCCGCCGCCCCCCCCGGCTGGGATGACCACGCGCCGTGGGCATTCCGCAACGGCGGCTCGCTCGCCTACGAAGGCCTCAGCGGCGCCAGCCGCGCCCACCGCCGCGAAGATTGGTACGCCCTTCCCCAAGTTCTCGGCAAGCCCGTCTGGAGCGAGCCCTACTCATGGAATGGCGTCCTCATGGCAACCTATTCCGTCCCGCTCTACACCGGCACCGGCACCAACCGTACCTTTGCCGGCGTGGTCACCTGCGATCTCACCCTCGACTGGCTCGAGCAAATGATCGCCCGCCTCCCTCTCGGCAAGGACGGCTACGGAATGCTCATCAGCCGCAACGCCACCTATGTTTCCCACCCCCATGGCGATTTCGTCCTCAATGAAACTTTCTTCAGCGTGGCCGAAGAACGCAACGATCCCGAACTGCGTGCCATCGGCCGCCGCATGGTCGCCACCGATTCCGGTCTCCAGCTCTTTCGCAGCATCGTCACCCACGATGTCTCGTGGCTCGCCCATTCTTCCCTTATAGGAACTCCAGAGTTATGAACAGGCGGGGAGGAGAGCCCTGCCAAGCTCCCC
>MWEZ01000127.1 GCA_002071335.1 Verrucomicrobia bacterium ADurb.Bin018
CTCAACGCGCGACACGGTTGCACCAGTTGGGCGACGCCCGGTTTGCCAGCCGGCAGTTTGCCAAAGCCAAAGAGGCCTACGCGGCGGCGTTGGCCGCCACGAGCTCCGGCAGCGATGCGGCGCGGCTGGCGCAGTATCAGTTGGCCGAAACCGAATTGGCGTTGGGTGAGACGGAAGCTGGCGAAACCCGTCTGCTGGATTTAAGTCGCACAACAGAATCGGCCGACATGGCGCGTCGCGCCACCATGCGGTTGGGCGCTTTATATGAGGAACGAGGGGCGTTGGAGGCCGCCGCGGAGCAATATCGGCGCGTGACGGAATCCTGCCCGGCCGGGGCGGACTGTTCTGACGCGCTGCTGGCGCATGGGTTGATCCGCTACCGCATGGGCCAATTCCAGGCGGCCTTGGATGACTTTACGCGCATCAGCGAAACCCAGCCCGCCGCCCCGGCCGCCGCGCAGGCCATGTTCATGCGCGGGTGGTGTTTCTATTTGCTGGGCAAGGACGCGGAGGCCTTGCAGGTGTGCGAAGATTTTCTGGCGCAATATCCTGCGTCGCGCTTTCTGCCCGACGTGCAATTCTGGCTGGGCGAATATGCCTTCAATGCCGGCAACTATGCCGAAGCGGAGCAGCGCTTTGCCCAAGTGGCGGTGGAGCATCCGGAAAGCGCGCGCGCTCCCGATGCGCGCTATTGGGCGGGCCGCGCCGCGACCGCCAGCCAAAATTATCTGATCGCCAACGAGCATTACAACGCGCTGATGAAGGATTATCCCGACAGCCCCCGGCTGCCGGCGACGCTGCTGGCGCAGGGCGACGTGCTCAGCGAACTGGGCCAATTCACCGCCGCCGTCGTGGCGTTTGATGAAGTCATCAAAAAGTTTCCGCGCCAAGTGGAGACCATCGTGGCGCTGGGCCGCAAAGGCGACTGCCAATACACGCTCGGGCAGGAAAACCCGGCGCGCTACGAGGAGGCCTTGTTGACGTATCGCGAGGTATTGCGCGATGCCCACACGCCCTTCGATCTGCGCATTCAAGCCAGCTTCAAGGTCGGGCGCTGCCTGGAAAAAATGGGGCGTGCCACCGCGGCGCTGGACCGCTACATGGAGGTGGTGTACGCCTTCCTGCAAGAAGAGCATCCACCGGAGGAAGCCGCGGTGTGGTTCACCCGCGCGGCATTTGCTGCCGCCGCCTTGCAGGAAGCTGCTGGGCAGTGGAAAGAAGCGGCCAACATTTACCGGCGGGTGACGGCTGCCGGCGTGCCGGCTGCAGTTGAGGCGCGCCTGCGCATGGAGCGAATCCGCCGCGAGCACTGGGCGGCGTTTCAATAATGGTATTCGCGCGCGCGGGCGCGCGAGCCGGCGGGGCGATCAGTTCACTGCCGCCAGCAGGCGGCGGATGCGCGCGGGGTCCAACGGGTTTTCCCAGTAACCGTCCTGTTTGAAGTGCGAGCCGACAATGAAAGCATCGGCGCAGGGCAGGTAATCGGCCACATTGTCCGCGGTGATGCCCGAGCCAACAAACACCGGCAATTGGGTGGCGGCATAGACCGCGCGCAATTCATCAAGGCTGGCGGCTTCGCCGGTGGCGGCCCCCGTGAGGATGAGCCCGTCCGACAAAAAATATTCGGCCGCATGGGCGGTTTGCACAATATCCACATCGGCCGTGATGGCGTGGGCGGAGTGTTTCTTTTTGATGTCGGTGAAAATGGCGAGGGATTCCGCACCGATGTGCCGCCGATAGCGCAACAAGGCGCCCGCGCAGGAATCGAAATAGCCTTCGTCGGCCACGTGGCCGAACACAAAGCCTTCGGCCCGGATGAAATCAGCGCCGGCAGCAGCAGCGGCGGCAAGCGCCTCCTGATTGGCGCCGGCCAAAATCTGGATGCCCAAAGGCAGGGCGGGGTGGGCGCGTTTGACTTCGCGGGCAATCACGGCCATGGCGGCGGTGATTTCCGGGCCCGGGTTTTTGACGTATGGGATGTCGTGCATGTTTTCGATCATCAGCGCATGAATGCCGCCGGCGCGATAGGTTTCGGCCTCGGCCAGCGCGGTTTGAATGATCGCCGGCCAATCGTGGGCATGGCGCGGGGTGCCCGGCAGCGGGCGCACATGGATCATGCCGATGACCACCTTGCGGCGCGCACCGAACAAACGGGAGAACGCCGGGGTAATCATGGGGCCGCGGCGGCTGCTTCCGCGGCCGGTTCGGCGGCCTTGGCGCGAGCTTTTTTCTGCACGGCGGGTTTTGCCGGCCAACCCGTTTCGATCGAACCGTCCAGAATGCGCCGCTGGATATCCACGATTTCCTTTTGCAGGCGCTCGGGGATTTTATCCGCGTAATCGTGATACGAAGCCAAGCCGACGCCATGGTTGGTCAGGTTGCCGATGTAGCGCGAGCCGCCCCAGAACTGGTTTTCCAAAGCGGCAATCACCACCTGCTTCACGGCGCGATCCATCCGCTTGAGGCAGGAGGTCAACAGCACATCGCGATAGTCCACCAGCGTGTTGTATTGGTCGGTATCCACGCCGATGGCCCACTTGCCGCGCTCCTTGGCCGCGGCAATGCCGCCGTTGCCGGAAATGGACCCCACGCCGAAAATAACATCGGCCCCGTCGTCGAGCAGTTTGAGCGCCAGTTTCTTGCCGCCGGCAAAATCGCCGAAGGATCCGACATAATCGCCCAAGATGCGCACCTGCCGGTTTTTGATCTCGTTATAGTGTTGGGCGCCATTCCGGAAGCCGACGACAAACTGATTGACGCTTTCGCAATCCACGCCGCCCACCCAGCCAATGGCCGGGTCCTGCGGATCCTGCAAATCAGCCCAAGCCGCGGCGAGATAGCCGGCGGGGAACGCGCACTCGTCTACTTGGAAGGTCAACACCCAGACGTTGTGGGGGATGTCCTCGAAGTCGCCATCCACGCTGGCAAACAGGGTGCGGGGGTAGGAGGCGGCGACGTTTTGCACGGCATCTGCCATGCGATAACCAATGCCCAGAATAAGGCGGTAGTCCCGTTCAGCCAGCGCGGTCAGTTTGCGCTCAAAATTGGCGGGGGTGATCGGTTCGGCAAACTGCACATAAATGGGGGTGCCGGAATAAAGCAGTTCTTCGAGGCCCTCGCGGCAGTTCTGACTGAAGGAGCTATCGCTGAAACTGCCGCCATCCGACAGCATGGCCACCCGCAGGGGGCCTGGGCGGCTGGGGCTGGGCAATTGAGCCGTGGCGGCAACCGCCAGGGCCAGGGTGATCAGAAGTGCGCTGGTGATTCGGTTCATGCTCATCCATCCTGTCGCAGAGAGTGGTTTCCTTTCGACTTGGGCAACCATAGGCTGTCACGGCTCCGATTGCACGTTTTTTTATGCCCCGCAAAAAATGCAAAAAAGATGCACAAGGGGGTTGCCAGCGGCGGGGGGTCTTGGTACTGTGCGCGCTACTTTGTGTCAAAAAGACCGAATGTGGAAGGAACGAAAAGAACGATATGCCGACGATTAATCAATTGGTAAAGAAAGGCCGCCAGCCGCTGAGTTCAAAGCGGAAGTCGCCCGCTTTGCAGCGGTGCCCGCAGCGCCGTGGCGTGTGCCTGTTGGTCAAAACCATGACCCCGAAGAAGCCCAACTCCGCCCTGCGCAAGGTGGCGCGTGTGCGCCTGACCAACGGTGAAGAAGTCACCGCCTATATTCCGGGCGAGGGCCACAATCTGCAAGAACACAGCATGGTGCTGGTGCGTGGCGGCCGGGTGAAGGATCTGCCCGGGGTGCGCTATCACATTGTGCGGGGCACGTTGGATTGCCTCGGCATCGAGAGCCGCCGGCGCAGCCGTTCCAAATACGGCACCAAGACCCCCAAGGCGGCAAAGTAGGAGGCGGGCAGCATGAGACGGCGTAGAGCAGAATCGCGTGAGTTTGCCCCGGATGCGCGCTATGGCAGCGTGCTGGTGACCCACCTGACCAACATCATCATGAGCCGCGGCAAGAAGTCCACGGCCCAACGCACCGTGTACGGTGCACTGGATCAAGTCAAGGAACAGACCGAGGGCAAGGATCCCATCGAAGTCTTCCAACAGGCGTTGGAAAATATTAAGCCCAAGGTGGAAGTCAAGAGCCGCCGCGTAGGTGGCGCCACTTACCAGGTGCCGGTGGAAGTTCCGGCCAGCCGCCAGACCAGTTTGGCCCTGCGGTGGATCGTGGATTACAGCCGCGGGCGCAAGGGCGCCTCCATGCAGCGCGCGCTGGCACTTGAAATTCTTGATGCCTTCAAAAACCAGGGCAATGCCATTAAGAAGCGCGACGACACGCATAAAATGGCCGCCGCCAACAAGGCGTTCGCCCATTACCGCTGGTAAGGAAGCCAACCAGATGGTTGCCAAGAAGGACGCCCCCGGGCGTCCTTTTTCGTTTTGCAAAGCGCTTGCGTCTGCCCACGGATTGGGCAAGACTGAACCAGAAGTGAATGGAACAACATGAACCCGCGTATTCGCCAAACCGTTGAACAGTTGACTGCCTATACTCCCGGCGAGCAGCCGCAAGTTCCCGGCTTGATCAAGCTCAACACCAACGAGAACCCGTATCCGCCCAGCCCCGCCGTGACGGAAGTGCTGCGCACCGTGGCGGCGGAATCGCTGCGCCTTTACCCCGACCCGGTGTGTTCCGCGCTGCGCGTACGGATCGCATCCCTGTACGGGTGCGCTCTCGACCAGGTGTTCGTGGGGAACGGGTCGGACGAAGTATTGCGCCTCTGCACCCGGGCCTTCACCCAGCCGGGCGGGACTGTGGCCTCCTTCGCGCCCTCTTATTCCTTATATCCGGTGTTGGCCGCCGCCGAAGAAGTTGGATTTTGGGAAGTGCCGTTGCCGGATGATTTCTCGTGGGTGGCGCCGCCGGGGGATTTGGCGGCCACGCTCTTTTGGGTGGCCAACCCCAATGCGCCGACGGGCGTGTTTTATCCGGTGGAGGCGATTCGCGAGTTCAGCGAACGTTTTACGGGCGTGGTGGCGGTGGACGAGGCCTACGTGGATTTTGCGGGGGGACGCGACTGCCTGACCTTGGCCCGTGAATTGCCCAATGTGCTGGTGTGTCGGACGTTATCCAAATCGTTCTCGTTGGCCGGGCTGCGTCTGGGATTTGCCTTGGGCGCGCCGGAATTGATTGCCGCACTCTATAAGTTAAAAGATTCCTACAACGTGGACCGGCTGGCCCAACTGATTGCGCTGGCTGCGTTGAATGATGTGCAGTGGATGCAAGCCAATGCGCGGCGCATTGTCGCCACGCGCGAACGGGTAACCGCGGCATTGCAACAACGTGGGTTTTATGTCGTACCCTCGGCCGCCAACTTCCTTTTTGCCCAGCCACCGGACGGTTTGCCCGCCGAGCAACTGTTTGCCGCCCTCCGGCAAAAAAATATCCTGGTCCGCTATTTCCCCGGCGCGCGCACCGGCCGCTTTTTACGAATCAGCATCGGCACCGATGCCGAAATGGATGCCCTGCTGACCGCGCTTTCGGAAATACCCGTTGACGGCAGCGCGGGCAAACGGGTATAAGTCGCAACAAATAGCAGCATCTAGCAAGGAGACGGCATGAAACGGATGGCTTTGATCGGAATTCTGGCGACGGTGGCGGCGGTGGCCATGGTCGGCTGCAACTGGGATACAGGCAACGAGGCCACGAGCTGGACCGACACCTACAACTGGGTCAATTTCAGCGGCACCTACACTCCGTTCACCGGCAACAGCTATGTGATCAAGCTGGGCGGCATCCATTCGATTGCGGTCTTCCACCGCGGCCAAAATCTGGAAATGCGCGATGACCGCGGCAACTTGTACACCGGCTACATGAAGTGGATTCAGTCCGAATCCGGCGTGTTGCCCACGCCAGCCAGCACCAACGGCCCGACATATCCGCGTGCGGACAAGACTGACCGCGTTGTGGCTTCGTATGAATGCACCGGCAGCAATGGCTCGACGATTGTGGGCACCTTTGAAGGCTATCAGGTCAACAATGTTCTTCGTGATCGCATCATGCTGGGCACTTGGGTTTTGGGTCCGCGCGCCGATACCATTCAGGGCGCCGCGCCGGCCATGGTACTGGATACCCGCCCGACGGATACCGCATTCTCCCAGGACGGGCCGATTGCTGATGGCTCCGGCATAATTCCGGATAGCCCGCCTCCGCCCACTCCGCCGCCTACACCGACTCCGTAACGTATCGCGTTAGGAATGCATTTCGCAAACGCCGCGGGTTTCCCGCGGCGTTTTTCGTTAGTTTGTGAAAGGGGCGGGCGAGGTCAGGGCTCGACGAAGGTGATGCCGGGGTTTTCGCGATCGGTACGGATGGATTGGCGCAGGGCGGGGTGACGGCTTAAGAAATCACGTCCGCGGGGCGTGGTGTTGGTGAAGTGATCTCCGGGCAGGAAGAAATGAATGCGCCGGGCTTCAGCCTCTTGCTGCAGCCACTGGCGTACGGCCGCGCGGATTCGCCCACCACCGCCCGCCGCGGAACCCCAGCCATGAATCAGCCGGACAACGCGCACGCCTTCCAGACGTGCGCGATCGAGTTGGGCCGCGAGGCGGCGCAGCGCTTCTTCCACTGTTGGCAGGCCGGCTTCCAGATTAATTGTTTTGATCGCCGGGCCATTGGTCGTTGGCGGGCTCCATGCTTGCAGGCTTTCACAGTAGGGGCAGATGCTGGATTGCGGCGCGATTTCTTCCCCGCAAGT
>MWEZ01000128.1 GCA_002071335.1 Verrucomicrobia bacterium ADurb.Bin018
GTGCCGCTGCCCATGGCCAGCACCGGCAGCATCAGCAGGGCGCCGAAGCCCGGCAACGCGGCGAGGAAATACAAAATGAACAGCCCCACGGCCAGCGCGGCGAGCACGCGGCCGAACGATTGCGGCCCGGGCGCGCGGAGAATGAGGTGGCCAAGCCACAACGCGATGACGATGTGCGAGAGATAGAGCATGGCGAGATAGAGCGCGCCCAGCAGCAGCCCCAACGGGATGCCCACCACGGTCATGATGATGAACGCGGTGAGGAACGGGAAAAACAGCAGCGCCACCGCGCCGGTCAGCAGCGCGCGCCAGGGCGTGGTGCGCAGCGTGCGCACGGCGCCGCCCGCCAGGAACGGGAAGAAGCCCACAAACGGCATGCCCACCAGCAGCGCGGCCATGAAGAGGTAGCCGTGCAGCAGCAGGCGCGGCTGCAAGCTGGAAGCGCCGGCGGCGGTGGCGGTGGCGGCGCGGGCCTTGACTTCGCCGCCGACGCGGACGCTTTCGTCCATGACCAGCGGGCGCGCGGCGGAATAGATGACATCGCCCGCGATGGTGGTGCCGGGCGCCACGCGGATTTCATCGGCAAAGAGATGCAGCGAGCCGCGCCACTCGCCGGCCAGCGTGATGGCGCGGGCCATGATCCAGGCATCGCCTTCCACGCGGCCCTCGCAAATGATGTTGGCGCCGAAGAGGGCCAGCTCGCCGCCGACCACGGCGTTGGTGGTCAGGTGCAGGTTGTTGGCATAGGCCAGCACGTTTTCGCGCGCCACGCCGGCGAGGGTGACGGCATTGCCGAAGGCGCGCAGGTCGCCGGCGGTTTCGCCGGTGAAGCGGATATCGGCCTGCGCGAGCAGCCAGAGGTCGCGCGCGGTGCGCCCGCCGATGTCGAGCCGGCGGGCCATCCAGAACGACTCTTCGGCGAGGGATTCGCCGGAACTCATGACGAGGGCGTTGGTGGCATCGCCCAGCCGCCATTGGTAGGCGTGGGCGGGGGCGGCGAACGCGGTGGCGAGCAGCAGCAGCGGCAGGAGGCGGCGCATCATGGCGCGGCCTCCACGGGGCGCACGAGCAGTTGGCCGTCGCGCACGGCGCTTACGCGGATGGCAGCGCCGGCGGGAATCCAGTCGCCACCCTCGGCCAGCACGTCGTAGCGGCGGCCATCCAGCAGGGCGATGCCCGCCGGGCGCAAGGCGGTGACGGCCTCACCCTGCGCGCCGACCAACTCGGCGGAAGGGCGGGCGGCTTTGAAGTCGCTGCCGTCGGAGGCGAGGGTGATGCGCTGGCCCACGCGGCTGCGCGGGAACAGTTGCACCCACAGCAGCAGGACAATGCCGCCGAAGACCACGATGCCCAGCGCGGAGAGGAAGCCCCACGGCGCGGGGAAAGCGGCAAAGCCGAGGCCCATGGCCCCCACCAGCGCCAGCGCGCCCAGCACCCCGGCCACCCCGCCGGGCAGAAAAACTTCCGCAATCACCAGCAGCAGGCCACCGGCAATCAGGGCGATGTACCACGTCAACAGCGAGACACTCATGCCCGCACCCTATCACGACCCGCCCGCGCGTGGCAAAGTGTCTTTGCGCGACATAATATTGTTTTGATGCTTGACGGTGGCGAAGGGGGGTAGGCAATATGCCTGCGCTTTAACTTTTGAAAGGTTTTTCACTCAGCTAGGAAATAGTCCAGATGTTTAGCTGGCTTTTAGGTTATTTTTCGAACGATATCGGCATTGATCTCGGTACGGCCAACACCCTGGTTTACGTCAAGGACCGGGGCATTGTGCTGCGCGAGCCGTCCGTGGTGGCGATCCAGCAAGGATCGAGCCGCGTGCTGGCGGTGGGGGAGGAGGCCAAGCGGATGCTCGGCCGAACCCCGGGGAACATTGTCGCCATTCGTCCGATGAAAGCCGGCGTCATCGCGGATTTCGAGGTGACCGAGGCGATGCTGCGGTATTTCATCCGCAAGTCGCATAACCGCAAGTGGGTGCGCCCCCGCATCATCATTTCGGTCCCCAGCGGAATCACGGAAGTGGAAAAGCGAGCGGTCAAGGATTCCGCGATCCATGCAGGCGCGCGGGAAGTGTACTTGATCGAGGAGCCAATGGCGGCGGCAATCGGCGTGGGCCTTCCGGTCCAGGAGCCGGCGGGCAACATGATTGTGGACCTGGGAGGCGGCACCACCGAGGTGGCGATCATCTCCCTGGCCGGGATCGTGCTGAGCCGCAGTGTGCGCGTCGGCGGCGACGAGATGGATGAAGCAATTGTCCAATACATGAAGCGGGTGTACAACCTGATGATTGGCGAGCGGACGGCGGAAGAGATCAAGATCACGATTGGTTCCGCCTATCCCCTTGGCGATGAGGTGAGCATGGAAGTGAAGGGCCGCGACCTCGTGGCCGGACTGCCCAAGACCCTCACGATTACGTCCGAGGAAATCCGCGAGGCACTGCAAGAGCCGGTGGCCGCCGTTGTCGAAGCCATTCGCATCACGCTGGAACGTTGCCCACCGGAGCTGGCCTCGGACCTTGTGGACCGCGGCATTGTGCTGGCGGGCGGCACCTCGCAACTGCGGGGCTTGGATAAATTGCTGGCCGAGCAGACGGGCCTGCCCGTCCACGTGGCCGAGGACCCGGTGAGCGCAGTGGCCGAAGGCACGGGTGTCGTGCTGCACGAGCTGAACTTCCTGCGCAAGGTCTCCACCGGCAGCTAAGCCGGCGGCCCGCCCGTCCCTCATCCTGAACGCTTTCTTTTCCCTTCTGCCGGGCAAACATTGCCGGCTGGCCGGAAGGAATGATGAAGAAACGACGTTGGATCATGTTGAGCGCGCTGGCGCTGGTGGCGCTGGTGCTGTTCAATTTGCCGGAGGCCACCTCCACGCGCGTGAAGGGCGCGGTGCGCGATGGCATCAGCCCGCTGCAAGCCGCCTGGCACCGCGGTCTGCGCGGCTTGCGCGAAACTTTCCGCTATATCCGCGGCCTCGGTGATTTGGCGCTGGAAAACCGCGCGCTCTCCGAAGAAATCGTCTATCTGCGCGGCCAAGTGCGCATGGCGCAGGAACTGGCGCGCGACAACCAACTGCTACGCGAGCAACTGGGCTTTCAGCAGCGCTTCCCCGCCACGTTGATTTCGTGCGAGGTCATCGGGCGCGATAGCGCCGGCTGGTGGCAGACCGTGCGCCTCGATAAGGGCGCGCTGGCCGGCGTGGCCGCGGAACGCGCGGTCATCACCACCGATGGCCTCATCGGCCGCACGGTGGCGGTGTCGGACCGCACGGCGGATGTGCTGCTGCTGGCGGACCCCTCCTGCAAGGTGGCGGTGCGCGTGGCGCGCGGCGGCGTGTTCGGCATTTGCACGGGTCTCGGCAACAAGCCGGGCGAGCAGCCGGTGTGCCGCATGGATTACATTCCGCAAACCGCCTCCGTGGAGGAAGGCGATGAAGTCCTCACCTCCGGCCTCGGCGGCGTGTTTCCCAAGGGCCTGCTGGTGGGGCACATCGTGCGCGTGGAGCCCAGCGAGTCGGGGCTGTATCGCACGGCGTGGATCAAATCGGCGGCGGACCTCGGCAAGCTGGAATATGGCTTTGTGGCCGCCACGGAAACCGATTTGGCCAATGCGCGGCGCGCCGCGGAAGCCCAGCCGACTCTGGACGACCGTGTGGCGGAGGACGAGTGGCCATGACGCTGCTGGTGCTGCTGTTCTGGTTGCTGGTGGGCGGCACGCTGCAAGGCGTGATGCCCGCTTGGCGGCACATGGGGCAGCCGGCGTTTCCCATTTTGCTGGGCGTGGTGATCTATGCCGCCACCAATAAAAAATTCGGCTACTTCCTCCTTGCCGCGCTGATTGCGGGCGTGCTGGAAGATTCGTTGAGCCTTGTGCCGCTGGGCAGTTCCGTGGCGGCGTTTCTCGTGGCCGGGTGGCTGGCACTGCGGCTGCGCACCCACTTTTTTGCGGACAAAGTCAGCCACGCGGCGTGGTTCGGCGCGCTCAGCGCGGCGACGGCCACGGGAACCATGGCGCTGCTGCTGCGCTGGCAGGGCCTGCTGGCGTTGCCACTGCGCGACGCGCTCTGGCGCATGGCCGGCTCCGCGGTGCTGGGGCTGGTGGTTATGCCGGTACTTTTTGCGTTGATGCGTGGCCTCGAGCGGCGGCTGGGCACGTGGGAGGGCGCCTGATGCCCCGCGACCGCGAACGCGAGCGCTTGTTGCCGGAAGTCCACGTCTGGCGGCTGCTGCTGTTGTGGGTGGCGCTGCTGGCGCTTTTCGGCGTGCTGGTGCACCGGTTGTGGAGTTTGCAGGTGGCGCAAAGCTCGGAATATCAGCGCCGCCTCGTGAAGCAAAGTCTGCGCAGTGTGCGACTGCCGGGCATCCGCGGGCGCATCTATGACCGCAACGGCGAACGTCTCGCCGACAACCAGCCGAGCTACTGCGTCTCGCTCTATCTCGAAGAACTGCGCAAGACTGGCAGCGTGCAGCGCACCGTGGATGCGGTGATGGACACGCTGTACCGGCTGGCCGAAACCATGGACCGCCCGCTGCAACTGACCCCGCAAGATGTGCGCCTGCATTTGGGCCGGCGCACGCCGCTGCCGCTGGTGGCCTGGCGCGGGCTGGACGAAGTGGCCGTGGCGCGCTTCATGGAACACGCGCTCGAATTCCCCGGCGCGGCGCTGACAGTGGAGCCGGTGCGCGTCTATCCACAGGGCGCGGTGGCTGGCCATGTCCTGGGTTATGTGGGCCGCGCCGACGACACCACGCTGCGCGACTACACCGCCGACCATGAGCCGGAGACCTACCACTATTATCTGCCCGAAATGGCCGGCAAGTCCGGCATTGAAAAACGGCTCGATGGCCTCCTGCGCGCCAACGAGGGCGGCAAGCTGGAAATCCAAGTGGACGTGACCGGCTTCAAGTTTGACGAAGTCTCCACCCGCGCTCCCGGCATGGGCAGCGACATCACGCTGGCGCTGGATTTGCGCATCCAGCGCGCGGCGGAGCAGGCGCTGGCCGGCGAGCGCGGCGCCGTGGTGGTGGTGGACCCGCGCAACGGCGATATCCTCGCGCTGGCCAGCATGCCCGGCTACAACCCCAACGATTTCATCCCCGCCGTGCCCGCGGATATTTGGAACCGGCTGCTGAAGGATCCCGCCCGTCCGCTCTTCAACCGCGCCACGGGCGGCGAATATGCGCCGGGCAGCACGTTCAAACCCGTCACGCTGCTGGCCGCGCTGGAGAGCGGACGCATCAAGGCCGACACGCGCTACTCGTGTCCCGGTTACTTCGATCTGGGCTCGCACCGTTTCCGCTGCTGGCAGCACTGGGGCCACGGCGCCATAGATTTGCAAGCGGCCATCCGCTACTCCTGCAACGTCTATCTCTACCACTCCGCGCTCGATGCCGGCGCCGATTCCGTGCAGGCCATGGCGCGCGCCGTGGGCTTTGGCCGCAAGACGGACATCAGCCTCGATTTCGAGCGCGCCGGGCTCGTGCCCGATGCCGCGTGGAAACGCGCCGCGCGTCACGACAACTGGCGCGACGGCGACACCTGCAACCTCGCCATCGGGCAGGGGGCGCTGCTGGTGACACCATTGCAACTGGCGATGTTCGCCGCCGCGCTGGCCAACGGCGGCACGCTGTGGCATCCGCGCCTCATGGCGCGCATCGTCACCGCCAGCGGCGTGACCAACATCATTCCCGCCACCGCCGTGGAGGATGGCCCGCACTGGCAGCCGCAGAACATCCGCGTGGTGCGGCAAGGCATGCGCGATGCCGTCAACCAGCCCGACGGCTCCGGCAAGCGCGCCATGTTGCCCAATGTGGTCGTGGCCGCCAAAACCGGCACCGCCGAATATGGCGTGAAGGGCGCGGGCCGCAAAATGACGTGGATGATCGCCTTTGCCCCCTACGACCAGCCACGCTACGCACTGGCGCTGCTGGTGGAGGATGGCATCAGCGGCGGCACCACCGCCGCGCCTCGCGTGAAGCAACTGCTCACGCAGGTGTTCAACGAGGTGGAGCACATGAACCTGCCGCTGCCCGCCGCGCCACTGCGCCCGACGCCGGACCCCAACGCGCCGGCCGATGAAGAACCGCCCGCCGAGGAGCCCGCATGAAAAAGCGCGCGCGCAACGGCTGGCAGCTTTTTGTGGCGCAGGATTGGCTGGCGATCCTGCTCGCCGCCGGCTTGCTTGCGGCGGGGTTGACGTTTGTTTACAGCGCCTCGTGGCGCGGCGACGACATTGGCATCGTCGGCGCGTGGTTCATCAAGCAGATTTGGTGGGTGGCGCTGGGCGCGGGCGTGGCCACCGCGCTGGCCTTCAGCGATTACAAACTCTGGCTGCGCCACGCGTGGTGGATTTATTTGGCGGCGCTGGCGCTGCTGGTGCTGGTGTTGTTCTTCGGCAAAAGAGTTTATGGCGCCTACCGCTGGCTGGTGGTGTTCGGCGTGCCGGTGCAGCCGTCGGAGTTCGCCAAGGTGGCGCTGGTGCTGTTGTTGGCGCGGGTGCTGGCCAGCCCGGCCATCCGCCCGCGCTCGTTCTGGACCGTGCTGCTGGCGTTGTTTTTGGTCGGCGTACCCGGCGGCCTGATTCTGCTGGAACCCGATTTCGGCACCGCGATGATTTTGGCCCCCACCGTCATTTTGGTGCTGTTTGCGGCGGGCTGCGCGCTGCGCCATTTGCTG
>MWEZ01000129.1 GCA_002071335.1 Verrucomicrobia bacterium ADurb.Bin018
GGTGATGGCTTGGCGTTGGTTTTCCTGTCGCCAGAGTTGCGCCACGAGGCGCAGGGTGGCCAGCAACCCGCCGGGGCCGGTCAGGATGATGTTGGCGTTGGCGGCGGTTTCGTAGAGCGAGGGCCGGGCATAAAGCGCCAGCGCCAGCGCGGGCTCGGAGGGCACAAACATCAACACAAAGTCGGGCGAGCGGTCGGGAAAAAGGTTTTGGTAACGCCGTTTGGCAAGATTGTTGATGTGGGTATCGAAGGCGACGGCGTGGGCCTTGAGCGTAGCGGTGCGCGCGGGCTCGTCGGTGGCATTGACGTGCGCGAGGTAGTCTTTCAGTGAAGTTTTGGCGTCAATAATTACGCAGCGGTTGTCTGGCAGATTGATGAGGACATCGGGCTGCTGGCGCTGGCCGCCCTCGCTGGTGGCGCTGACTTGTGTTTGGTAGTCGCGGCCTTTTTCCAAGCCGGATGCGTCAAGCAGGCGTTCGAGGGTCAGTTCGCCCCAGTTGCCGAGGGTCTTGTTGTCACCGCGGAGCGCGGTGGCCAGTTGGCCGGTTTGCTGGCTGACGGCTTGGCTTTGTGTGGCCAACAGTTCCACTTGCTGACGCAGGGCGCTGCGTTGCTGGCTTTCTTCGAAATGGAGATGCTCCACCTTTTGCTTGAAGTCCTTGATTTTTTCATCAAGGGGGCCGAGCAGCTCGCTGAGCGCGGCGCGCTGCTGCTGGGTGAATTTAGCGGACTGCTCGCCGAGGATTTGCAGCGAGAGTCGCTGGAACTCATCGGTGAGTTTCGTGCGCGCCGCCTCCAGCATTTCCACCTGGGTTTGGGCGCGGATGGTTTCGGCGCGGGCTTGAGCCACTTGCGCAACGGCACGGAAGTGAGCCAGCAAATAGCCCAGCGTCAGGCCGACAGCGAGGCCAATCAACAAATACAGCGTGAAGGTCATGGAGGCGAGTTAGCCGCAGCCCGCCATGGAAATCAACCGAAAAGGGGGGGCGGTGCGCGCCGTGAGTTGGTCCGCGGGGAAATCAGGGCTTGCGGTCAGGCAGGCGGCAGCGTAGATTGCGGCCCAAGTTTGTCCGGAAAAAGTGTAGGACATTGCGACGGATGGCGCGCAGCGATCGGGGCGGAGCCAAGCAGGCGGGGTTAAGGGATTGGTTGCGGAGTGCGGCCGCGGCAATTGTCGTTTTCGGACAAGACAACAAGAGAAGGATGGAAGTCTCATGGGCTTCATGAATACGATCAAATCGCTCTTCGGCGGGTCCAATGGTTCGGCCCGGCGGGATGCGCGCACCTATGTGGTGGACGCGGCGCGATTGGTGGATGAGAAAACCGGGCGGCGACTCGCCCCGCGCGAGCAGGTGCAACTGCTCAACGCGCTGGCCCGCGTGGCCAAGCAGGAAAATCTGGTGTTCCATGCGGTGTTCGAAAGCGAACGCCCCCTGCGCGAAGTGGAACACGGCGGCGAGTTCAACGGCGTGAAGGTGTACTTTGCGGCCGATAGCGAGAAGCTGGTGGAGCAGGCCCTCAAACTGTGCAAGAGCGAAGGCTCCGCATTGATCAGCTCCGGCGCCACGCTCGAAAGCCGTGCTACGGAAGAAGGCATTGCCGTGCTGTGCAGCAGTACGTTCCGCAAGGCGTTTTTGCCCTCCGGCCTGCCCAGCAACGAGCGCAATGGCCGGGGTGACCGTGGCAGCCGTGAGCGGCGGCGTGACCGCGGCCCACGCCGTGAGCGGAACGATCAGCGCCCGCCGCGCCCCGAAGCCGCGCCTGGCGCGTCCGCCGGCGACAACGCCGCGCCCGATACCGGCGCCAACCCGGACCCCGCCCCCCCGCAAGAGGACAACAGCGCGGTGCGCAACCTGATTGATCTGGTGGAATAACCCTCCCCAGATTCCCCAAGGCCGTGGCCCCGCCCCGGCCTTTTTTGTTGGACACTTTCGCCACGCGCGCCAGTTCCCCGCTGTGATGCCACCCAATGGTCATTATGAAGATTGCGCGAAGATTGCACATCCGCTACAAGCTGACGATAGGTGCTAACCCATGAGTGTTCCCGCCATCGTCCATCTGATGTATTTTCCCTGGGGTTGAGAACTAACTCCCACGGGGAAACCTGATTGCTTGTTCGACTGATACGGAGGAAAATTTATGCAACTACTTTCAAGGCTGTACAGGTCTAAACCCAAGCTCCAGATTTATAAAATCCGGCTCGAAAATGATGGTAACTCCATCCCGCAAGAATATGTTGACCACCTCGCCAGATGTAAGCCAAGTGGCGCCAACTTATGCTTGTGCTCCAATACCCAATAGTATGCAACCTTTTCGCTTTGCTCAATATCGACAGACTTTTCAAGCCTGTCGACACTGGAGGTGGCTTCCTTGGATCGGATTGGATGCATTTCGTATTGAGAAAGCCGTTACCAGAAACAATGCCCATCTGATCACCACTCGCCACCATTTCTACAAGATCGGGATCGGTTCAACCAACACAGTCAGGCTTGAGTACAACAAATATCGCCAGATTGCGCTTCACTGTCAGGAATTAACTTCCCACCTGCCTCAAGTCAGCTTTTCAACTCAATGCCGCCGCCCTGTCCTACAAATGAAACGAATTCCGCAAACCGACATGACCGACATACAACATCCTCAAGCGGCGCGGGTCTTGGACATCTTAAAACGATATTCACATCCCGGCATTCCTGCCGACTGGGAAGCATTCCCTTACCTACAAGTTGGGTTGCAAATGACAAAATCTTTCCTCAATGCCACACAACAGGCTAAGCTCGGCCAAGTACTGACCATAGCGTCTAAACACGGCTCCCGTGTGGGCCCCATGTATGGTGACTTGCACCATGAAAACATCTTAAGCCTGTCTGCCGATCGTTTTTATCTAATTGATCCAACTTGCTTCATGCTTTCAGGCATCCAAGCTTATGATGCACTTCATTACATCGCCTATTGGACCTGGAAAAGCTCGGGTCTGGACTGGTCATATTGGATGGACGCGCTGACCGCGTGCCATAATTCTGGCTGGATGGCTCCTGGTTGTGAACATATTACCCGGAACTTCATTGATATTGATCTCGGTTCTGCCGCCGTTTTCTACGGCACAGCTCGCCTTGGTCAATTGTCCATTTCATTTGGAGAATCCTGGAAAATCCCTGAACGGCAACAATCTGGTTTGTCAGCGCTTATCGAGCAGTGTTAAGGATGAATGGCAATCCGTTGCTGGTCTACAAAACTGGAGCATGCATGAATTTTAGTACGTTCAAGAAGAAAATTGGAAACCTGCCGATGGTAGGCCCGTGCTTACGCAAAGCATGGCGTGTGCTGCATGGGAAACCCGCAACATTGCCTCCTGCGCCCTTTGTTCGGGAGCCTCTCGATCCCACCGCCGCCCCTGCACATCAGCAGGTCCGCCAATGCCTGAACTTAATCAACTACGCCAAGGCTGGCGGCAAACCCTACTCCGCCACAAAGTATCCGGGTGGATACCATTCTATGACCATCGGCAGCGTGCGCCTGGCCGGACAGCGGGATCCTGAGTACCGTTTGAACCTTGCTCCCTTTAATTTCAAGGGTAAGACGGTACTAGACATTGGCAGTAACCAAGGCGGCATGTTGCTGCCTCTCGGCACATGTCTCCGCTGTGGTGTGGGGGTCGATTACGATCCGAAAATGGTCAACGTGGCCAACCGAATTGCCGCAGTCCAAGGCTGTGGTCAACTTCGTTACTACGTGTTTGACATCGACCGGGAACCGCTGGAACTGCTCAAGGACTTTCTCCCCGACGAGCGAGCGGACATCGTCTTCCTTCTGTCCATCTGCATGTGGATCAAGAACTGGCGAGAGGTTATTGCCTTTGCGGCAAGTATTGCACCGGCCTTGTTGTTCGAAAGTAACGGCACGCCCCAGCAGCAGTCAGAGCAGGAACAGGAACTACGCCGCCGTTACGCCCGCGTCCAGCTACTCACCGGAGAATCGGTTGACGATGCCAATCAGAAACTACGAAAGCTATTTTTCTGCGACCAACCGGTCACGACTTGATCGCGTCGGAAGTGGAATCCGCCACATCAGCGGGTCCAAGTGGCGCTTGAATTCGAACGTTTTATACTGCATCATAAAGAGTATTATTTAAGAAAGTAACCTGCTATACTCCGGTTTTGCGAGAGGAGTACCAGCGGTTGTTCTGTCTTTCGAGGAGCGGAAGTCCTTGGGTCAATGGGCCAGGACACGAACGTTTTGAACGCCACGCGGCAGACACCGCCTCGCTGATACCGACGCCAACCCAGACCTCACCTCACTTTTTTATAGTACGCTTTCGCCACTCGCGTCAGTTCCCCGCTGTGATGCCACCCAATGGTCATTATGAAGATTGCGCGAAGATTGCACATCCGCTACAAGCTGACGATAGGTGCTAACCCATGAGTGTTCCCGCCATCGTCCATCTGATGTATTTTCCCTGGGATCGGGAACAACAGCTGAAGACGGACCCGGAAGACTTTGATCACACCCCGGTAGATTTACTGCGCAAATATGCCGTGGGGATGGAGGTGAAGCTCTGGACTTACCCGGCTGCAAAGGCGTTGTGCGAGCAATATTACCCGGCGGTTTGGGAGGCCTTGCGGAACATTGCCCGGCCGGTGATGTTGGTGGACGTATTACGGTGGGTGGTCGTCCATCATTTTGGCGGACTCTATTGGCAAATCAATACGACACCGCTGGTGCCAATGGAGGCTTACCTCCCGCCGGCGGGGAAGAATGTTCGCCTATTCACCGAGTTTGATTTGACACCCGAGCAGTGTCGGCGGGCCATCTTTGAACCGATTCGGGCGGGAGAGCCTGAAGAGGCCAAGCGGATTATGATTCAGGTATTTGCCGCCGAGCCGGGCGCACCGTTTGTGACGAATGTCATTCGACTGCTTCAAGAGCGGGTTCAGCAATATCGGCCACAGCGGGACTACGACATTCTGTTCATCACGGGAAATGCGGCGGCGAGTACGGCTTATGACCGGTTCGGGCGCAATGATCCGGGGGTGGCATTAACCAGCTTGGCCGAATCACGGCGGATGATCAAATTGCATTACCAAGGATCATGGCGCACCGACCCGCGCAGCACAGAGACGGTAACAACTCCGCGTATTGCGCGCGCGGGAATGCCCGCATCTGCGGGGTGGCGTCGAAGTTTGCGGAACTTCTATTATCGTTTCTTGGCCCCTCATCCTCATGACACAGCCATGGGCCAACACGAGTTGATGGGCGGCGAGCGAACTCTAGGGCGGTTGCTTTCTGTGGTCCATAACCTCAATATTTCCCGAGTGGTGGAAATTGCAGATGCTCCTCTCGGAACAATAGGGCTGCAGGCCGTATCCATTCACCCGTCGCGGGCTGTAATTGCCAGGCACAAGCAGGAGCCGGGTGCCGTTTGGCGGCATATCAACTTGTTCTATTCAACGCTACCGAAAGGCGACCTGTTTATTTGCCCGAATTATCCCGGAAAATGCGTTTGGATGGGATTATGACACAATAAGTGCTTCACTGTGCTCTTGTTACGCCAATAAGCAAGAAGCACAAAAAAGTGAAGCACGAAATGAACCTTAAACGTTGGAATCAGGTTGGGCAAGTCCAGATTACCTTTACGAACAAACAACTGACGGCTTGGGGTGGGGCCTGTTCGACCGTTGCCAAATTTCTGGAACAGCTTTCGTTTCGGGAATGGGTCGAGCAGAATGTTCTGGTTGAAGAGCATTCGCCTAACGCCAAAGGCATCTATCCGAAAGTTCTGGCCCTGATATTGACCAGTCTTGTCGGCGGGACGCGTTTTTCGGATTTGCACGGCTGGATGCATGGACGAGATGTGATGGCCAAATGCTTTGGGGTGGACTGGCTGCCGCGCGCTTCCAGCGTGCTGACTCGTTTTATCAGCAAGTTCACCCGGCGGCATTGCGAACACCTTCGTGCGGCCTGCGTCCGACTTTGTGTCAAGCTATTGGAATTGGAGGGCATCGGTGAGGCGGACATCAACTTCGACAGTTCCGTTCTGACCCGCTATGGGCAGCAGGAGGGAGCCTTGAAAGGGTACAATCCGAAGAAGCCGGGACGCCCCAGTCATCACCCTTTGCAAGCGACTCTCGATAACGGCTATCTGGTCAACCAATGGAATCGTAGCGGCAACACCCACACGGCTCATCAGATCATCTTCTTCTTCGAACAAACGATTGCCGGACTGCCGACCTTTTTGAGAATCCGCCGCATTCTGGCCGATTGCGGCTATTGCACCGAGGAATTCCTGAACTATTTGGAGGCAAGGGGCCATACCTACATCATCGCGGTTCCCATGAGTGAATACGTCACGCGGGCCATCCTCCAAACCGCCACATGGACAACGGTTGCCGAGGGAATTGAAATGGCGGGTGCTCGCGTACGCCTGAGCACTTGGAAACGGGAGCGCCGAATGGTCTTTGTGCGCCAGCATATCCCAACCCGGCCGACGGCAACCGGCAAGCAACCCACCTTGTTCGCCGACCTTGAGGACCACCGGAACTACCGCTATGGAGCCATGGTCACCAACGATGACACTCTCTCTTCCTTGGACATCTGGCGGACCTATCGCCCCCGGGCCAAGATCGAGAACGTCATTCAGGAGCTCAAGGGCGGCTATGGCTGGGACGAGTTCAACG
>MWEZ01000130.1 GCA_002071335.1 Verrucomicrobia bacterium ADurb.Bin018
GGCGGGGTATGGGGCAAAGGACTGTTGAATGGGACGCAAAACGTGCTGGGCTTTTTGCCGCGCACGGTTGCGCCCACGGACTTCATTTTCCCGGTGCTGGCCGAGGAAAAGGGGTTTATTGGCGCCAGCGTGCTGCTGTTGGCTTTTGCCTGTCTGCTGACGTGCTATCTGCGCACGGCATGGACGGCCAAAGATCCCGCCGGCAGCTTGTTGGCGACGGGTATCGCCGCTTTGTTGTTCTGCCATGTTTTCGTGAACATCGGGATGACCATCGGCCTGCTGCCGATTACGGGGCTACCGCTTCCGTTTGTCAGCAGCGGCGGGTCGTTCATGGTGAGCACGCTGGCGGGCTTCGGGCTGGTGCAAAGTGTTCATGTGCGTCGGAAAACGCGCGAGGTGTAATATGTGGGAATGGTTGAAAATGATCGGACTAGGCAAAAAAATCAAACGGGAAATCATCGTCAACGCGGAGAGTTTGGAAACTCGCGTGGCGGTCATGGAGGATGGCCACCTCGAAGAGTTTGCCATCGAGCGCCCCACCGAGGAGCGCATCGTGGGCAGCATCTTCAAGGGGCGCATCCAGAACATCGAGGACGGCCTGCAAGCCGCCTTCGTGGACATCGGCCTCAAGAAAAACGCGTTCATTCACTTCTGGGACATGATTCCCGAAGACGCCGCGCGGCTGGAGGCTGAGGAAGGCGTGGCCGCCAACCGGCCGCGCAAAAAGAAAACTCAGCCCGGCGAGATGGCCAAGCAATTTCCGCCCGGCAGCGAGATCATTGTGCAAGTGACCAAGGGGCCCATCGGCACCAAGGGCTCGCGCGTGACGGCCAACCTGAGCATCCCCGGCCGCTACCTCGTGATGATGCCGGGCAGCAAGCTCAAGGGTGTCTCGCGCAAGATCGAAGGCGAGAAGGAGCGCGCGCGTCTCAAGAAGGCGCTGGCCCGCCTGCCCATTCCCTCCAGCGTGGGGCTCATCATCCGCACCTCCGCTGAGGGCGTGCGCGCCAGCAGTCTCGCCCGGGATTTGCGCGGCCTGCTCGACATCTGGCAGAAAATCGAAGACGGCATCAAAAACCAGTCCGCGCCCTGCTGCCTCTATCACGAGCCCGACCTCGTCGAGCGCGTGGTGCGCGATTCACTGACCGCCGAGATTGACCGCATTGTCATTGATTCGCGCGCGGTGTTTGAGCGCATCCGCGACATGACCAGCCGCATCTCGCGCCGCGTGAAAAACCGCGTGAAGCTCTACGACGGCGCCGCGCCCATCTTTGAGCATTTTGAGGTGGAGAAGCAGTTGGAAAACGCCTTCCGCCGCAAGGTATGGCTCAAGTCCGGCGGCTATTTGATCTTCGACGAAACCGAAGCGCTGGTGGCCATTGACGTGAATACCGGACGGCACAAGGGCGGCCAGAACCAGGAGGAAAGCATCCTGCAAGTCAACACCGAGGCCGCCGGCGAGGTGGCGCGCCAGCTCCGGCTACGCAACATCGGTGGGCTGGTGGTGATTGACTTCATTGACATGAAGTCGCGCAAGAATCAATCGGCGGTGTACAAAACCCTCAAGGAGGCGCTGCAGAAGGACAAGGCGCGCACCAACGTGCTGCCGGTGTCGCAACTGGGGCTGGTGGAAATGACGCGCCAGCGCATGGAGGAAAGCCTGCGCGCCGCCAACTACGCCGACTGTCCCTACTGCCACGGGCGCGGCAAAGTGCTCTCCACGCTGAGCATGAGCGTGCGCATCCAGCGGCGCATTTTGGAGGTCATCAAGAAGAACCAGCATCGTGGCGAAATCCCGCTGCGAATTGCCATCAACCCGATGATCATGGAACGCCTGCGCAAGGAAGATGAGCAGGTGCTCATTGACCTCGAAAAACGCGGGCACACGCAACTGACGTTTGTCAGCGACGTCAACCTGCACGTGGAAGATTTCCGCATCACCCACCGGCAGACGGGCGAAGTCTTCTACGAAGAGCACGACTAGGCGCGGCGCGTTAGCAAATCCGCGGGAGCTGTTCGCCGGAGGGCGGCACGAGGCGGCGCGTGGTGCCCAGCGCGGTGCGCGCGGTCACGCCGCGCCCCGCCGCCACTTGACCGATCACCAGCGCCTGCGCAGTGACGGCGTACCGGCGCAGGATGGCCAGTGTTGGTTCAACATCCGCCGCCGCCACGAACAGCGCCGCGCAGCCTTCGTTGGCTACAAAGAGCGGATCAAACCCCAGCAGCTCGCACGCGCTGCGCACGGCAGGCGCGACGGGCAGGGCGGCTTCGTTGATCTCCACCGCCAGTTGCGCGGCGGCGGCCAGCTCGCACAAAATGCCGCCGAGGCCGCCGCGGGTGGCGTCGCGCGCGCAGTGGAGGGGAATGCCGGCCGCGAATAGTTCCAGCAGCGGCGCGCTCAACGCGGCGCAATCGCTCTGCACGGGCGGCTCGAACGTCAGGCCAAGGCGCTGGGCCATGACGGCGATGCCGTGGCGGCCGAGATCGCCGGTCAAAATAATCTGGTCGCCGGCGGCGATGCGCTCCGGGGCGAGGGGGGCGGGGGTGACGATGTCGCCCACGCCGGTGGTGGTGATGTAGAGGCCATCACCGTTGGCGCGGTGGATCACCTTGGTGTCGCCGGCGATGATGCGCACGCCGGCGGCTTGCGCGGCCTGTTGCATGGTGTCCACCACGGTGCGCAGCGTGGCCAGCGGCAAGCCCTCTTCCAGAATAAAGCTGGCGGTCAGCGCGCGAGGTCGCGCGCCGGCCATGAGCAGGTCGTTCACTGTGCCATTGACGGCGAGAGAGCCGATGTTGCCGCCGGGGAAAAAGAGCGGCTGGACCACGTAGGAATCGGTGGTGATGGCCAGTTGTTGCGGGCCGATGGCGAAAGCGCTGGCATCGTGGGGGGCGGGGGCGGGGGGGCCGAAGGCGGGTAGGAAAATCTCGTTGAGCAGGCTGGCGGTCAGCGTGCCGCCACCGCCGTGGGCGAGGGTAATCGTGTCGTAGCGCGAGGTGGGCAGGGGGCAATTCATGGCGTCAACAACTACGGTTTCGCCCCGCGGAAGAAAAGCCAAAAGCGGCGCCGGCGCGTGTTTTCGGCTTTTCATTTTTCCACGGTGTGGAAAAATGGCCGGACATTTTTCCACGGTATGGAAAAAATTTCATCCCGCGGGCGCGGGATTTTCCACAGTGTGGAAAAACCGGCCGGATTTTTCCACGCAATGGAAAAACTTTGCGCGATTTTTCCACACAATGGAAAAACTTTGGTGCGGTTTTTCCACACAATGGAAAAACTTTGCGGATTTTTTCCACGGTGTGGAAAGATTTTTTCCACAGTGTGGAAAAGTGGAGTTGAGGAGCAAGATGAACATCGAGGAAGTGGACGGATTGACGGCGGCGGCGTTGGCGGCGCTGGGCAGCGCGGCGGATTTGGCGGCGCTGGAGGCGTTGCGGGTGAAGTATATCGGCCGCAACGGGCTGTTGCCGGAGCTGATGCAGGGGCTCAAGGCCGTGCCGGCGGCGGACAAGCCGGCGCTGGGGCAGGCGCTCAACCGCTTCAAGGTGTCGGTGACGGCCGCAGTGGCGGCGCGGCAGGCGGCGCTGGCGGCGGCGGCCAAGGCGGCCAAGGCGGGGGCGTTCGATTGGTCGCTGCCGGGGCGCTGGGCGCGGCAGGGACGGCGGCACCCCATCCAGCAACTGATTGACCGCACCAGCGAGATTTTCCGGCGGATGGGTTTCACGGTGGCGGACGGGCCGGACGTGGAGACGGAGTATTACAATTTCGACGCGCTCAACACGCCGGCGGACCATGTCTCGCGCGATGTGCAGGACACGTTTTATTTGCCGGGCGGGCTGCTGCTGCGCACGCAGACCAGCGCGGTGCAGGCGCGCTACATGGAAAGCCATCCGCCGCCGGTGCGCATTGTGTGTCCGGGGCGCTGCTACCGGCGCGATACGACGGATGCCACGCATAGCGCCAACTTCCACCAGATCGAGGGGCTTTATGTGGACACGCGCGTGAGCCTCGCCGATTTGAAGGGCGATATTGACCACTTCGCGCGCGAGCTGATGGGGCCGGGCGTGAAGTCGCGCTTCCGCACGCACTTTTTCCCGTTCACCGAGCCGAGCGTGGAAGTGGATTTTTCCTGCCACATGTGCGGCGGGGCGGGCTGCCGGGTCTGCAAGCAGAGCGGCTGGATCGAAATCATGGGCGCGGGCATGGTGGACCCCAATGTGCTGCAACTGGCCGGTTATGACCCCGCGGCGGTCATGGGCTACGCCTTCGGCATGGGCATCGAACGGCTGGCGATGATTCTCTTCGGCATTGATGACATCCGCCGGCTCTACGAAAACGATGTGCGCTATCTGGCCCAATTCTGAGGACTCGCCATGAATATTCCGTTGAGCTGGTTGCAAGAATATGTGGACATTCCGGATACGCCGGAAGGGCTCGCCGAGCGTCTGACGTTTTCCGGCGTGGAGGTGGAAGGCATCCGCCGCGTGGGCGGCGGCGTGCCGGGCGTGGTGGTGGGCGAAGTGGTGGGCATCGAGAAGCATCCGAATGCCGACAAGCTGACGCTCTGCCGCGTGCGCTACGGCGCGGCGGCGGAAACCACCGTGGTGTGCGGCGCGCCGAATGCGGCGGTGGGCGGCAAGTATCCGTTCGCGCCGCTGGGCACCGCGCTGCCGTGCGGCATCACCATCGCCAAGCGCAAGGTGCGCGGCGTGGCGAGCGAGGGCATGTTGTGCGCCGAGGATGAACTGGGGCTTTCCGAGGACCACACGGGGCTGCTGGAATTGGCCGCGCATTGGGCGCCGGGCACGCCGCTGGCCGAAGTGCTGGGGCCGCCGGAAACCGTGTTGGAAGTGGAAATCACGCCGAATCGTCCGGACTGCCTGAGTCTGTTGGGCCTCGCGCGCGAAGTGGCCGCGCTCTATGGCACGGAAGTCAAATGGCCCGACACCAACCTGCCGGAGGTGCATCCGGCCGTCGAAAAGGCCACGAGCGTGATCGTGGAGGATTTGACCGATTGCCCGCGCTATACCGCGCGTGTGCTGCATGATGTGCGCGTGGGGCCCAGCCCCGAGTGGCTCCGGCGCCGCTTGGAGGCCGCCGGCATCCGCGCCATCAATAACATTGTGGACATCACCAACTACGTGATGCTGGAGTATGGTCAGCCGCTGCACGCGTTCGACCAGAAGCTGCTGGCCGAAGGGCGCATTGTGGTGCGCCACCCGCGCCCCGGCGAAAAGATTCTCACGCTGGATGGCGTGGAGCGTACGCTGGAACCGCAAATGCTGGTGATTGCCGATGCCCAAAGGGCCATGGCTGTGGCCGGCGTGATGGGCGGCGAGGATAGCGGCATCAACGAGCGCACGACGGACGTGCTGCTCGAAAGCGCCAGCTTCCGCGCGGGCGCGGTGCGCGCCACCAGCAAGAAGCTGGGCATGCTCTCGGATGCGTCGTACCGGTTCGCGCGCGGGGTGGATATTGGACTGGCGGAAGTGGCCAGTCGCCGCGCGGCAAAATTGATGGTGGAGCTGGCCGGCGCCAAGGTGCTGATGGGCGTGGTGGATGTCCACGCGCCGCTGCCTCAGCCGTGGCGGGTGACGTGTCGCCCGGCGCGGCTGCACGCACTGCTGGGGCTCGCACCCGAGCCGGCAGCCATCGCCAAGGATTTCACCGCACTGGGCCTCAAGGTGCTGACGTGCGATGCCGAGCGCATCGAGGTGGAAGTGCCCACGTTCCGCGGCGACCTGACGCGCGAAGCCGATTTGATCGAGGAATACGCGCGGCTGCACATCCGGGAGCTGCCGGCGGTGCGCCCATTGGCGACCATCGTGCCCGGCGCCGATGACCGCCCGGCGCTGGCCGCGGCCCGTCTGCGTGAGGTGCTGGTGGGCCTCGGCTTGCAGCAAATCATGAATTACAGCTTTTTGGCGGAGGGCTTGCTGGACCTGTTTGACGGCGGCGCGGCCGCGCAGCGCGTCAAACTGGCGAATCCGCTGACGGCAGACCACACCGTGATGCGCGACGCGCTGTTGCCGCAAATGGTGGAGACCATCGGGTTGAATGTGTCGCGCCAAGTGACGCAAGCCGCGCTGTTCGAGACGGGGCGCGTGTTCCGCCTCGGCGCGGATAGCCTGCCGATGGAGGCCGACCATGTGGCCATTGGGCTGGCCGGCGCGGTGGGGCGCGCCGGGATGGACCAGTTCCAGCCGGTGAGCGAGCAGGACATGTTTTTGTGGATCAAGGGTGTGTGGGAGCAGGCAGCCGCTGCGCTGAACGTGGCGGACGTGACGCTGCGCCCCGCCGACCGCCCCTGGAGCGAGCCCGGCCGCGGCCTGGAATTGGTGGCTGGCGCGGAGGTGATCGGCTGGCTCGGCTTGCTCAAGACCGACATCGCCAAGGAATGGCGCATCCACGAGCCGGTGGGGCTGCTGGAAGCGGCCGTGGCGCCGTTGGTGAAGAATGTGG
>MWEZ01000131.1 GCA_002071335.1 Verrucomicrobia bacterium ADurb.Bin018
CGCGCCCATCAACGCATTCATGCCGTCCGCGCTGGCCGCGTTGACGTCTGCCCCCTGCAAGAGCAACCAACGGCTGACGCTCAATCGTCCGTTGATGGCTGCCGCAATCAGCGCCGTATAGCCCTGCGGATCCCGCGCATTGACATCCACCCCGCGTTGTAACAGTTGCATAGTGCCAACCAAATTGCCTTCGGCTGCGGCGTTGTGCAATGGCACCCAGGCCGAATGACCGCCCCGCGGCGGGAAGCTGGCACACCCCGCGCACCACATCATCCCCACCAGCAAAATTCCCGTCCATCGCCGCATGCTCATCGTCCTCCGTCCTGACCGGCATCCCAGTGCATTTAGTAACACTGGCACAGTTGCGAACAAAAGAAAATCCCGAATCCTACGGCAACCACACGGCATTTTTAGCTTTTCCAATTGACCTTGCTGCAGAATGCCAACTAGGATTTCACCAGATGATTCGCTGTGGCTTTAGCAATTCCGCTTTCGTCCATGAAACTGTTCGATCAAGAAGGAGGAAGGATGAAAAGAATATTCGCAATCCTTGCCGGTCTAATGACGATGGTTCTTCTCTCTGGCTGTGCCACTACCTACGCGAAGCGGACAAGCGGCTCGCCGCTCATACGTTCTGGCGCTGGCGTCGATTTAGAGGAAGTGCGACCTGAGAGAATGTTGATCTGGAAGGCAAACCTGAGTATCGAAGTATGGAACATCAGCAATGCAGTAAACCAAGCCAGTTCAATGGCCGAACGAGCCGGCGGGTTTATTGAGCAAAAATCCGATCGCGGAGAGGAATCCTCCAGCCTGACACTTCGTATCCCAGCCAAGGCATTTAAGACGGCGTTGTTGGACTTGGAGACGATCGGCACCGTAACTTACCGGAATGTGACGGGAGAGGATATCACGGAAGATTACATTGACGTTGATGCCAGGCTGAAGAACAAGATCGTGCTACGCGACAGACTGAAGCAGCTCCTTGAAAAAGCTACGGAGGTCAAAGATATCCTGTCCATCGAGACGGAACTGAACAGGGTGCAGGCCGACATTGACTCAATGGAGGGCCGGATCAAGTCCCTCAAGGGGCAAGTCGATTACGCAACGATTAGATTGAGTCTGAACAGGAAAACCATTCTCGGGCCGCTCGGCTACTTATTCAAAGGACTGTGGTGGGGTGTTGAGAAACTGTTTGTGATCCGGGAGTAGGGCGGATCGAACAGGGCGCTCCACCGTTCGGCGCACAAGGCACCGCCGGTGATCGCTGACGTTAGCGCGAAACACAATGAGAACATTGACGATGCCAATAGTTGCAGTTCTCCTCGCTGGTCTCCTTGGCACAGCTCGCGCGGAAACAGATCGCGACGATATCGTAAATCCTGAGATTCTTGCTCCAGCCCCGGTATCCCAAGGCCAATTTGCTGCCCTCCTCTGCCAATACCTGAAGCAAGCCACAAACGAGGCGACATACAGAGAATTGAAGGATGCCTCCGAGCCTGTGGTCTTTGCGCCACAAGACGTGGCTGCAGCAGTCGAGTATCTATCCGAGATCGGACTGGTTCCCTACGGCGGATGGCAACCAACTGAAGCGTTGCGGAGGCATCATATCACAAGTCTCATCATACGAGCCTACGGGGCCCATGACAAACTGGACATTGGGGATCAAGACGCTTGCTTCGGATTCGTCGAGTCCAAAGGCTGCGACATTTCCACAATCACGCGCGCTATTGATTGCATTTGGAGGCAGATAAGAAGCTCCAACCAGGGGCTTGAGGGTTCTCCCGACTCGCCAGTCCGCGGTGCTTTGCCGTAGGATTGAACTGCGCCAAGGTTGTGGCATACTCCCCCCTGCGCTTGGCACCCCATGCCCGGGTGGCGAAATGGCAGACGCAAGGGACTTAAAATCCCTTGGCCGAAAGGCCGTGCGGGTTCGAGTCCCGCCTCGGGCACCACGCTCGTCGGCCGGCACGGCAAGCGAATGAGGTAAGAACACCAGCCGACGAGGAAACAAACGATGAGTGGACAACCGAAACCCGCGCTAACGCGACCTACCCTTGCCCATCCGCGTCCTGCATGGCCACCCTTTGCTCCGAGGCGCACATGATCTCGGCTGTTTTACTCTTTGCCGCGGGGATTGGACTCTTGTGGTCCGGAACTTCCACCGTGTTGCGGCGCGTGCCCAAGTTGGCGGCTTGGCTACGCGTGTCGCCCTTGGTCATCACCGTCCTGTTGCTGGCCATTATGACTTCCCTGCCGGAGTTTTGCGTATCGCTGTTTGCGGCGTTGCGCGGGCAGCACTCCGCGGCCATGGGCAACATCGTGGGCTCCAACTTCGTCACGCTGACGTTTGTGGCGGGCTTGTGCGCGCTGTGGCGGCCCATTGTGGTGGGCCCGACCATCCGCGAACGGGAATCCAGTTGGATGATACTCTCGGCGGGCTTGCTGCTGGTGTTGGCGCTGGATGGTCAGTTGAGCCGTGGCGACGGGCTGGTCCTATTGCTGGCCTATTTGCCGTATTTCCACCGCACCCTGATGGAAGCCAAACAGCAGCGGCAAGCCGAAGCCGGCAGCGCGGCGGTTGTACCGCATCCGGGGCGCGACATTCTTTTGCTGCTGCTGGGCTTGGGCATGATTGTGCTGGGCGCCAACTGGATCGTGGTCAACGGCACCACGCTGGCCAAAGCCCTCGGCATGAGCGATCTGCTCATCGGCGTGACGTTCTACGCCTTTGGCACCTCGCTGCCGGAATTGGCCATTGCGCTCGGCGCGGTGATTCATCGCCATGCCGATGTGGCGTTGGGCGAGATTTATGCCTCCAACATTTTCACGGGGCTGGCCGTCGCGGGCGCGTTGGCCCTGATCCTGCCGCTGCCGGTGGAGCCGATCATTGTGCAACGTGATTTGCCCTTGCTCGTTGTGGCGGGGGTATTGCTCAAAATGTTCGTCACCAGCGGCGGGCGGTTTGTCCGCACCGAAGCCCTCGCCATGATTGCCATTTTTGCGTTCTTTTTGTCCGCGCAATTTTTGGGCTTCGGGATTTCGCTGCCTTGAGGTAACTGTAAAACACTTGCAGCCCTCCCCGGCACACCCTATAAATGCGCGGCTATGGAACCGATCCGCTATGTGAGCACCCGCGGCAACCAGCCGCCGCTGACGTTCAAAGATGCCGTTATGACCGGCCTCGCTCGCGACGGCGGGCTGCTGATTCCCGACCGCATTCCCGACATCAGCGCCCAGCTCCGCGGCTGGGCCGATCTGGACTATCCCGATCTCGCCTTTGAAATCATCCGGCTTTTCGTGGATGACATTCCACCAGCGCGCCTGCGCGAGCTGATCAACGCGGCCTATGCCACATTCGACCGGCCGGAAGTCACCCCACTACGCCGGGTAGGCCCAGTACACATACTGGAACTCTTTCACGGCCCCACGCTGGCGTTCAAAGACATTGCCCTGCAATTTTTGGGCCGTCTTTTCGCCGAGATCCTGGAAGAGCGCGACGGCCGGCTCAACATTCTGGCCGCCACCAGCGGCGATACCGGTTCCGCCGCAATTTGCGGCGTACGCGGGCAGCGCCGCATCCACATTTTTGTCATGCACCCCCATGGCCGGGTCAGCGCGCTGCAAGAACGGCAAATGACCTCTGTGCTGGATGACAACGTCTTCAATCTGGCCGTCAAGGGCAGCTTTGACGATTGCCAACTCATCATGAAGACCCTGTTCAACGATCTGGCCTTCCGCGACGCCCACGCCTTGGGTGCGGTCAACTCCGTCAACTGGGCGCGGGTGTTGAGCCAAATCGTGTATTACTTTTACGCGGCCTTTCGCGTCATGGCGCAAACCCGTTCGGCGCAGGTGCAATTTGCGGTACCCACCGGCAATTTTGGCGACATCCTTGCCGGCTGGTATGCCAAGCGCATGGGCCTCCCCATCCGCCGCCTGATTCTGGCCACCAACGAGAACGATATTCTCGCGCGCTTTTTTAACACCGGGGTCTATGCCACCGGGCGCGTGGTTCCCACGGTCAACCCGTCCATGGATATTCAAGTGGCCAGCAACTTCGAGCGCTGGCTCTATTACAAGGTTGGCGAAAACCCCACCGAAGTGGCCCGCCTGATGACCACCTTCGCGCTGCAAGGCAGCATGTCCATTCCGTGCGATGAGCACGGCCACGTGGACTTGGAAATCGTGGCCGGCACCTCCGACACGCGGCGCACGCTGGCCACCATCAAGCGCTACCACGAAAAGCATTCGTATTTGCTCGACCCGCACACGGCCGCCGGCGTGTTCGTGGCCGAGCAATATAATGAGCTGGATGAGCCGCTCATTTGCCTCGCCACCGCGCACCCAGCCAAATTCCCCGAGGCCATTGAAGATGCCACCGGCGAAGACTTGGCACACCACCCTACACTGGAAGCGCTCAAGGATGCACCGACCCGGTGCGAGGTCATTGAAAACCACGCCGGTGCGGTCAAAGATTTCCTGGCCGCCCGCGCCATTTGAGCCACCACCGCGGTGAGCTGAACCAACCCGGGGCCAGCCATTCCGCGCTTGCTTCGCCGGGTATTGTGGCGTTGAATGGCTCTGTTGAGCTGCCCCCCCCACCCCTAACCAAAGGACTGCCGCCATGAAGAAATTCGCCTGCCTGCTTCTTGCTGTTGTAACTGTTGGCCTCCTGCCCATCGCGGCATTTGCTTTGGGAGTCGGCGATCCGGCCCCGGAATTGAAAGCCGCGCAGTGGGTCAAGCATGGCCCCGTGGATGCGCTCGATCCTGCCCAAACCTATGTGGTGGAGTTTTGGGCCACGTGGTGCGGGCCCTGCCGCTCCACCATCCCGCACCTGACCCAAATGGCCCGCCAATTTACCAACGTGACCTTCATCGGCATGAATGTCTGGGAGCGCGGCGCTGATCCCGCCCCCCGGGTGACCGAGTTCGTCAACTCCATGGGCAGCAAAATGGACTACGCCGTCGCCATGGATACCACCAATTGGTTTATGGCGAAAAACTGGATGGAAGCCGCCGGGCAAAACGGCATTCCGGCGGCCTTTGTGGTGCATCAAGGACGCATCGCGTGGATCGGCCACCCCATGGGCGATTTGCAGGAAACACTGCAAGCCATCACGGCCGGCACCTTCAATCTTGAGACCGTCCGCCAGCGGGCCGATGCGGAACAGCGCGTCCAGAACTTCGTGGTCAAGCTCATGGAAGGCGCCAGCGATGAAGAAGTGGCCGCGGAAGGCGCCGCCATTGAGGCGCTCCAAGCCGACGTTGGTAACTTGGGGCCCGACGGCACCCCATTCGTCACGGCAGACATGATCCAACTGGTGCACAAACAAAAGGTGGAGATGGAAACCCGGCAAAAGGCCATGAAAACCATCGAGCAATATCTTGCAGCCATCGGCCCCAAGGGCTCTGCCGAAGAAGCCGCCAAAATGGGTGCCGAGTTGGAAGCCTTGGATCTCCGCAATCCGGGCATTCTCAACGAAATTGCCTGGCACATTCTGACCGGCGAAGACGTCCAACACCGTGACCTCCCCCTTGCCACGCGCCTCGCCAAAAAGGCGGTGGAACTGACCGCCGAGCGCCGCGGCGAAATTTTGGACACGTATGCCCGCGCTCTGTTCGATGCCGGCCAAGTCGCCGAAGCGCTCGCGTGGCAGCAAAAGGCTGCGCGGGTGGCGCCCAACGATCGGGAAATAGCGGATACTCTTCAGCGCTATCAGGCCGCGGCCCAGTCCGCTGCTCCGGCACAAGAGTGACGCGATAAAACCTCGGCCGGCGCTACGGCGCGAGGCAACTCGCGCCCGGTTTGCCTGCCAACAAAAAGGCCGGCGAGCTGTGCGCCGGCAACAATATGGCGTACCTGACAGGAGTTGAACCTGTAACCTTCTGATCCGTAGTCGCCGAAAAGCCCGTTTTTCCTAAGAAATATGCGTATTTTCACGACTTCCGATAGCCGTGCAACACCCTGCAACGTAGCCAGAGTGTAGCCAGAGGGGACCGGCCCCAGCTTTTCCCGCAAGGCCCCGCACAGACCGCCGCCCAGCCGCCCCCAGAACGACCGCCATGTTAACCCAGCCCGAGACATGGCCCACCAGCCGCCGACGATTCTCCGGCGATTCTGGGGCTATTTTTCCCGATCAGCCAGCCATTCCCCGCGCCGGCGCAGATCTGGCGGATCTCCACGACCGTCTGGGCGGTCCTTCCGTCCCGCCCGCGCACGGCGCCCAGCCCCGGCCCCCGGGCCGTCACGCCCCCAGCGGAGCAGTGGTCGCGCCAGCCCTCGGCAGTTGGCGGCGCAGATGGCCAGCACCGCCGCCACCGCCGCCCCACTCCGCCCGCCGTTGGCGGGCTCCGGCCCCCTTTGTGCGCCGAGGGCGCACTGCTGGGGGCGGGCGGCGAGCCCCGCACCCGGCCACCGAGCCCCACTCCGCCCGCTATGCGCGGCGCAGTTCATGGG
>MWEZ01000132.1 GCA_002071335.1 Verrucomicrobia bacterium ADurb.Bin018
TCAACTTGGCGTTGGGCACATTGCGGCAAGCGTTGCCCCTGCAAGCGGCCGAGCCGTTTTATCGCGCCGCCACCGCCGCGCTGCAAGCGGGCGGCGGCGTGCTGGAGCCGGCGGAAGTCGCCGCGCAAGCCGCGCCCATCTGGGGTGGCGCGTCGCCGGTGGGTGCGTTTCTGCTGCTGGTACAACTGGTGCCTGGCCGCCTGATTCGCTACCGCGATTTCTTCAGCCTTTATGCCGCCACCGCCATCGAGCGCGCGGAAAAAGCGCTGGTGGACCGACTGGTCGCCGCACCCGGCTTGCAGTCGTTGGCCACGCTGGCCGCGCGCCTGCCCAAGGCCGCGCGCCCCGCCGGCGCCAGCGATTTCGCCCCATTGCTGCGCGCCCTGCTGCGCCACCGCACCGATACCCTGCTCACATTGGACGACCGCGCCGGACTGGCCGCGCGCGACACCCCCGAACTGCTGCGCGAAGTCCTCGCGGCCAATGGCGAGATGTCGCTGCGGGCTTTGGTGGCCGCTTTCAACGCGGGCCTGCCACCGGCTTGCCAGCGCGGCAGCGGCTTCCTCCGCGCCGTGCTGCTGAACGACTCGCTCATCCGCAAAACCGCGCCCAACCGCTACGCGCTGCCCGGCGGGCTCCAAGCCAACCTGCCGCTGGACTCCTGACTCCCCGCCTGCCGTTTACCGGTTCCTCGCTTTTTTCAGTGGCTGGATTGTCCGTTTTGTGATGAGAAAACGGCCACCGGCAAACCAACTTCTTTTTTGCTATTTTAACCATGCTGTCCAGAGTTTATAAACTGTGGGCATTTTTTGAAATATTCACATCTCAATCATATGCAATTTGATGCGTATATTTTATCGAGCTTTTTTAATTGGCCGTTTTGAAGGCAATGTCCAGACTTTATAAACTCTGGACACTTTTAAGATGAGTCATTTTTGTGTTTTATCTGCCCGGTGCGAACCTGCATGGCAGTCCAAGGAAGGCTTAGGGGATCAACCGGCCGTGGGCACCGGAGCCTCGCTTGCTCTTGGCCTTGTTCTTCAGTTGCTTCCCTGACGGCATTATGGCGCTCTCACGGTCAATGACCATTGGCGCTTCCAAATCCACCATTGAAATCGGGAAAGCGGCCGTTTACGGCAGGAACTTTCCTTTTTTTATTTTTTCCGGCAGGTAGGTATCCAGCACGAAGTTGAGCCCGTGCTTGGCAAATGCCTGCTGCTCGATGCGCACGCCCATCTTCAGCATCTGCTCCAGCACCTGCTGCCACTCCTTGTGGTGGCGGATGAACGGATCGTTTTTCAACGCATCCTTGGCGCGTTTGATGTCCACCTCTTCGAGCGGGTGCGTGGCGTCTTCGAGCTGGTAATCGAGGATGTCCTGCGGAGTCACGCCCAGATAATGCGCCTGCGGCACGCAGAAAAACCGGTTGATGTGCGCGGCCTGCCCGGAGCCCACCTTCAGCGTGCGGTAAATGTTGCAATAGCCGTAGGGGTCGCCATCGGTGAAAGCCAGCACCGGCAGATTGCGGTCATCCGCCAGCCGGCGAATAAAGCGCCGGCAGGCGCGCGTGGGCACGCCGCTCATGGAAATCAGCACGCAGTTGGCGCGCTCGAAATAGCGGTGGTGCACGAGGCGCTGAAACAGCGAAGCCGTTTCCACCACCAGCACCAGCTTGGCGCGCGTTTCAAAACGCAGGTGCTCCACGCGCGACGGAATGCTCCACGCCCCGCTGCCCAGCTTGGCGCAATTGATTTTCACGTCCGCGCCGGTTTGCGGGTCCTGGTCAATCACCGTCAGCTCGCCGCAGACATCGCCGCCGCGCTCTTCGGGGATGTAGCCCAGTTGCTCGCGGTTCACGCCGAGCATGGCCTCCATGTCATCCAGCAGCGCGTCGCTTTCGGGCTGTTCGTCGAAGCGGCATTCGCCCCACCCCTTGCTGTTGTAATAAACCTCGCGCTTGCCGGCGATGTCGTCGCGATCGAGCAGGTCATTCTTGGTGGTGGCCAGCAGCCGCATGGATTGCGCGAAGGCCTTGACCGTGTTGTAGGAGAGCGTGCGCGTGGCCCGCTTGCCCAGGATTTCAAAATGCCCGCGCTTGGCGTCATATTTCACGTTCGCCAGCGAGCGCACCGGAAAGCTCATGGCCGGCTTTTTGCGCTTTTTGACGATGTCGTCATGGATCTCCTGCGCCACCGCCACAATCTTGCGGGCCGCCGCCGCTTTGCTGATCACCTCCGGCGCCTGGGCCTTCTGCTTGCTCATCACATCAACCTTTCTTCGCTCACGTTTTCCACGCCGTGGAAAAAACTTTTCCACACTGTGGAAAACTTTTTTCCACAGTGTGGAACGGTTGTAGCACACCGCCCGCGCCGCGCAAAGTCCGCACCGCGTCCGCGCCGCCACGCGGTCGAGATTGGCTATTGTGCGCCCTCCGGCGCGTGGGTATAGTGGCCGCTCGTTGACCCCATGACCGACACCCGACAATCTTCCCTTTTTGACGACGACGAGGAGCCCGCCCCTCGCCCCGCGCGGGGCAAAAGCACGCCCCCCAGCATCCCCGCCGCCAGCAAGCAGCCCGTCAGCGATTCCGACATCGGCGACGGCCCGTTGCGCCGGCTGATGGACGGCAATTTTTTGCAGTATGCTTCCTACGTCATCCGCGACCGCGCCATCCCCGAGCTGGCCGATGGTCTCAAGCCCGTCCAACGCCGCATTCTCCACGCACTGCACGAAAAAGACGACGGACGCTTCATCAAGGTGGCCAACATTGTCGGCCATACCATGCAGTATCACCCGCACGGCGATGCCTCGATTGGCGATGCACTGGTCACGTTGGTCAACCGCGGTTACCTGATCGAGGGCCAGGGCAACTTCGGCAACATCCACACCGGCGATCCGGCCGCCGCGCCGCGCTACATCGAATGCCGGCTGACCGATCTGGCCGCCACGCAGTTGTTCAACGACGACCTCACCGAGTTCATCCCCTCCTACGACGGCCGCAACAAGGAACCGGTGGTACTGCCCGCCAAGCTGCCGCTGCTGCTGATGCTCGGCGCCGAGGGCATTGCCGTTGGCCTGTCCACGCGCATCCTGCCACATAATTTCGGCGAGTTGATCCAGGCGCAAATTGCCATTCTGCAGAAAAAGCCGTTCAAGCTGCTGCCCGATTTTCAGCAGGGCGGTCTCGTGGATGCCCGCGAATATGACGAAGGCCGTGGCAAGGTGCGTTGCCGGGCCGTGATTGACCAAAAGGACGAGGCCACGCTGGTCATCCGCGAGTTGCCCTTCGGTGTCACCACCGAAGCGCTGATCGGCTCCATCGAGGATGCCGCCAAGAAGGGTAAAATCAAGACCAAGGCCATCCGCGACTACACCGCCGAAAAGGTGGAAATCGAAATCGCGCTGGCGGCGGATACCGACATCCAGCAGGCGATTCAGTCGCTCTATGTGTTCACCCAGTGCGAGGTGTCGCTGTCGCTGCGGCCCATCGTGATCCATGAGCAGCGCCCGGTGGAGCTCTCCGTACACGAGATTTTGCGCCATAACACCCGGCGGCTGGTGGAGCTGCTGCGTAAGGAACTGCAAATCGAGCGCAAGAAGATTGATGAAGCCCTCCACGCGGCTTCCCTCGTGCGGCTGTTCATCGTCAACCGCATCTACAAGCGCATCGAGGAATGCAAAACCGCGCCGGATGTCCGGCAGGCCATCCTCAACGGCCTCGCCCCCTTTCGCGACCAGCTCCGGCGCGACATCACCAACGCCGATCTCGACATGCTGCTGGCCATCCCGATCCGCCGGATTTCGCTCTACGACATCAACAAGTCCCGCAAAGAGGAAGACGATCTGCTCGCCGATCTCGCCTCCGTGGAAGAGCACCTGACCGACGTCACCCGCTTCACCATCACCTACCTCAAGGGTATTTACCGCGACTACGCCGACCTTTTCCCGCGCAAAACGCGCGAGGCCCGCTTTGACGCCATTGAAGTGCGCGAGCTGACCGCCGAAGAACATGCCGTGGTCTTCGACCGCGAAAAAGGTTACCTCGGCTACGACGTGGGCGGCGGCGAGCCGCTCTTCCGCTGCTCGTCCTACGACAAAATCATTCTGGTGTGGAAGGACTGCCGCTACCGCGTGATCCCCCCGCCTGCCAAGCTGTTCGTGGACCAAGACCTCGTCTATGCCGCCATCTATGACCGCGACCGAGTCATGACGTTGGTTTACGAGGCCGATGGAATCAGCCACCTCAAGCGCTTCACGTTCGGCGGCGTGATCCAGAACAAGGAATACGTTTGCGCGCCCGAGGGCGAGCCGGCCATCTGCCACTTTTTCTCCGATGCCCAACCCGCAACGCTCTACGTGAAATACGCGCCGCGCAAGGGACAGCAAATCCATCAGCAGGAGTTCGATCCCAAGAAAGTCGCCATCCGCACGCCCAAAACGCGCGGCATCCAGATGACCACCAAAAAAATTGCCGCCATCAGCGCGCAAAAGCCGCGCAACTGGGACGACAAGGCCGGACCGCGCGGCGCGCTGCTGGATTAGGCCGGCCAATAACCAGCCAAAATTGCCTGATCTTTTCATTGGCGTTGGGGGGGACGGCTTGGTAGGGTTCGCGCTTTCAGCCGGCTGTGCCGGCGGGAGGTAGTCATGGATGAACTGTTGACCATATTGCAAGAAAACGCACGGACGAGCTTGGAAGACATCGCCCGGATGCTGCGCTCGACCCCGGAAGCCGTGGCGGCCCGGATCGCGGAGTACGAAAAAAATGGCACCATCCGTGGCTACCGCGCGCTGGTGAACGAGGATTTGCTGCAACAGGACAACGTGACGGCAGTGATCGAAGTGCGCGTGCAGCCGGAACGCGAAGGCGGCTTCGACCGCATTGCGCGGCGCATCAGCGGCTTCCCCGAAGTGGTGAACATGTACCTGATGTCGGGCAAGTATGACCTGCTCCTGTTCGTGGAGGGGAAAAACCTGCGCGAAGTGGCCTCGTTCGTCAGCGAACGACTTTCCACGCTGGATGGCGTGCTATCCACTGGCACGCATTTCATGCTCAAAACCTACAAGCAAGACGGTGTGCTGATGGATGGCGACAAGGTGGATGAGCGCCTCCAGATCAGCCCGTAATTCTCTACATACTATAAAACCATGAAAACACGCAGCCGAGTGGCGGAGCACGTCCGGCAACTCCCGTTTTCGGGCATCCGCAAGTTTTTTGACATCGTCGCGCAGCGCAAGGACGTGATTTCGCTGGGCGTGGGCGAACCGGATTTCGATACCCCTTGGACAGTACGCGAGGCGGCGGTGTTCTCGCTGGAGCGCGGCGCCACGCACTACACCTCCAACCGCGGCGACCCCGCGCTGCGCAAGGCCATCTGTCGCTATGTCGCGCGGCAGTTCGGCGCGGAATATGACTGGGAATCGGAAGTTCTCGTGACCGTGGGCGTGAGCGAGGCCATTGACGTGGCCCTGCGCACCATCATCAACCCGGGCGATGAAGTGCTCTACCACGAGCCATGCTTCGTCAGCTACCGGCCCAGCATCATTCTGGCCGGCGGCGTGCCCATTTGCGTGGAAACCCGGCGCGAAGACGAGTTTCGCCTGACCCGCGCCATGCTGGAAAAAGCCGTCACCCCGAAGACCCGCGTGCTGATGCTGAACTTCCCCTGCAACCCGACGGGGGCGGTGCTGGCCAAGCAGGATGTGGAAGATATTGCGGCGTTTTGCGTGCAGCATGATCTGCTGCTGCTGACCGATGAAATCTACGCCGAGCTGACCTACGACTCCAAGCATGTCAGTTTTGTTTCCATACCCGCCATGAAGGAGCGCACGATTTTCCTGCACGGAATGTCCAAGGCGTGGGCCATGACCGGTTTCCGCATCGGCTATGCCTGCGCCCCGGCGGAGATTTCCGAGAATATGATGAAGCTGCACCAGTATGCCATCATGAGCGCGCCGACCACCGGCCAGAAGGCCGCGGCCGAGGCGTTGGAGCGCGGCGATTCCGCCGTGGCCGACATGGTGGCGGAGTACAACCGGCGGCGCAATTACCTGATTGCCTCGTTTGCGGAAATGGGCGTGCCCTGCCACACACCGGCTGGTGCGTTTTATGCGTTCCCCTACATCGGCGATCTTGGCATCTCCGCCGAAGATTTCGCGTTGCGCTTCCTCGAAGAAAAAGGCGTGGCGGTGGTGCCGGGCGATGCGTTCGGTCAATGCGGCGCGGGCTTCCTGCGCTGTGCCTACGCGACGAGCATGGATAACATCCGCGAAGCCATGAAGCGCATGGCGGAATTTGTTGCCGCCGTCCGCACCGAAAAGCGCTGAGCCCTCCCCCCTCGCCTCGGCGGCGGAACGGAAGCGATTAGTACTGCCAGAGGTATTGAATCCGTGGCGTGGCCGC
>MWEZ01000133.1 GCA_002071335.1 Verrucomicrobia bacterium ADurb.Bin018
AACATCGAGCTCTCCTTCCAGCGCGCCGCCGCCATTGACCTCGCCGGGCGCGATGTCTATGACGCCGTGCGCACCTCCGTAAATCCCAAGGTGATTGACTGCCCCGACCCCAGCAAGGGCGCCAACATGCTCGACGCCGTCGCCAAGGACGGCATCCGCCTGCTGGTCAAGGCCCGCGTGACCGTGCGCGCCAACCTCGCCCGCCTCGTTGGCGGCGCCACGGAAGACACCATCATCGCCCGCGTGGGCCAGGGCATCGTCTCCGCCATCGGCTCCTCGCAAAGCTACAAGGACGTCCTCGAAAACCCGGACGAAATCAGCAAGAAGGTGCTGATCTCCGGCCTCGACTCTCAAACCGCGTTTGAAATCGTCTCCATTGACATTGCCGACGTCTCCGTGGCCGGCGTCTCCGGCGCGCGCGAAGTCGCCAACGTCGGCGCGCTGCTCGAAACCGAACGCGCCGAGGCCGACAAAAAACTGCGCCAGGCCGAAGCCGAAGGCCGTCGCGCCACTGCCGTGGCCGCCGAGCAGGAAATGCGCGCGCGCATTCAGGAAATGCAGGCCAAGGTGGTCGAGGCGCAAGCTGAAATCCCGATGGCCATCGCCACCGCCATGCGCGAAGGCAAACTCGGCGTGATGGATTACCTGCGCATGCAGAACATCATGGCCGACACCTCCATGCGCGAATCCCTCGCCGAAGGCGAAAAGCCGCCGCAAGCCTGATGCTTTGGCACCCGCCCATCGTCTTGGCGGCGGATGACGCCACATCCTTGCTGGATGTCGTCATCTGGGGCATTGCCGTGGTGTTCTGGATTGTCTTTCAGTTCAAGGTCTCGCGCCAAAAACAAAAGCGCCCCCCCGCGCGTCCCGCCGCCGATCCCACCCAGCAGGAACTGCTGGATGTTTTCCGGCGGCTGGGCGCGGATATTCCGGGCACGCCGCCCCCGCCGGTGGCGCCCCCGCCCAAGCCGGCACCGGTTGCGCCGTCTCGCCCACGGGCCACCGCCATGCCCACGCCGCAAATGGCGCCACGCGCCACGCTGCGCAAAGCCGCGCCGGCCAAGGCAACCGCGCGCGCAGCGGCGGAACGCCACGCCCGCGCCCACGAGGCGGACATCCTGGCCATTGCCGATGCCATCGGCGCGGCCGGTGCCACCGGCTTGGCCACGCGCGTGGATGACGCCCCCGCCATGGCCGCTGCCACGCGCCATTCGCAAGTCATTTTGCCGCGGCTCCACGCCATGGATTTGCGCTTGCTGCGTTTGCCGGCCATCGTGCTGCCCGGCGCGGATCGCACGCATCAAGTCGGCAAGCCGTTACGCATGCGCCTCCATTCGCGGCGCGAAATCCGCGATGCCCTCGTGGTGCAGAATATCCTGCGGCCCGCCAAGGCTCTCGCCCCCTGAAGCGCCCGCCCAAAACTGCTTGCGGATTGGATTGTAGGGCTGGAATGGTCGCAGACCTTCCAGCCGTTCTCGTCCCACAAAAGCATCCGGCTCGATTGTAGGGCTGGAATGGTCGCAGACCTTCCAGCCGTTCCCGTCCCACAAAAGCATCCGGCTCGATTGTAGGGCTGGAACGGTCGCAAACCTTCCAGCCGTTCCCGGCCCACAAAAGCATCTGGTTCGATTGTAGGGCTGGAATGGTCGCAGACCTTCCAGCCGTTTTCTCGGCGGGAAGGTTTTGTCCGACCCGCGCGTCACAGGTCGTTGAAGTAGCCCCACCCGCTTGCTTTGGGCGCGGCTTCGTAGCGCACGTCAAGTCGCGGTGAGCTGCCGCGACAATCCAGCCGCAGCTCGATGTTCTGCGCTTCGCGCGCATAGGGCCAGCGCGCCAGCATCACGCCAATCAGTGGCTGCGCGGTATCCGCGCTGCGGTGGGCCTGGATGTCGCGCCGCGATTGGTCGGCGCGGGCCAGCGCGTCTTTTTTCCACTGACGCAAATCGCGGATGTCGCGCTCATACGGCGCAAGGCCGCGCTCCACCATTTCCTTGGCGTTGCTCCAACGGCGGAAGCGCTTGGTCAGCACATCGCGCTGTTTTTGCAAGCGCTGCTCGGCCTCGGCAATCTCCACGTCGTACTGCTGCGCCAGCTCCTCCTGCTGTTCCGCGGTGCGCTGCAAGCCGGAGACATCGCGCGGCTGGTGGAAGGTGCGCTGTACGGGCTGGCCGTAGCGGCTGCGCAACTGCTCGCGCAAAAATAAAAACCGACGCTGCGCCTGCGCCGCGTTCAGCGGCGGAATATCCACGCCATCGGGATCGGCAAACGAAAGCCGCGCGCGCGTCAGCCGCCCCTCCTCAAAATAGTACGTCAGCACGCACGGCAGCTCCAGCGTGGTGGTGGCATAGACCAGCGTGGTGGCGTTCTCGCGGATCGGTTCATTCAGCTCCGCCGCCTCTACATCCGCGCGCGACATCCCCCAACGGGTGAGCCGCAAGTTATAGACCGGCGGCGGGCTCGGCGGCACGACCGGCGCGGGTTCAGTCACCGCGGGTTCAACCGCGGTGGGCGCGGGCTCAGCAACCGCCGGTTCCGGCGCGGGCTCACGCGCGATGTTTTCCGCCACCGCCGGCGCTGCGGCAACTTCTGGCTCCGGCGTGGCGATAAACGGCGCGGCGGCTTCTTCCACCACGCCCGTTTCCGAGGACAACACTTCCGCCGCCTGCGTCACCTTGGCCGAGCGCCAGCCCGGCTCCGGCAAAAACCACATGGCCAGCCGGATCAACAGCGCCAAGGTCGCTGCCACCAGCAGCACCCATGCCCATTTTACCTCGTCCATCGCTCCTCCACTCCAGCGTTCCACACTATGGAAATATTTTCATCCCGCGCGGGCGGGACTTTCCACACTGTGGAACAATGATCCCAGATTTTTCCACACTGTGGAAAAACTTGCGCCGATTTTTCCACGCAATGGAAAAACTCTCAGGAATTTTTCCACACAATGGAACAACTTTGGGGCCACTTTTCCACGCAATGGAACAACTTTGGGGAATTTTTCCACACTGTGGAAAATCCCGCCCCCGCGGGATAAATTTTTTTCCACGCTGTGGAAAAATGCGAGCAGGGCTATTTGGCGCGCATCATCAGCCATGGCCAAAGCTCCGGTTGGCGGGATAATTGGCGGTCCACATTGTTGCGCGGCAGCCGCCAGCGCGCGGCGGCAGGGGTGGCAACTGCGCCGCGGGCGGCGCTGAACGCGGCGCGCAGGCCCAGCTCTTGCAGCGCGGGGGTGAGATCGTCGCGCGCGTTACCGTTGGGCCACGCCAGTACGGGCAGCAACCCGGCGCGGACGTTCTGGCGCAGCAGGCTCCAACATTGGCGGATATCCGCCAGCGCATCGGCGGCCGATACCTGATCCAGCAGCAGGTGCCGGTGGCCGTGCGCGCCAAAGGTGATGAGTCCCTCCGCGCCCATCGCGTTGATTTGCGCCCACGTCAAAAAATCCGCGCTGGGCGCGGCGTTGCCAGCAGGCACGGGGGGCTGCGTTTTGCGCCGTTCAATTTCCGCATCGCTGAGCCCGGTGGTTTGCCACCAAAACGGGGTGCGTTCGGCCACCGCGCCCGTGGCCAGAAAAATGGTGGCGGGGATTTGTAGCTCGCGCAGGATGGGCCACGCGTGGTCGGCGTTGTCGGCCCAGCCGTCATCGAAGGTGATGGCGAACGAGGGCGCGGGTGGAGCGGCGGCGAAGTCCAGCCAATCGCCCAAGGCCACGGGCTGGTAGCGGGCACACAGCCAGCACAGCAGGCGGCGGAAGTCGTCGGCATCCACTTCGAGGTTGCGCATGGGGCGCGGGGGCGGCTGCTCACCGGCGGGGCGCACGCGGTGGAAGGTCAGCACCACCAGCTTGCCGGCGTGTTGGCGGCGCAGGCCGCCAACGGCGGCATAGGCCCGCGCCCACGTGGCTTTCAGGAACGTGCGCATGCCGTCAATCTACTCGGTGAAGGTCACCTTGGCAATGTGCGGCAGCTCGCGGTGGTAGCCGGCGTAATCGAGGCCGTAGCCCACCACAAAGTGGTCGTCAATGGCAAAACCGACATAATCGGCCTGGCAGGGCACCACGCGGCGGCTGGGTTTGTCCAGCAGCACGCAGGTGCGCACCGAGCGCGCGCCCTTGGCTTGCAGGTGTGCCACCGCCTTCTGGAGCGTGCGGCCGGTGTCGAGGATGTCGTCCACCACCACCACGTCCGCGCCGGTGAGGTCAATGCTGCAATCGCGCGTGACCACCGGCTCGCGCACGGGCGCTGTGCCCTTGCCGTAGCTTTCCATGATCATGAAATCAATGCGCGGGCGCAGGCCGTTGTGGTCGAACCACCGCACAAGGTCCGCCAGGAAAATAAAACTGCCGCGCAAAATGCCGATGACCGCCAGGTTTTCGCTGGGCCCGCCCGCCGCGATTTCCCGCGCCAGCTCGTCCACCCGCAGCGCCAATTCCATCGGGGTGATCAAAATATCGTTGATGTGGTAAGCTGTCATGCGTGAGCCTCCGCCGCGAACACTCTTGCAAAAAGGCCCCGGATGGGGGAAGCTAAAAGGATATGCAACAAGGAAACCCCGCTATGAAAACGCTGCGTACGGTGTCGGGTTGGATGCTTTTGGGCGGCCTCCTGCTGGCCATGGCCGGCGCGCTGGCCGGCTGCGATGTGGATTCGGTGGATAGCACGACCGCCGTACCCTCCGACAACTCCGGCAAAATCTACAACTATTCCGGGCTCTATTTGCCCGCCGGCACCAACGTGGACCTGCTGGTGTTCCCCACCAACCGCCAAAGTGGCGTCAAACTGACGTGGCTGCGCCTGCTGCAGTACGGCACCGTGCTGGAAGGCTACGACAACGCCAACAAAACGTGGACCGGCAAAATCTCCAGCATCAACGAGGGCAACGCCTCGTTCACGCTGGAAGGCACCACTACCGCCGGTAACCACGTGAATGTGGCCGGCTCCCTGCGCTATGCCGATCAAAACTCCACCATGGATGCCACGTGGATTGAACCCGGTTTCTCCGGCAGCATCTTCGCCCGCGCCGCTGTCTCCGCGCCCAGCACCAACACGCCAATTACTTCATTGAGCATTTCGCCCACCAGCGCCACGCTCAGTATCGGCAACTCCACGCGCACCTTCACCGCCAGCGGCGGCTCCGGCAATTACACGTGGACCCACAGCAACGCATCCTGCGGCTCGCTCTCCGCCACCACCGGCAACTCCATCACCTATACCCGCCTGGCCGCCGGCACCGATACCCTCACGGTCTCCTCCGAAGGATTCGTCGCCACCGCCAGCATCACTTGCCAATGAAAAAGAAAAAAATCTCCCCGCGCTGCGCCATGGGCGCGCCGGAAGCGGACATCTGCCGCACCGCGCGCGAACTGGTCGGCCTCTTCAACTGTGAGGCGCTCGATGCGCCCACCGCCGTGCTCACCCACAGCCCCGCCCCCAAGAACGTGGTGGACGGCCTGCGCGTGCTGCTCGATGTCATGTTCCCCGGCAAAGTCAGCGCCTCCCTGGCCGATGGCTCCGAACTCGGCGTGTTCCTCATCCGCCGCCTCAGCGAAGCCTGGCGACTGCTGCACCGCGAAATTCGCCGCGCCCTGCCCTACCGCTGGATCGGCGAAGCCGCCCGCACCGCCGGCGTCCGCCCGCCCAAGGTCGCCAATCTCGACCGGGAGACCGACCGCATCCTCACCGCCTTTTTCGCCGCGCTGCCCAAAGTGCGCCGGCTGCTGATTGATGACGCGCAGGCCGCCTACGATGGCGACCCCGCCGCGCTCACTTTCGCGGAAGTGCTGCTCTCCTATCCCGGCCTGCTGGCCATTGCCGCGCACCGCCTGGCCCATGAGCTCTATAACCTGCGCGTGCCCATCATCCCGCGCATCATGAGCGAATGGATCCACACCAAGACCGGCACCGACATCCACCCTGGCGCGCGCATCGGCCGCTCGTTCTTCATTGACCACGCCACCGGCGTCGTCATTGGCGAAACCACGCAAATCGGCAACCGCGTCAAGCTGTACCAGGGCGTCACCCTTGGCGCGCGCTCTTTTGCGCTCGGCGCCACCGGCCTGCCCGTCAAACACATCAAGCGCCACCCCACCGTGCGCGACGACGTCATCATCTACGCCCACGCCACCATCCTCGGCGGCGGCACCGTCATCGGCGCGCGTTCCATCATCGGCTCCAACGTCTTTCTCATGGAAAGCATCCCCGCCGACAGCGTGGTCTCCTCCAACCACCCCGAACTCTCCATCCGCGAAAAAAAGCGCACAAAAAAAACTTGAATCCCCTCCCGCGTGGGGTAGGATGCCCCCGCAGTTGATGGAGGCGTAGCTCAGTTGGAAGAGCAACTGACTCTTAATCAGTGGGTCGTGGGTTCGAGCCCCTCCGCCTCTACCATCC
>MWEZ01000134.1 GCA_002071335.1 Verrucomicrobia bacterium ADurb.Bin018
CCAGCTTTTGAGCCCCGCGCCGCCCGGCGTGATGGCTACCGCCATCGAGAACTGATTGCTGACCGGCGCGCTGTTCGTGCCATTGGGGGTGAAGGTGATGGTCGGCAGGGAGGGCCCGGAAACCAGCACGCCATCCAACCCCACGTTGCCGGTGGCCTTCGTGACATAGATAAAGCGCACATAACGGGAGGCAGCGTTGAGGCTGTTCGTGTATTGGGCCGGGGCGCTGGTCGGCAGAGGGTTCCCGGAGTTGAAGGTGACCACATCCGTCCACGAGGCCCCATTCACCGACTCCTGAACCTTGTAAACGTACTCGCCGCTGGTGCCATTGCCCATGGCATAATAGGACACCGTTGAGGCCGCGGAATTGTAGCGGATTTGCAGCCAGTCGCCCGAACCGTCAAATTTGGCCGCAAAGCCTCCATCTTTGTCATAATCGGTTTTGTAGTCGGTGCCCAAGCCGCTTTGCGTCCAGCCGGTTGGCAGTGGCTGCCCGTACCACGGACCGGAATGGAAGGTCGGCAGCGTGGCCTGGCCCCAGGCGGTCACCGCCAGCCCCACCAAAATCCACAAGCTTGCCAATGCCGTTTTCTTCATGGTTGCACTCCTCGCGCATTCACTGCCACGGTGAATCTACTGTTTCCCGCACGCTTCGGCCAATAGAAATGTGGCGCGGCGCCGGCTGCCCGGACGCCGCCGACCAATGCCGGGGAAGGGAAACCCGGACGCCGAAAAGCGACGCGCGCTTCTTGCTAACAGATACCAAACGAAGTATTGTTTATAGGGGTAAAACATGATATGCCCCACCCCGGATTGAGGTAACCATGAGGAAAAAAGCCGGAATCATCGCAATGGCATTGTTGGGGGCTGCGGGCATGGCCGGCGCGGCCTCCTCGCCATATTCCTCCATGGCCGTGGCGGGCTCGGCATTCACCAATGTGTGGTCTTCGACCCCCAACATGACGCTGGTGGCAAATAATACATGGGTCACCACGCAGACAGTCACCTCCGGCAGCGGCGAATTCAAGTTCACGGCCAACGGCACTTGGACCACCAACTGGGGTGGAGCGGCGGCGGTCGCCCGCGTGCCGGCCGTGGGCCGCGCGCCGGTTCCCGGCGGCGGCAACCTGTCGTTCACCGATCTGACTCCGGGGTTGTACCGGTTCACGTTCAACGACTCCACGCTGGAGTTCCGCATGGAATGGGCGGGAGCTTCGCCACTGCCCCTGCCGGCTTTCGCCAACATGGCAGTGGTGGGCGACTTCAACAACTGGCAGCCCAACATCAACAGCCAACTGACCAACCACCCCGCGCCGCAGGACTATCTCTGGAGCGGCTCGCTGACCTTGGAATCATCCACCGCATTCCAGTTCCAGCCGGACGAAAACCCCAACATCCAGTGGGGCGGTACGGAAGCGCAAACCTTGGCCTGGCCCATCACCAACGGCAACGCCGGCGGCAAATCATCGTTCACGCTCGCCGGCTTTGCACCGGGCACTTTCTTCTTCACGCTCAACGTCAGCAACGCCAGTTTCAGTATTGTGCAAACGGCCACGCAGGAAGTGGTGGTGACCACCATGGCGGCGCAGGGCAACTTTATCAGCATGGCCGCGCCGCCACCCAACATGATGCGCGTGGGCAACAGTAGCCAGTGGACGGCGGATTACCACATCACCAATAACGGCCCGGTCACGCTGCGCTTTGCGGCCAACAACGGCGCGGCCATCTGGGGCGTGACCAACGGCACGCCGAACTTCACGCTGCCGGTCAGCGGCACCATGCAAAACGCGTTGACCAATTATGCCACCATCAACGCCGTCACGCCGGGGCGCTACGGCATCACGTTTGACCACGTTTCCGGCGCGTTCTCCGTCCGCCGGATGTATGCCGACAACTCCGGCATCAACCTGTTGAAAAACCCCGGCTTTGAACTGACCACGCAGCCCGACGGCGGCGACGCCGTGGACTGGGGTTCGTGGCAGGCGTGGCCCAAGCGGGTCGCCGATGGGTTTGGTCCGCACGCCGGCAACTGGTGCGGGGCCGTGCATGGCAAATGGTTCGAAGAGTGGACCGATTACGGCTCCTTCGCCCAAGACGTGGCGGTGACGTCCGGCAAAACCTACAGCGCGTCGGCCTGGCTCAAGGCCACGCCCAACTGGTCCGCCAGCACCATGCAAATCAAAATTGAGTGGCTGGACGTCACCAACGGCATCGCCGGGCCGGATGTCATTCGTGACATCAGCAGTTTGACGACGAATTGGGTCAAATACTCCGTGGAAGGCGCCGCGCCGAATACGGCCACCAAGGCGCACGTGGTGTTCCTCTGCTCCGGCGCCACCACCAACAGCGGCGCCACCATGCAGGTGGATGATGCGGAGTTCCGCGTGGTGGCTTCGCGTTCGCAGAACTTTGATTCGTGGGGCTCGTTGGCATCCTACGGCGCCTTTGCCCCGGATTGGTCCATCACCAGCGGCAAAACGGTATATAACGTGCAGCCCGGTCGCCCGGCGGCGGATGTGTTCATTTCGCAATACATCGAAGGCACCGGCAACAACAAGGCCATCGAGATTTACAACGGCACCTTGAGCAACCTGGACTTGGCCGCGCAAAATTACGTGCTGCAGCAGTACGACAACGGCTCCACAACGGCCACTGTCACCATCGCGCTCTCCGGCGTGTTGCAGCCGGGCACCACCCTGGTGGTGGGCCGTCCCTCCACCCCTGCGGAGTACAAGCCGGATGACGCCATCACCGGCCAACTGCGCCTGCAAACCAACAAGTATCTCACGTTCAACGGCGATGATGTGATCGTGCTGCGCAAGGGCGGAGCGTCCGGCACGGTCAAGGATCGCGTTGGGCAGGTGGGCACCAACGCCACCGGCTCGGCATGGAGCCGCAACACCCAAGACCACACCCTCACCCGCAAGGGCACGATCTTCACCGGTACCGTCAGCAGCGTCACTGCCGCCTTCCCGCTGGTGGAAGAGTGGATCATTTCCGGCAAGGACGATTTCACCGGCTTGGGCACGCACGACATTTCCTACATTGACCCCAACCAGCCCTACACCCCCGCCGGCTATAGCCTGATCATGAACACCAACGCCACGCTGATGAGTGGCGAACTCTCCGGCGGCGTGGGCGATGTCAGCTTCTGGTGGCGCACTGAATCCATGAGCCCGGCCGTCACCATGGTCATTGAAACCGCGTCATCTGAATCCGGCCCGTGGATCACCAACGCCACGTTGGCGAGCGTGGCCGCCAGCAACTTTGCCTATTATGTGGCCGCCATCAACCGGGCCGATGCCACCTATCTGCGCATCCGGCAAACGGGCGGCGCCACCAACCGGTTCCGCATTGACGAAGTGGTCATCAGCGAACTCACCGGCACGCGCCGCACGGAAGATTTCCTGGGCTGGGTGGACCCGTCCTACACCATTCCCGGCAACTACGCGCGCTATGGCTGGGCCATCCAAAATGCCAGCATCACCACCAACGGCCTCTCGCAAACCCGCGCCGCGCTGCTGGGCGCCAGCAACAGTTGCGTGGTGTCGCCGTCCTTTGATGGCGGCCTGGGCGAGACCCGCTTCTGGGCGCGCGCGGCGGACTTCTCCGAGACTGCCTATCTGGTCTTGCAAACCACCACCAACGCGGGCTCCAACTGGACCACGCAGGCTTCGTTCACCGCCACCACGGGCACCACCTTTTCCGCTTGGCTGTTCATGGATGCACCCAACGCGCAGGCGCGCATCATCAGCGATCCGTCCAAGCCGTTTGCCGATGCCATTGTGGACAGCATCGAAATCCGGCTGCCGATGATTTACCGCAACCAGAACTTCGATGGCTGGCCCGTGAAAAGCCAATACGGCACCGGCGTGTCGCTCTTCCAAGGCTGGGCAATCACCGACTGCATTGTGGACTCGCAAAACGCGGATGTCGGCCAGGTGGCCCGCCTCAACAGCGTGGTGGGCAACTACATCGTCAGCCCCTACCTGCGCGATGGCCTTGGCCCGGTCAGTTTCCGCACCCGCAAGTGGGCCGCCAGCGATACGAACCCCACCCTGCAGATGCAGGTATCGCCCGACGGCACCACATGGACCACGCTGGCCACGATCAACATTCAATCCATCACCTACGAAACCACCACGCTGTTCCTCTACGACACCAGCAACCACTACGTGCGCCTGTACCACAGCGCCGGCGCCTCCCGCGTGCTGGTGGATGACATCCGCATCGGCACGCCCCAACCGCGACCGGAAGTCATGGTGGTGCCCGGTTTGTCGCCCGCGCCGCTGGTGGACACCCCCCTGACGTTGGCCGCGGATATCGTCACCCGCTACGGCGCATCCATTGTGTCGGTGACCGGGCGCTACCGCATCGCCAATGGCGCGTGGAACACCGTGCCGATGGTGCCCGGCGAACACTTCGGCAACTACGTCGCCACCAGCACGATACCGGGCCAATCCGCCGGCACCCGCATCATGTACACCGTGACTGTGCAATACGCCGGCATTGGCGCCGTGACCAACTTGCCGGGCTATGCCACCAACCAACTGACCACCGCCACGCGGACCAACTTCATCTCCGCCGTGCAGCAGGGCTCAGTCTGGATCAATGAGTTGGGCTACGCCTCCTATTCCACCAATGAACCGTTTGTGTTTTTGGATGAAGATCCTTATTTTGCTTGGACCGGTCAAAACCATGAGTTCGTGGAAATCTGCGGGCTGGCCGGCTCCGACTTGAGCGGCTGGAAATTGCAACTGGCGCTGGGCGCGGATTTGGACATTGCCGCCAACAGTAATCAGCCCATCTACGCCACCTACACCATTCCCAACGGCACCATCTTGAGCAACCAGAACAACGGATTCGGGTTCTATGTGATTGGCGATGCCGAATTGGCCGGAAGCAATCCGGTTAATCAAAACCTGACCACGCTGGTGCCGCTTAGCGTGCAGCCGTTTGCGGTGGAATACAAAGACCACATCCACGATGGCGTGGGCGTGATCCGGCTGGTGGATTTGTATGGCAACCTGATCTACTCCCTGTCCTACGTGGGCTATGCCAGCGGGGCGGACCGCATCCCGCAAAGCCAGACGCCGCAAGACACCAACTCCGTCGGCCTGATTGGCACCGGCTCCGCCTACCCAGATTTCGGCTGGGAATTGGGCGACCTGACCATCGGCGAACCCAACGACGGCCAAGTGCTGCAAGAGCCCCAGCCCACCAATGTGTGGGCCTATGCCTGGCACGACCAGCAAACCAAAGTGACCCCGCTCAACACCAACGTGGCCGCGGCGTTTTACATGCTGGACCCGCTCAACGCCGCCAACTGGGACATCGTCGGCGTCTATTACGGCTACACCAACAATGCCTATCTCAGCCCCACCGGCACGCTCTATCACCGCTTGGGTGACAGCGGCAACCCGTGGACTCAGGTCGCCATGTCCCTCCGCGAAGGCTCGCAGGATGCCGACGGCTACAGCTATGTGTATGCGCAGATTCAACCCCGCACCTACCGCCGTCTGGACACGATGGAATACTTCATTGCCGTCTATCCCAACAAGGCCGGCGTACAACCCGTCTTCCTCGGCTCCGACGACGGCAACGACAACCTCAGCACCGTGTACACCAACTGGGCCGGCGCCGAACTCCATCCGTTCCACCACCAATTCCCGATTGCGGACCGCATTTTCATCACCAACATGGTCCTGGGCACAACCAACGTAATTCTGCAAACCGAAGGCAACGACTTCTTTGACCCGGTCACCAACTTCTATGTGCGCTTCACGACCAACCTGCTCATGCCCATCAACTCATGGACCAGCACCAACTTCACGCACACCTTGAACGCCGCCAGCCAGAGCATGTTCAACGTCAAGTGGAGCACCAACGTGAAGCCGCGCGCCTTCTACCGCGTGGACCCCCACGGCCCATAAACCCGCATCGCCGCACCGCCGCCTCGCGATACGCTCGGCGGCAGAGGTCAGAGGTCAGGGTTCAGGGTTCAGGGTTCAGTAGCCGCAAGATCCATCCGCCTCATTTTTCCACAGTGTGGAAAACCCCGCCCGCGCGGGATACACTTTCCTCAAAGTTGTTCCATTGCGTGGAAAATCCGGCAAACTTTGCCGCTGCGCTCGCTATGGCTCGCAGGCTCGTCCGGCTGTGCCGGCCGCTATAGAACTCGCGTTCGCCCGGCGTCCTGCGGACTTGGGCTCGGCACTCGTCTATTTTCCATTGTGTGGAACTTTTTGGCCCCGTTTTTCCACAGCGTGGAACTTTTGGGCCTGATTTTTCCACAGTGTGGAAAAAACTTTTCCACGGTGTGGAACTTTTGCTGCCGATTTTTCCAC
>MWEZ01000135.1 GCA_002071335.1 Verrucomicrobia bacterium ADurb.Bin018
CAGGCCGAGGCGCAGGTCGTTGCGTTCATCCAGGCGGTCAATGGAATCGAACTGCCACAACTCCTCCGGCTTGACATTGGGCTCGAAGCGGAGCGTGTAGTCTGCGTAGGGCTCAATAACATGGCGCAGGTCTTCATCTTCCTCGATGCCGGTGGGGCCGTCATACAATTCACCGTAGGCTTTGAACGAGGTTTCCGCGCCCAGTTCCGGCAGGTTCCGCCACACCGCAGAGTCATCGCTGATGATCTTTTCCACACGGTTGGTGGTGCCGATGACCTGTCCCAGCTCGTTGGTGATAGGCACAACATTGGTGACGATGGTGGTCGCGAGCGAGTCGGAATAGAACGTGCCGCGATAGCCTGCGCGCGGGATCAGGCTCAAGAAGCCGAAATAGCGGCCGGGCCAATACAGCATGTGGCGGGTGTCGAAACGAAAGGAATCATAGCGCTCCTTGGGCGAGCCCGCAGGATACACGCGGCTCAGGTAGCTCAGCGTGTTGCCGCCCTCGTAATAAAGCGGCGTGTCGAGGATTTGCTGCCGGTTGAAGTTGAGGAACACTTCCGGCAAGCGGTCCACGTTTTCGTAAAAATCGTTCAGCCGCAGATTCAGCAGCACTCCGGCGGTGTAGTGATCGCCGCGGTGCGAGAGCACCACGCGGTTTTCGGGCTGCACGTTCTTCTGGTATTCGTCGTCAAAGAAATCGTTGAGCAGCCACGGATCACTGACGTAGTTGAGCTCGGTGATCAGGTAGTCGCGGTCGGTGACGTTGTGCCGGTCGCGCAACTGGACCCAGTAGCGGTTTTCGTCAATGAGCTCCTCGCGTTCTTTCTGCTGTTTTTCGTCGTGCCAGGGGCGGCGGTCGTTGGCGTAATACAACCGCAGTTGGCCGGCATAATCGCCCTGATGCGGGTCTTTCCAAAGCAGGTCTTCACCGATACCCAGCCCGCGCTTCTGGCGAATGTCCACGTGAGTGCGGGTTTTGAAGGTATCGTTGATCGGCTGGTTGTAGGCGGTCAGCAGGAACGGCCCGTTGTCCGAACTCCAGCCCGGGGTGAACTCGAATTTGGCCAGCTCCTCAAGGTTTGCGCGCACATACGGGAACCAGAAGAAAGGCACCGGCCCGAATTGGAAACGCACATGTTTCGCGCGCAGGATTTTGTTGTCCTGCAACGAGGCCGAACTCGCCCGCACTGAATATTCCGGATGTTCCGGATCGCACGTAGTGAGCATCACGCCTTCCAGTTCCATCATGTTGAGCGACAGTCGGCGCGAGTCCCGGGCGGTGACGTGGTACGGCGGCGCAAACACCTCGAATGCGCCAAAGTCCCCTTGCCCCGTGCGGAAGTTATACGTTGCTTCATCCCCGCGCCACGTGTTGCCCTGAAACTCGATGAAGATGTTGCCGCGCGCGTGGACTTGCTGGGCGGCAGTGTCCACCTCGGCATAGTCGGCGGAAACCGAGTCCGCACCGCGCGTCACCTTGACGTTGCCGCGGGCGATTACCAGTTGGCGGATGCCGTCATAGGAAAGGTCATCGGCCTGCACATCCACCAGGCCGGTCAAATCAGCGGCTGCCGGCGTGGCTGGAGTGGTGATGGGCGCGGGCGGTGGCGCAACAGGTGCGGCAGGCTGCGCGGCCGGGGCCGGACGCGGCGCGGCCGCGGGCGCGGTGGGCGCCGGACGCGGTGCCATGGCCGGGGCGGCAGTCGGGGCCGGCTGCACGGGCCGGGGCGTTACCGCCGGTGCGGGTGCTGCCGGGCGTGGTGCAACGGCTGGCATCGGGTGCTGCACCGGGGCCGGCGCGTGCCGCATGACGGGTTCCTCGCTCTCTGGGCGCGAAGGCGCAATGCGCGGCGTCTGTTGGGCGACAGCCACCCCCGCCATCAGGGCGAACAACAGGCCAGCGCGTGCCAAGCGCCCAGCGGTTTGGACAACAAAACAGGGCTGAAAAGGATTTTGCATGTGGCGGGCAATCTAACAGCCGCGCCCAAGTTGCGCCAAGTGCAATCTGAACTGTCCGCCCGCGCGCGGGCGCGCTAGGCATCGGTGGCGCGCGGCAGGGCGGCGGCCTGCGCCAAGCGGTGCGCCGGCGTGGGCGTTTTGCGCAGCAGCAGCACCTGCCACCAGGCGGCATCCAACGCAAACGGTTCACGTTCGAACTCGTGCCGCAAACAGGTTTGGAGCGTATCGGCCCCGCCCACATGACGCAGCGCGAACTGATCCGCGCGCAGCTCGCCGCGCCGGCCAACGGCATGCACCACCACCCCCGCCACCGCGGCCAGACCGAACAGCACCACCACCCAAAACGGCAGGATGGCGGGATGGATGGCGTCATAGCCACGCGCCTGCGCCAACGCAGCCACGATCTTCCCCCCGCCCCAGAAAACGGCGGCGGTCAGGGTCAAATGCAGCAGGTGCATGCCCAGCGCCGCATGACGCTGTTCCCACCCCATGAGCCGCGCGGCCAGAAACACCAGCTCGCGCCGGTCCAACTCGCGCCACGCGCGCTCGGTGAACACCACTTGCCGCCGGCGCCCCCACCCGGTCAGTTGCACGGCATCGAGGTCATCTTGATAATCAAAATTCCACCACCCCGCGCCGGTAATCTCCAAGCCGGCGAGTTTTCCCACTCGCCGCAATTCGGCCAGCAAATCCTCATCGGTGATGGGTACCGGGGGTCGTACCCGCGGCAGCAACCACGCGGGCCCCAGTTTCCCCAACCCGCCAACCAATGTTCCGTAGAGCCACGTGGCCATCAACCACCATGTGTTCGGCAGCAGCGCGTGCAGCGCATAAAGCCCGGTGAAGGCGCCGCTGAGCAGGCCGATTTCAAACAACATGCTCAGCAAGTAGCCGCGTAGCCACTGGCCGAACTCGCCGCGAAACCGGCCATAGGCGCGCTCGATGGAATAATCGGCCAGCACGGAGAGCGGGAACAGCAGCACTTCGTAACCCGCCACGGCCAACGCCGTCACCCCCGCGCACACCAAGGGCCACGCCAACGGAAACGTGAAGCGCGTGGCCAAACCGGCCGCGACCGCTTCTGCCAAGCCCGACAGCCAAAACGCCGCTGCCGCGGCAAAGAGCAAGCCAAAGCGCAACAGGAACAGTTGCCCCTGAATGCGGTCATAGGCGCGGGCTTGTGATTCTTTTTCTGCGTTGTACCACGCCGTCATGGCCGGTGGCGCAGGATCAGGCCAAGTCACCCAAATTCAACATGTCCAAGAGGCGCGACAAATCTTCGTTGTCGAAATACTCAATGACAATCTGCCCCATGGCGCGCTTGCCATCCGGCAATACCCGGGCCGGAGTCAGGGTGACCTTGGTGCCTAATTCTTGCTGCATCCGGTCGGCAAGGAACTTCAACTGCCGCGCGCTTTGGTCGCTGGCCGGCTTTGTTTTGGCGGGATCTGTTTTCTTTTTCGCCGGCGCGGTGCGGTCCAAGCCCGCCACCAGTTTTTCCAACGCGCGTACGGAGAGCCCCTGCGCGATGACCCGCGCGGCCAGCAAATCGCGGTCCGGCGCCGCCACGCCCAGCAGCACCTTGGCGTGGCCCGCCGAGAGCGTGCCCGCCGAGAGCGCGCTCTTGATGGCGCTGGACAAATCCAGCAGGCGCAGCGCGTTCGCCACCGTGGCGCGCGCCTTGCCAACGCGCCGGGCCACTTCTTCCTGCGTCAGGGCGGCGGCTTGCATCAAATCGCGATAGCCCTCGGCCTCTTCTATCAGGTCCAAATCGGCGCGCTGCAGGTTTTCGATCAGCGCCATTTCGCGCGCTTCGACATCGCTGACTTCGTGCAGCAGCGCGGGGATTTCCGCCAGCCCCGCCAACTGCGCGGCGCGGAAGCGGCGTTCGCCGGCGATCAACTCAAACATATCCCCCACTTGGCGCAGCCAGACCGGTTCCAGCACGCCCTTTTCGCGGATGGAGTCGGCCAACTCTTGCAGGGCATCCGCCGCAAACACGCGCCGCGGCTGCCACGCGCCGGGCTTGATTTTCTGCACCGCCACGCGCCGCACCTGATCCTTGGCCGGCGGCACCGCCGCGGTAGCCGGGGGTGCGGCCGGGCGCGCCGGCGGCTTGCCGGTTTCCGCCGCCCGCGGGCCACTGCCCTTGATTAGCGCGTCCAAGCCCCGGCCCAAGCCCCTGTGTTTTGGTTGAGTTGCCATATTTTTTCTTTCTACCCCAAACGGGACGGGGAATCAATACCCGGCACTTCGGCATTGCCGATTTGGCAGGCGCGGCCTATGCTGGCCCCCACCATGAAAAAGACTGCATCGCTTCTCCTGTGGCTGGCCGCCGGCGGGCTGGCCGTTGTCTCTCCCCTGTCGGCGCAAACCACCGTGCGCGTGACGGGCGATCCCGTCAATCTGCGGGCCAAAAACCTGCTCACCTCGGAAGTCGTCACGCAAGCGCACTACGATGACCGGCTGACCGCCTACGAAATCGGCGAAGAGTGGGTATGCGTCGCCGCGCCGACCAGCGCCGAGGCATGGATCATGAAGACCTATGTGCAAACCCCCGCCAACACCATCGGTACCAAGCGGGTCAATGTGCGCGCGGGGCCGAGCATCAACTACAACATTCTGTGTACCCTCGAACTGGGCGCGACGGTCAAGCCCACCGGCAACGTGCAGGGCGATTGGTTGCAAATCGAACCACCCGCCGAAGCCCGGGTGTGGATTCACCGCGATTATGTGGAAGTCTTGACCAATGATGCCGCGGTGGTCGCTGTGGCCGAGCCTGAGCCCGTGCCGGAAGCCAAGAAATCCGCCCGCCGCAAAAAGCCGGCCACCGATGCCGATTCCGCCGCTCCCGCCGTGGTGGCTAAGCCCGCCGCCGAGACGCCGGCCGTCCTCCCCACGCCGGTGATTGCCGCCTCCGTGCCGGAAAAAGATGATGCCGTCCGTACGATCCCTGTGCCCGCCCCCGCCGATCTCAAGCTTGTGCCGTTGAGCGGCCAAGGCGCCATGGTGGAAGTCCGCGGTGAATTGCGGGCCGCGCCGCTCATCAACGAAGCGCCCACTCGCTACCGCGTGGTGCAGTGGCAGGACAACCGCTGGGTCATCCTGTGCCATGTGTATGGCCAAGCCACAAAGTTCCGCAGCCTGCAAAACAAGCAGGTGCGACTGGAAGGCCGCCAATATTGGATTCAAGGCGCGGCCGCACCGGTGCTGGTGCCCACCCAGATTCAGGAAATTGCAAGCGAAAGCGTGGCGCCGTAGCGCGCGCGTTTCAGCCCACGTTCAGCAGCAATTCCGCCGCCACGCGCGCACCGCCAAAGGCCAACTGCTCCGGCGGGGGGGGCGCGGTTTCCGCCGCACGCAGCGCTGCCGCCAAATGTCCCGCGTACAAATCCGCCGCCGGAATGTGCACGTGGGCCAAATAACGCCGCAGTTCCTGCACCAGCAGCGGATACTCAATAAAGTCTTCGCGTTCGGCATAGATGATGGGCTTGCGGTTGGCCACGCAGTCGCTCAAAATTCCGTAGCCCGGCTTGGTGATGACGAAATCCACGCTGGCCAGCACATCCGAAAAACTGAATGCGTGCCGGTCCACCGCGTGCAGGTTGGGCTGCCCGCGCCACGCCAGGGGCTTCACTGTGAAAAACTCGTACTCCGCCAGCCCCCCCACCGCACGCAGCGCGTCCGCATCCCACCCCAGCGTGGTGAAGGACAACAACACCCATTTTTTGCCCGGCACGGCCCCCACTGCCGCGGCCAGCTCCGCCCGCCGGTTGCGTCCAGGCCGCGCCAACAGCGGCACCGGGGTCTGCCGCGCAAAAACCTCCATGGCCGGCGAAAACGGCAGCTTCAGCAGCAGGCGCACCTGACGGTAGTCATCGGCAAACATCCGGATGATGGGCTCCCACCGCGGATTTTGCGCAACAAACGGCGCATAAATCCAATCCCACGAGAAATTGCCCACTGCCACCCCGGGCACGCCGGCTTGCGCCGCGGCTGCCAGCGGAATGCCCGGAATATCCGCCACCACCCGATCGGCCTTGACCTCCCGCAAGCGCGCCACCTCTTGTGCCACTAATTCATCGTGCCGCGCCAGTAGACGTTCGGCCTGCGCCAATGTAGCCGCCACATCCACCCGGATGGAATCCCGCTGCACCATGCCGACATCGAACGCGCCCGGCGCGAACGCCACGCGCCCGTCAGCCGCCGGTAGGCGGCTCCGGAAGAAATCTTCCGGCAAATCGCTGATCACCGTCAGGCGCAACTCGGGCGCCACGTCCAGTAGGCCGCCGATCAGATCACTCGCGCGCACCCCGTGGCCGTAGCCGTGCGCCGAGACGTAATACACCATGTGCCGC
>MWEZ01000136.1 GCA_002071335.1 Verrucomicrobia bacterium ADurb.Bin018
AGCCAGAAGCCGAACGCGGAGGGTTTGGAGGGGAACCACGCCGCGCCGCGCAGCGCGGTGACGAGTTGCTCCATGACGAATTCGCCGTAGTGCAGTTGTTCGAGCATTTCGCCGCCGCGGGTCCAGGCCTTGGCCACGCCCCAAAACGCACCGCCGGCCAACGCCATGGCGAGGCTAAAAACAGCCAGCGCCACCAGCAGCTCGAGCAGCGTAAATCCTGTCCGGCGCCGTTGCATCAGCGCACCTGCGGTTTCAGCGAGAATTCGCCGCTGCTGTTTTTGGGCACGTAGAGCAGTTGCACGACTTCCTCGGCGGAGCGTTGTTCGCCCTGCGCCCACGTGACGCGCGTGGTCATGCGGAAGAGACCTTCCTGCTCCTCGTCATCCGCGCCGAGGTCTTCCAGTTTGCGCGACCAGCTCCAGCCGGCGGGCCCGCCGCTGAAGCTGCCGTTTTCCGTGCCGGCTTCGATGCGGTCCTTCAATCGCAGCGGACTTTCCACCTCCACGCGGCCAATCATTCGGCGGGCCAGCTCGTAATTGCGCGCCTGTCGCACCACGGCCAGCGCGCGCGAGGCCGCGCCCACCAGCACCCCCAGGGCCATGCCGAGGATCACCACCGCCAGCATGACTTCGATCAGCGTCATCCCGGCCCGATTGCGGTGCGCGCGGCTCATGGCGTCACCTTGGCCTTGCCGGTCACGCCATCCACGTGGATGGTGGTGGTGCGGTTTTCTTCGTCGCCCAGTTCCAGCGTGTAACCATCGCACATGCCGTTGGGGAAATAGGTCACGTAATACAAATCATCAATCATCTTGCCGCCGCGGAACGAGACGATCTTGACCCCGCTTTGCAACGAGCGGACGGCCTGCGACTTGGGGGTGTTGTCTTCGGCGGGCGCGCCGGCGGACTCGTCAGCGCCGGTGGCCACTTGGCCCCAGCCCGGCGCGCTGCCGCCTTGCAGGTCGCCAAAAAAGCTATCCTGCTTGGTCGTGGCGCCGCCCTGTTCCACCAGTTCCAGCGTGTTTTTGCGCTGATCAAAAAGGATGGCCATGTAGCGCTGGCCCAGCACGGCCTTGGATTGCGCGCTGCGGTGCATGGCCAGCGTCTGGCGTACCCCCGCGCGCAACTTGGCCCCCCGGAACGACCGCGCAAACGTCGGCACCGCCACCGCGGCGGCAATCCCGATGATCACCACCACCAGCAGGATTTCCAGCAGGGTGAAACCGGCCCGCCTCGTGGCCATTGCCTGCTCCTCCGTCCGTGCGCGCTGCCGGCCTTATTTGATGTCGTCGCCGGTGCCGAAGGCGCCGTCCGGCCCCGCGGAAATCACCGTGTAGTTGTTGGCCGACTTGCTGTACTGGTATTCGTTGCCCCACGGGTCCTTGAGCCCTTCCGCCTTTTTGAGGTAAGGGCCATTCCAGTTGATCTCGTTGCCTTTGGTCATCAGGTTTTGCAGGCTGTCGGGCAGTTTGCCGTTGTCTACCTCATAGAGGTCAATGGCCTGTTCAATGACTGCCACGCCCTGCTTGGCCACGTTGCGCTGGGCCTGCCCCATTTTGCCGGTCAGCTTGATCCCCGCCACCGCCGCCAACATGCCGATAATCACGACCACCAGCAGGATTTCGATCAGCGTGAAGCCCGCATCTTTGCGCGCGTATTCTTGGTTTGCTGTTTTCATGCCATGCCTTTCCATCACCAGATTGATGCCTGTTGCGCACCATACCATATTTCCGGCCCCCGCCACGAAGAATTATCCCCCTCCCCCCCCGGCCACGCGGAGAATGACGAAAAATAAAAACATGCTAGAGTGTGCGCAACTTGGCTGGGTGTCGTGAAGAAAAACAGGAGACCGGAAACAACATCATGAAGATGCGCAGGCTGTGGGTTGCCGTAATGCTGGTGGCGGGGTGGCTGAGTGGAGGGCGGGCGGAAACCGATTTGGCCATCCGGGGTTCGGAAACCTTCGGCGAAGACTTGGGCCCCAAACTGGTCGCGCTGTTTTTGGAACAGTATCCGCACGTCAAGGTGGAACTAACCAGCCTGGGCTCGGCCTCCGGCATCGCCGACCTGCTGGACAGCACGTGCGACCTCGCCGTGTCCTCGCGTTTGTTCAACGATGACGAACAACGCTTGGCGCGGTCGCGCGGGCTCGCGCTGAAATATTCCGTGGCGGGCTATTGCGGCGTGGGCGTGGTGGTCAACGAAGCCAACCCGCTGCAAACCATCAGCGACCGCGACATCCGCGAAATCTTCACCGGACGGCTCACCAACTGGCAGCAGCTCGGCGGCCCCGACCTGCCGATTGTGGTGTGCATCCGCGATGCCAGCGCAGGCACGCATTTGGGCTTCCGCATGATGGCGCTGAACAACAACACCTATGCCGCCAACGCGCAGGTGTTCACCGGCTACCGCGCGCTGGCCGACGCCGTGGCCGCGCAGCCGGGCGCCATTGGCTATGTGGGCATGGATCTCCTGGCGCATCCCGGGCTGCACTCCGTGGCCATCAACGGCATTCCGCTGACGGAGGTGACGGTCCACGAGGGCGTGTATCCGTATGTGGAATCGCTGCTGCTCTACACCCGCGTGAAAGCCGCCGACCCCTCCGCCGAGCGTTTCGTGCAACTGGTGCGTTCGCCCGCGGGGCAGGAAGTGGTGCGGGCCTGCGGCTTTGTCACCGCGGATCTCGGGCCGCTGCGGGCCAACCAAATCTTCTTCCTGCTGTTCCAGGTGCTGGGCGGGCTGGCGCTGTTTATCTATGGCATGCACGTCATGACGCGCAGCCTGCGGACGGCCGCCGGCAGCTCACTGCGTTCCATCCTGGCCAGTGCCACGCGCAGCCGCGGGCACGGCGTGATCTTCGGCACCGTGGTGGGATTTCTGGCGCATACCGGCGCGGCCATCACCATGCTGGCCGGTTTCATCAATGCCGGCGTGATGACGCTGGAGCAGGCCATTGCGCCGGTGTTTGGCGCGAATATCGGCACCACGCTCTCCATGCAACTGGTGTCGTTCCGCATCACCGATTACTGCTGGGCGGCAATCGGCATCGGCTTCCTGCTCGACGCGCTGATTCCCTCCGAGCGGCTGCGCAAGCTGGGCGATGCGCTGATCGGGTTTGGGCTGTTGTTCCTCGGCATGGAAACCATTTCCGCCGGCATCGCGCCGCACAAGGACATGCTGGCGCCCTACCTGGTCCACATCCGCGGCGATGTCTGGACCTGGCGCCTCATGGGCGTGCTGATTTCTGCGCTGTTGACAGCGCTGATGACCTCCTCCGGGGCGATGATCGGCTTGTGCTTCGCGCTGGTGAAGGCGGGGGTGTTCACGCGCTTTGACCAGGTGGCCGTGGTGGTTCTAGGCGCGCACATCGGCACGTGCATTGTGCCGATCATGGCCTCGCTCTCCATGCGTATCGGCGCGTGGCGCGCGGCCATTGCGCATTTGGTGTTCAACATCGCCAACGTCCTGCTGGCGTTGGCCGCATGGCCGCTCTTTGTGTGGGTGTGCGAATATTCCGCACCCGACAACCTGCTGCGGCAGGCCGCCAACCTGCACACGTTCGCCATGGTGTTCGCGACGGCGGCGCTCCTACCGTTCACCGGCCTCTTCACGCGGCTGGTGCGCGGGGTCACCCCGTCCAAGGAGCCGGTGCCCGCGCCGTCGTTCCTCGATACCAAGTTGCTGGCCAAGCCGGAACAGGCGCTGGCCGCCGTCATCCGTGAGCTGCGCCGCATGGCCGAAGTGTGCGTGGACAGCATGATGCTCAACGGCCAACTGACCCTCTCGCCCAACCGCAAAACCTACCGCCGCCTGCTCTCCAACGAGGAAATCATCAACGAGGTCCGGCTCTCGCTGAACGATTACCTGGAGCGGCTCACCCAGCGCTATCTCTCCCGTCGGCAGGCGCTGTTTGTGCAGCACCTCGACCGCTGCATGAAGGACATCGAACGTATCGGCGACCACCTGACGCACATCGGCGCCACCTCGCTGGAGCGGTTCAAGATTCCGGAAGCCATCGTGCCCGAAGACCTGTTCCGCACGTGGTTCAACCTGCTGCGCAGCGCCAAGCGCGTCATCACGCTGATGGCCAAATCGTTCGATCCCGACGCCAACGCCTTCCAAACCACCGCGCTGGAAATCCTGCGCGCGCGCGATGCCTACATGATCCTTTCCATGGATGCCAAGGCGGAGTTCGCCGGCGCGGCGCGCGACAAACGCCTCACACCCATCGGCGGCTACTATCTCTCGCGCTACATCGAAGACCTCGACCGGCTGGTGCGCCGCGCCAAGTCCATCGCGTTCGCCGAGCGGCAGCCCGATTTCTGGCTCAAGCAAACCAAGCTGGAACGCGATGCCAAGGAAGCGCTGGCTTACACCATCCCGCCGCTGGTGTCGTCCAAGGAATATCTGGAATCACTCAGCAACGATGCGTGGGACGAAACGGAATTGATGGACGAAACGCCCCATTACATACCGACGGAGTCGCCGCACCTTGCGCCGCCGGACGAGCAACCGCACCCCGCCGCGCCCGCCCCGTGAGCCAGGCTAGAGCAACGGCTGAAGCAGCCGCTTGAGTTCCGCGGCCAAGTCCTGCCGCTCGTAGCGGGCGAGGCGTTCGCGCTGCGTGGCCAGCAGCGCGCGCCGCAACTTCTCATCTTCCGCCACGCGGCCGAGAGTTTCCGCGATCAGGTCAAACGCCTTGTCGCGCAGCAACACCCCCGCCCCCGCGAGGGTCTCGGGCACCGCGCCGGCGGCATAGGCCACCACGGGCACGTCGTGGGTCATGGCCTCGAGCAGCGGGATACAAAACCCCTCGTGATCGCTCAGGCACAGGAACACGCGTGCCACTTGATAAAATGCGTTCAGCTCCGCCTGCCGCACCGCGCCGGCAAACACCACGTTTTTCAACTGGAGCTCGCGCGCGCGCGCCAGCAGCAGGGCGTGATATTGCTCCAGGCCGGCGTGCGAGCCCACGTGAATCAGGCGGGAGAGCGGCTGAACGTAGCGCTGGAAATAATAAAATGCGTTCAACAAATCTTCGAGACGCTTGTTCGGTGCGCAGCGCCCTACGAAGAGAATGTTGACCAGCCCATCGCGGTATTGCCGCAGGATGCGGCGGTCGGGCTTGGCGCGCAGCAGCGAAAAATCCAGCACCAACGGCAGCACTTGCGGATTGGCGTGGCCCAGGGCGGCGATTTCCGTGGCGTTGAATTGGCTGTCGGCCAATACCACTTCGGCGGTGCCGGCGAGCGCCGCCGCCTGCTGCCGGCCCCGCGCCAGCAGATGGGCCGTGGCTTCCTGCACGCCACGAAAATATTCCGCCGGCGTGATGTTGTGGTAGAGAATGACCTTGCGGCCGGGCAACGTGGGAAAAATGTCGTTCACGTCCGAGCCGATGGACAGGTGCAGCAGCACGATATCCGTGGGCCGGAAATCGTCGCGGTGGGTGGCGAGATCGCGCGCGTCGCCACGCAGTTCGGGCAGGATGCGCCGGGTTTCGCAGTAGATGTGGGCGGCGTACCCCCACCCCCGGAAAATCTCGCGCATGGCCCGGGCTTCGTTGCTGATGGCATCGCCATTGGCAAAGCCCGCGACAATCTGATGAATGGCCCGCATGGTTCGTTCTTACCGTGGCGGGGCATCATATAAAATGTGCCTGCCGGGTTGCAAACGCGGTTTTCGGTTGTAGGTTTTCGAGAAGTACATATAGCAAAAAAGGAGATACAACATGGCTACAGTGACATTTCATGGCAATCCGGTTGAAGTGGCGGGCTCGTTGCCGGCCAAGGGCTCCGCAGCCCCCGACTTTACGCTCGCCAAGACCGACTTGAGCGATGTCTCGCTCAAGGATTTCGCGGGCAAAAAGAAAATCCTCAACATCGTGCCCAGTTTGGATACGGGCGTTTGCGCCACCTCCGCCAGGAAGTTCAACGAGGCCGTCGCCAAGTTGAGCGATGTGGTGCTGCTGAACATTTCCGCCGATCTGCCCTTTGCGGCAGGCCGCTTCTGCGACAGCAACGGGCTGAAGAACATTGTAGCGTTGTCCACGTTCCGCAGTCCGGGCTTTGCCCAGGCCTATGGTGTCAAGATTACCAGCGGGCCGCTGGCCGGACTCAACACGCGCGCGATTGTGGTGCTGGATGCCGCCAATCAGGTGGTGCACACCCAGTTGGTGCCGGAAATTGGCCAAGAGCCGGATTACGCGGCGGCGTTGGCGGCGGTCTAAACCGTATCAGCCTTTCAATTGGCGGCGCAGGGCTTCCGCGGCTAACTGCGGATTGGCCTTGCCGCGGGACAGCTTCATCACCTGCCCAACCAG
>MWEZ01000137.1 GCA_002071335.1 Verrucomicrobia bacterium ADurb.Bin018
ACTGCCCTTGGCGAATCAACGGAGTGGTGATCTGGTCAATCACCAGCAGTTCGTCCTGGGTGATGTTGGCTCCGCTGCGTGATTCAGCCAATGTGTGCCGATAATCCGCTTGGGCGGCTTTGTGGAGGTAGAAGCGTTTGCGCAGGATGCAGCGGTGCTCGTCGGCACAACCATTGCACACATAGGGCGCCGTCAGCAGCTTCGCGCAGCGTTCCTCGACAAAGTCCCCACAGACCTTGTTGCACAGGGAACAGGCGCTGCAATGCCGGAGACAATCGGGCCTGTCCATGCACAATTGAACCTTGTGGCAGGTATGCCGATGAATGCACCGGTTGCGAATCCGTCCAACTGCTCCCTTCTCGCTGCTCACGGAGCGAGTTCTGATTTCCCTTGAGATGCAGGAGCGGGATTTACCGAGGCGAGCGGCAATCTGCCGTATGGAATGTCCCTGCCGTAGCGAGACTTCAATTTCGATCCGATCCTCATGCGTGAGGTGTTGATGTTTGCTCATTAGGTTCTCCTTATGTTGCTGGGTTGCCCCAGGGTTGGTCCGGAGAATGACCCAAACAAACTTGGCAGACTAAACGCATCCCCCTCCCCCGGGGGAGGGGGAGAAGAGGAGTTGCGGATTCCCCCCCTCATCAACCCCTGAGGGTTTGGCAGACTAAATGCACCCCCGCCATTTGGTAGACTAAACGCACCCCCAAGAGACCCTGGGGGGTGCATTTACTTTGTCAATTGACCGCTTCTGGTGATCTGGGACGGACTCGCCGCGCATCGCAGCCGCTGCGTTCAAGACTTCATCCACAATACCGACGGCCGCCTAGTCATGGCCCGCCTGCCGGCCTACGCGCCCGAACTGAATCCGACGGAATACATCTGGGGGCATCTCAAACGCCACGCCTTGGCCAACTTCTGTCCGCGTGATTGGCAACATCTGACCGATGAAGCCCGGCGCAAGTTGCGCAGCTCCCAACGGCGGATTTCCTTGGTCAGAGCCTTTTGGAAGCAAGCCAAGCTTTCTTTGTGACATAATGTCACTTATATATGCAAGACTCAATAGAAAAACGAACAATCAGGGGCAGGAATGAGTGGTGAGTTGCGAGTGGTGGTGGGGGATATTACGAAAGTGGCGGTGGACATCATCGTCAATGCTGCGAACACGACACTGCTGGGCGGCGGGGGTGTGGATGGGGCAATTCACCGGGCAGCGGGGCCGGAATTGTTGGCGGAATGCCGCACCTTGGGCGGTTGCGCCACGGGGGATGCCAAAATCACCAAGGCGTATCGTTTGCCGGCGCGTTGGGTGATTCATACACCGGGGCCGGTCTATCGTGATGGTCAGCATGGCGAACCGGAGCTGCTGGCAAGCTGCTATCGGCGCGCCATGGAGCTGGCGGCGGAAAAACAGGTAAAATCCATCGCTTTTCCTTGCATTAGCACGGGGGTCTATCGTTTTCCGGCGGAAAATGCGGCCAAAATCGCAATTTCTACCGTAAAAAGTGCATTGGACTTGTGTTCAGGCGATTTGACGGTCATTTTTTGCTGTTTTTCGGAAAAAGACGCCAAAATATACGAAAAAACACTAAAAAACGGCTAATAATTGGCAAAAATGGGGCAAAATCCCTAAAAATAGCTATTTTGGCAGATTTTTGGGCCGTGGTTCGGTGCTTGTCAGGGCGGGGCGATGGGGGGTAAAGTCTCCCGATTTATTATTCCGGTTGGGTTTTCCATCGGCGGAAGCGAGATTCTATGCAGTGGCTTTTGAAGCGAATTATTGGCACCAAAAATGAGCGTGACGTACGCAAGTTGCGTCCGCTGGTCAAGCGCATCAATGAGCTGGAAGTGGAGTTGCAATCGCTGACGGCGGAGCAGTTGCAGGCGAAGACGGGGGAGTTCCGCGCGCGGCTGGCCAAGGGGGCGACGCTGGATGATTTGATGTGCGAGGCGTTTGCCGTGGTGAAGAATGCCTGCCGTCGGCTGTGCGGCACGGTGGTCGAAGTGTGCGGCCACCAGCAAACGTGGGACATGGTGCCGTTCGATACGCAGTTGATCGGCGGCATGGTGCTGCACCAGGGCAAGATTGCGGAAATGGCCACCGGCGAAGGCAAAACACTCGTGGCCACGTTGCCGGTGTATCTCAACGCGCTGACGGGCAAGGGCATTCACGTGGTGACGGTCAACGACTACCTCGCGCGGCGCGATGCCACGTGGATGGGGACGGTGTATCAGTATCTGGGGCTGACGGTGGGCTGCATCCAAAACCAGATGCGCCCGGAAGAACGCCGCGCCCAGTACGCGTGCGACATCACTTACGGCACCAATTCCGAGTTCGGCTTCGATTACCTGCGCGACATGGGCATGGCCTACAGCCCGCAGGAAATGGTGCAGCGCGGCTGGAATTACGCCATCGTGGACGAGGTGGACTCGATCCTGATTGACGAGGCGCGCACCCCGCTGATTATTTCCGGCCCCGCGCCGTATTCCACCGAGCAATATCAACTGGTCCAGCCGGCGGTGGAGCGCATGGTGCGCAAGCAACGCGATCTGTGTACCCGCCTCATGGCCGAGGCCAAGGCGGCCATGGACAAGGGCGATGACGATTCTGCCATGCGCCGGCTGTACCAGGTCAGCCAGGGAATGCCCAAAAACAAGCAGCTCCTCCACCTGTTGGAGGAGCCCGCCGGTCGCCGCCTGCTCGAAAAAGTGCAGGCCATGATGCTCGTGGACATGAACAAGGAGCTCGCCCGGGAACTGCGCGAGGAGTTGTTCTTCGTCATTGACGAAAAGAGCAATGATGCCAGCCTGACGGACAAGGGTTGCAACGCGATGAATCCGGCAGACCCGGATTATTATGTGGTACCCGATTTGGTGTCCGCGCTGGCCGAGTTGGATGGCGATACCACGCTGAGCGACCAGCAGAAGTTCGAGCGTCGCCAGGAGCTGCAAAACCAGTTTGCCGACAAGAGTGAGCGTATTCACGCCGTGGACCAACTGATCCGGGCATATAGCGTCTATGAGCGCGACGTGCAGTACGTCATTCAGGACAACCAGGTAGTGATTGTGGACGAGTTCACCGGCCGCCTGATGCCCGGACGGCGCTGGAGCGACGGCCTGCACCAGGCCATCGAAGCCAAGGAGGGCGTGCGCATCGAGCGCGAAACCCAGACGCTGGCCACCATCACCATTCAGAACTATTTCCGCCTTTATCAAAAGTTGGCGGGCATGACCGGTACCGCCGAGACCGAGGCTGACGAGTTTCAGTCCATCTATAAAATGGACGTGGTGGTCATCCCCACCAACCGGCCCGTGCGGCGGGTGGATGGCAACGACCAGATTTACAAGACCCAGCGTGAAAAGTTCAACGCCATCATCGCCGAGATTTCCGCGTGCTATCAACGCAAGCAGCCGGTGCTGGTGGGCACCATTTCGGTGGACATGTCGGAAATCCTCAGCCGGATGTTGCGGCGCGTGAACATTCCCCACAACGTACTGAATGCCAAAAACCACCAGCGCGAAGCCGAAATCGTCGCCAATGCCGGGCAGCCCGGCGCCATCACCATCGCCACCAACATGGCCGGCCGCGGCACCGACATCAAACTAGGCCCCGGCGTCATTTGGACGGACAAAGAGCTCATCACGGGCCCCACGCGGCTCACGGACAAGGTGGATGGCAAGCAAACCCTGCGTCAGATGATCGAAGAACGTCCCTGCGGACTCTACGTGATCGGCAGCGAACGGCACGAATCGCGGCGTATTGATCGCCAGCTCCGCGGACGCTGCGCGCGCCAAGGCGACCCGGGCATGTCGCGGTTCTTCGTCTCGCTGGAAGATGATCTGATGCGGCTGTTCGGCTCTGACCGCATTTCCGGCATTATGGAGAAGTTGGGCATTCAGGAAGGCGAGGTTCTCGAACACCGGTGGCTGAACCGCTCCATCGAAACCGCCCAGCGGCGCGTGGAACAGCAAAATTTCGCCATCCGCAAGCGCACGCTGGAATATGACGACGTGATGAACAAGCAGCGCGAAATCATTTATGGTTTCCGCAGCCAGATTGTCGCTGCTGAACAAGTGCGCGACCACCTGCTGGATGTGGTGCAGGATGTGATCTACGCCCGCGCCGATGATTTGGACGACGATGAGGAAAGCCTCGCCGCGTTTGCCACGTGGGTCAACAGCCAGTTTCCCATTGGCTTCCATCCGGAACAGGCCGTGCGCAAGGAAGGTAAGCGCGGGCGCAGCGTTTTGGATGCCGAGGGTACCGCGCGCGCCGTGTTTGGGCGCGTGGGCAAGGCTTACGCCGAAAAATGCTTGCTGGAAGACCCCGCGCAGATCAATTCCCTTGAGCGTTTCATCATGCTCAATGCGGTGGATACCCAGTGGCAGGAATATCTGCGCAACATGGACACCCTGCGCCAAGGTGTGGGTCTGCGCGCCTACGGCCAGCGCGACCCGTTGGTGGAATACAAGAACGAGGCCTACACCCTGTTTGCCGACCTGATGGACCGCATCAAGGGCGAGATTGCCGGCCGGATTTTCCGCGCCACCACATCACCCCGCGCCTACCAGAATTTCCTTGGCGATCTGCACCGCATGGCGCAGGCGCAGCACGCGGAGATGGCGCCGCTGGTCGGTGGTCGGTCCGCGACCACGGCGGCTCCCGCGCGCGGCGCAGCGGACTCCGGCGCGGAGTCCGCGATGAATGCCGCGCTGGCCGCATCCCGGGCGCAACCCGCCAAGCGCGAAGGGCCCAAGGTGGGCCGTAACGATCCCTGTCCCTGCGGCAGCGGCAAGAAATACAAGAAATGTTGCGGCAAGGACGCATGAAGGACGATCCCGTCATCCTGACCCCCGATCAGCACGGCCTGAAACAGGAGGATATTGCCTGGGAGGCCCTGCGGGTGCTGACCCGCTTGGATGAGGCCGGCTACAAGGCCTATTTGTGCGGGGGAGGGGTGCGCGATTTGCTGCTCAAACGCAAGCCCAAGGATTTCGACATCGCCACCGATGCCCGGCCCGAGGAAGTCAAAAAGCTATTCCGCAACTGCCGGATCATCGGCCGCCGCTTCAAGCTGGCGCACGTTTTTTTCCGCGATGTTATCATCGAAACCGCCACCTTCCGCGCGCTGCTGGACAACCCGCCGCCGGAAGCCGAGGGCGTACCGTTGCCCTCGCGTCGCCGGCAGGATGTGCCGGACCCCATCTTCGCCACGCGCGACGGCGTAATTGTCCGTGACAATGTGTACGGCTCGCCGGAAGAAGATGCCCGCCGCCGCGACTTCACCATCAACGGCCTATTTTACAACATCGCCGACGGCACCATCATTGATTACGTCGGCGGGTTGGAAGATCTTCAACGGCGCGTGGTGCGCGTGATCGGCGACCCTGCCGTCCGCTTCCACGAAGACCCCGTGCGGATGGTCCGCGCCGTCCGTATTGCCGCGCAGCTCGATTTTGAAATCGAACGGCAAGCCCGCGACGCCATCGTGGAAATGGCCGGCGAACTCAAATACTCCTCGCGCGAGCGCTTGCACGAAGAAATCCTGAAAATCCTGAATTGTGGTTGTGCGCTCAAAGCCTTTGAGCGCGCTTGGCGCAAGGGGTTGTTCCAGACCATTTATCCGGCCTATGCCCAGTGGCTGCAAGGCCCCGACCGACAGCCAGCCATGCAGTGGATCAAAAAGGCGCTGCGTCAGTTCGATGTCTGGAAACAGGCCGGACTCAAACCGATGCCCGCGCTACAGCACGCGCTGTTGTTCGGTCCATTCTTGGAAGGACTGGCCGCAGACAATACCGCCGAAGACCTGCCCGAATTCGAAGCCACGCTCCAAGCCGTCAATACGGTGCTGCGCGACAAGTCCAACCTGACGCAAATTCCGAAAGCCGTCGTGTACGATGTGGAACGTATTTTGGGCATTCAGGTGCAAATGCGCAAATCGTCGGGCCAGAGCAAATATGCAACCCGCTTGCGGCACCGCAACGGCTTCAACGAAGCGCTCATTTATTTGAAATTTGCCGGCGGTGTGGACCCCTCGCGCAAAGAGCTGTTGGCCCGGTGGATGACGCCCCCTGCGCCGCACCACAATCCCCCCGCACGCCCCAACGCGCCTCCCTCCGCGCCGGAGCATCCCACGCGCGCGCAGCCTGCCGCGTCGGCCCACGAACATAAGCCCCGCGCCATCCCCTCGGTACCGGCTCCTGCTGCCGAATAGTATCTCCGGGTACCCGGCCGGAAAAAATGGTGTCGTGGTGAAAGCAAACCTTCACACTTTATGTAGTTAGCAAAGCCGCACTTTTTTCATAGGGGCGTTGACAAG
>MWEZ01000138.1 GCA_002071335.1 Verrucomicrobia bacterium ADurb.Bin018
GACCCAAAGAACTCGCCAACGCGGTGTCCGTCAAAACGGACCTCTTGACATGCCTTCTCATAAGAGTGTGGAAAAGTTTTATCCCGCGTGGGCGGGATTTTTCCACGGCATGGAAAACCCCGGCTCCCTCAACGCAAAACCTGAACAGGAAAACAAGAAACACACGAAAGCAGGACAAAGCCGATGACTGCCGCACCCGCCGCCATCGCACAATCCCTAGGTCTGTGTAGGCCGGGGTTGTATCCCCGGCGGGCTGTCCTCCCCGCGCCCCAAAAAAATAAATGTATAGGCCCGCCCCCTTGGCCTTACTACAAAAATGATCTAAATAATGCGTTGCCACACCACGCATATGCGTGGTATATACACGCGACATGGATGGCCTGCATAAAATATTTACGTCAAAGGTTCGCGCGGAAATCTTCCGGCTTTTATTCACGGAACGCGACACCGAGTTGCATGTTCGTGAACTGGCCCGGCGCAGCAAACTCAACGAGGCCACGCTACGGCAGGATCTGGCCAAATTGAAGGACCTGGATCTGGTTGTCGGCCGGCGAGATGGAAACCGCGTTTATTATCGGGCCAATCAGGAGCACCCGGTTTATGCAGACATCCGCGGGCTTGTGTTGAAGACAAGCGGACTAGTAGAAGTACTCCGCCGGGCCTTGGAGCTGAAAGGCGTTTCGATTGCTTTTGTCTTTGGCTCTGTCGCGGCGGGCAAGGAATGGGCCCATAGCGATATTGATCTCATGGTGATCGGCAACATTGGGCTGCGGTCTTTGACTTCCCGGTTATCCGGGATTTCGTCCCAAGTGGGCCGTGAAATCAATCCACACATCATGACGGCGGAAGAATACCGGCAGAGGAGAAAATCGAAGGACCATTTTGTGACGCACGTTTTGAGCGGTCCCAAGCTTTTCATCCGCGGTAATGCGAATGACTTTGCAGCAATGGCAATCTAACGGCTGGCTAAAGGCCGAGCCGACGAGTCGCGCCGAGATCGCCAACATGCTGGCGATGGTTGACCGCGACCTCCAAGACGCGGCCAGTTCCATTTCTCCCGATTGGCGTTTGGGGATCGCTTATAATGCCGCGCTCAAGCTCTGCACGATACTCCTCCGGGCAAAAGGGTATCGCCCAAGTCACGGTCTGCAACATTACCGTGCGATCATGGCCATGCCGCTCATTCTGGGGCAAAAGAAAAACGACGACGCAAACTATCTCGATACGTGCCGTACAAAGCGAAACACGGTCGAATATGATTACGTCGGCGGCGCATCCAATGCTGACGCGGACGAGCTTATCGCGTTTACCGCTGGGCTGAAAACAGAAGTGCTGCAGTGGCTCAAGGACAATCACCCGGAATTGCTTTGAGGTTGTAGTGAAAACTCTTCCTCTTTGCACGCACTACGGGGAGGAGGATTGAACAATGTTCGCCCACCTGGAGCCCGAGGAGCGGGGCTGCGCGGTGCGGCGATGGGTTGGCGGGGAGGCGCGGGGGCAGGGCAAAAAACTGGCGGCCTGTATGGAAGGACATTAGAAACGCCGCCCTGGGACCACAGTAAAACATAACGGCGTATTGGGCGCAATCGCTTCCCCCCTTGCGCGGCCCTGCTTCCCCTGATCTTACCCCGATATTTCGGACAGTCGGGGGACGGCATTTTCTCTCATGAGTTGGGTTTCGTAGTCAAGGGGCGACTGGTAGCCGATGGAGCTGTGCAGCCGCTGCCGGTTGTAGAAGACTTCGATGTATTCAAAGATGACTTGTCGGGCTTCCTCCTGGTTTTGGAAGGGTTCTTTGACGTTCAGTTCGTTCTTGAGCGTGGCCCAGAACGATTCCATGGCGGCATTGTCGTAGCAGTTGCCTTTGGCGCTCATGCTGCCGAGGGCGCCTTGTTGGGCGAGCAGGTCGCGGAAGGACTCGCTGGCGTACTGGCAGCCGCGATCCGAGTGCACGACCAGGCCCGGTCCCGGTTGATAGCGGAAGACGGCCTGCCGGAACGCCGCGGAGACCAGCTCGGTCTTCAGGGTGTCTTGCAGGCTCCAGCCCTTGACGTTGCGCGTGCCCAGATCCATGACGGCTGCCAGATAGCTCCACCCGTCGCGCGTGGGGACGTACGTGATGTCCGTCACCCACACGCGGTTGGGCCGCTCCACCGGCGCCAGAGTCCGCAGCCGGTTCGGGCTGATCGGATCGTCGTGGTCGCTGTCGGTCGTTCGCGGGCGGAACCGGGCCTTCCGGCTTCCGCACAGCCCGCGCAGCCGCATGAGGCGCGCCACGCGCTTGCGGCTGCAGCGAACGCCCTCCTTGCGCAGCGCGCGCGTCACGCGCGGATAGCCGTAGGTCTTGCGGCTCGCGGCGTGGATCGCCGCGATCCGTACGCCGATCTGCCGATCCGCCTGGGCGCGCGGGCCCGGCTCGCGCCGCCGCCACGCGTAGAAGCCGCTGGCGGACACCTCCAGCAGGTCGCAGGCCTCCGCCACGCCGTGCTCGGTCGCCAGTTCCGCGATCAGGGCATACTTGCCGGCGACGGATCCGAAAGTATGCCCAAGGCTTTTTTTAGGATTTCCCGCTGGCGCACGACCCGATCCAGCTCCCGGTGGAGACGCCGGATCTCATCGGCCATTTCCCGCGGCGACGCCCCCCCGGGGGGGCGTTCGTTCGCGGCCTCCAGCTTTCCCAAGTGCCGGTCTCGCCACTCCCGCAGCGTCGCGGCGCTGACCCCCAGCTCGCGCGCCAGCGGCTTGAGCGTTCTCCCGCCGGTGACCAGCAGATCCACGCAGTTCCGCTTGAATTCCTCGTCGTATCGTCTCGGTGACACAGGGCTTCCTCCAGTTCTTTCATGTTACTGGTCCCTCCGTGTCCGTCAAACCGGGGTAAGATCACTACGCTGACCCTCGCTCCGCTGCGCGTCGCTCGGGGATAGCCGCCCCCGCTTCGGCCACGGCCCCGCCGCTGACGCGGCTGGGCGCGGCCTGCGCAGGGGGCGGCTGTCCTCGCCGCTGGCGCGGCTGCGGGTGGAACTCGCTCGCGGTGCGCTCGCTCGCCTCCGCCTCGGGCGTTGCCCTCGGCGGCCACGCGGGCCTGTGCCCTTCGGGCAAAGCGGCCCGCGTGAAGATCGGCGGGGTTCTTCGCGGCGTTCTGCCGCGCTCTCTTGGCCGCCTGCGGCGGCTCCGCCCTGCGGGCTTCGGGTGGGGGCGCGCGCGTCTTAAGGTTATTGATTGTGCACGGGCTTTCGGCTCATGCATCTCCATGTAACACCCAAAATACCTATTGCGAGTAATCCAAGTGAAGACGGTTCGGGAATTGCCGTGCCGGTTCCCACATAGATACCCAGGCCAGTCCGCTCAGTTGCGCTTGAGACATAGTTAATTGTATTGCCATCATATAGCAATTCAACCCACCCATATTGCGCATAATTGGGGAAATATTCCGTACTTCCCAATTGGAACCCCAAATAAAATGGTTGGTTAAGATCGAGCTGGGCTGAATAATATTCGATATCGGAGAAATAGATAATAGCAAATGGATTGGCCGTCTCTGCCGACACGGCGTCCATAAGTTCGCCGTATTCCATTATGAACCATTTGTGCGCAACTCCAATAGTACCGGTCTCTACATCCATCTCTGCCCACAAATCGCCCGAATCATAAGTTAATATACCTTGTATGCTGGCACCCATAGCGCCAGCACTAGGAATTTCAGTGAATAAAGCGAATGACTCAGGAAGTCCAACATATCTCACTGTATTCCACTCAACCACGGGAAATGCCTGTCCCAGACTGCACAACAGTCCAAATAGGACAATTGCGCACATACATATTTTCATAAGAAATCCTTATTCAAGAGATCTATATCCTGAAAGGTTTATCTCCTGCAGATGATAACCACCGCCCAAATCATCCATAATATCGTTTATATCTGATTTAAGGGCCGAGACAGATGTTCCAGTGCCATCACCATAGGACCATACTGTCAGCAAAACGGTTTCGCCAGAGATAAACATTAATAGCGGATTCCCGGAATCTCCGCCTTGAAGGCCCGTATAAAATGATTGTCTGGCGCTATCAACGGGCCTCCTGGTTATCGTTCTTATGGAATTATCGGGATAACTCCGAGAAATATCTCTCACATCGAAAACATATGCCTTATGAAACTGATTCATGGAAAGCGCGGGGATGCGAGTACCCTTGCTAAGATAATCTGAAAATGTATCGGGCAAGACTTTGGCACAGGATATTTGGTTAGTGGGAACATCTGAATTAAGTAAGCCAACACATATATCAGGATAATAGAAGTCATTCGTCCCCGGGAACGAAGGATGCCGCATTGTAGCAACAATAGACCTTTCAACCACATTGTTCTGCCGGTCAACAAAGCGCATAATTGTACCATTGGTTACATAATCGAAGTGTGCGGCAAAAATGACATGGCGAGGGCTTATCAGCGTGCCCGTGTAGTAAACGCCACCCGCACTATTCCAAGGGCTATTGCATGTAATGTCGTATGGATAGGCCCAGCAGTTAGTGTTGCGAACATAATTAGTCGTGGAATGGTTTTGAATACTAAATATCGGCAATGCTGCGCTGGGCGAAAGCCCGGCCAACTTGTCGTCCACGGCGGCAATGGCATTGCGAATGGCCGTATTGCTTGAATTGTTGACCGAATAGGGATCTGTTTTCATCCAGCATTCGAGCACATTGTAGAATCCATCTGAATCGGCATCCGCAACGCAATCCGCCGTGTTGGTCCAGTTGAAGCTTTTACGCGCCTCCCAGAAATCCGGCATGTCATCGTTGTCATAGTCGCGGGCGTCAAGTGTCCAGTAGATAGTATGCCCTTTGCTCCGGTTTGTTGCGTTCCACCCATAAAGTTCAGTGGTGTCCCACATGCCGTTGGTGTTCACATCGTCATAATGCATGATGTAAAGGATTGACGAAGCGTTGGTCATAATAACATGCGAAAAATCAAATGTGCCGTCCGTAGCGACATTCGTAACGGCGACCATGCTTGCCGCATTGGTGGTAAGGGAGAGACCAACATAGAAATTCCCGGTGTCTAGATAGACATTGGTCACAATCCCGGAAACAGAAACGCAGTAGTTGCTGGCGGACAGGGGGTCGGTTCCGCAAAGCACTTCCTGCCAGTCGTCGATATAATCGCCATCGTAATCTTTGAGCAGGAAGCTCGTGCGCATCAGGGAACCGGTCACCGAGATCGTCTTCCAGTAGACGGGCTCGACGGCATCCGGCAAGCCGTTTGTATTGTAGTCGCAAAAAGCGCCCACATTCAAGGTGTTGGATTGATTGTCCGCCAACACATCCAAAGTGAAATTACCGTTGGTGGCAATGGTAGCCGCATTGGTATCCCATGCGCCTGCCCCCCACCGCCGACAAATCCACACCGCCGAAGAATTTCCGCTCTGGTTTGTCGCAATGCCCAACACTTCGAAACGATAGCTCAATGGATCGGTTAAATCGGTGCCGTCCGCCACTTCGGTGCCATCAAGAATGTTGTCGCCATCGGAATCCGCGCGGTAGGGATCGGTGCCATATGTGTCCACTTCCGACGAATCCGAAAGGCCGTCTTCGTCGGTGTCGCCTTCGCCCAGCGCTGCATACTCGTCCGCGCCGATGTCGGGCGTGGCATCGCGGGGCTGCCCCTCGAAGTCGGCCAAGGTCAGTGTAGACCCTCCGGCATCGATTCCCGGCGAATTGGTTTGCAGGTGCCCGCCCATTGCAACCAGCGCGTTTGTAATATAGAGATTGGTTTGAGTGTCGGGCAGGAACCAGGTGGGCATAGCGGGCATGATGGAATCCGCGATGTGAACGAAATAGGGCGCGGAATTGGTGAACTGTCGGTATGTAACAAATGGCGGAGTTGGATTGGATGCGGTGAAGCTTGAATCCCACAGGCAGTTTGCAATTTCCACCAATCCTGTTTCCTCAAGAAAGCGCGAGTGAAGTTGAACGCCATAGGCATAGGGCGCGGAAGGAAAGTCCAGGTACGAACAGTTGATGATCTGCAAGGCTGAACTGTCCATCGCATAGATTCCGCGCATTGGAACTGATTTGCCGGGCTTGCCGCGAAAAGCGCAGTTGTTGAAAATGATGGGTTCTGGCGCTGGCCCGTAGCACAAAAACGCAATATTATTGCTACTCTCACCGGTCTCGACAGTCACACCGTCAAAGAAGGGCGCACTGCCTGCGCCTTGATTCCAATAATAATCCCCCGGCCCTAGCCAAAATCCATACTGGTAAGAACCGTTGCCGCTCATGCGCAGAGTAATGCCCCGCATAATCGTATGGTTGTCC
>MWEZ01000139.1 GCA_002071335.1 Verrucomicrobia bacterium ADurb.Bin018
ACTCCACCATCTCAAGCACGGCATCGAAAACGAGCGCAACCTGATCCTGCTGGTGGGCTACCAGGCGTTGAACACACTCGGCCGGCGTATTCAGAATGGCGAAAAGCGCGTGCGTGTCTTCGGCGATGAATTCGATGTCAAGGCCGAGGTGCAAACGCTCAATGCCTTCAGCGCGCATGCTGACCGGCTGGAGTTGTTGCGCTATATCCGCGGCGCCAAGCCCAAGCACGTCTTTCTGGTCCATGGCGAACCATCGCAGCGCGCGGCCTTGGCCGAGCGCGTCGGGCGCCTGCCCCACACCACGGTGGAACTCCCTGCCAACGGCGACGTGGTGGACCTGTCCAGCTATTTACGGCCAACCGCATGAATACCTCCCCTTTCCGGGCCGGGCTGGTGGCCATTGTCGGCCGCGCCAACACTGGCAAATCATCGCTGCTGAACGCGCTCATTGGCGAAAACGTCTCCGTGGTGTCGCCCGTGGCGCAAACCACGCGCCGCCCCATCCGCGCCATTCATAATGAGGATGGCCTCCAAATCGTATTTCTCGACACTCCCGGCATCCGGAAGGCCACACACACGCTGGGTTCGCTGCTCAACCGCACGGCGCGTGGGTTGGTGACCGGCGCAGATGTCATCTTGCTGCTACTGGATGCTTCCCGCCCGCCGCAAGAGGAAGACCGCGGCTGGATGAAAAAACTGGCCACCGAAATGTCGCCGCTTTTCATGGCGCTGAACAAAACGGACTTGGGCTTGAATCGGGCGGAGCATGAAGCCGCGTGGGCGGAAACCATCACGGCCCAGCAAGCCCGTGATCCGGCCTATAATCCGCCGCCGGTCACCTGGTTTGAGGTTTCCGCGCACACGGGTGCCGGCTTGCCCGCGTTGCTGGCCGCCCTGCGCGAAAAAATGCCCGCCGCCGAACCGCTGTTTCCCACCGATATGCTCACGGATGATCCGGGGCCTTTTTTCATTGCCGATGTCATCCGGGCACAAATCAACTTGCGGCTCAAAGCCGAATTGCCACACGCCATCGCCGTGGCCGTGGATCATCTGGCGGAAACCGATGAGGGCGTGACCGTGCAGGCCACCATCTATGTCGAGAAATCCTCGCAACGCCCGATTGTCATCGGCGCACGCGCCAAAATGATTCGCGATATTCGCCACGCCGCCCAGAAAGCGCTGGCTGAAATCTACGGCAAACCGCACAAGCTGGAGCTTTGGGTCAAGGTGGAGCCCAACTGGTCGCGCAATTATTGGCTGTTGAAAAAGTTCGGGTACGTCGGCAACTGATTTCGGGTGTCCGCATGGATGGGCCGTCGCCATGAGTTCAGCGTTGGAGCGTGTGGAGTTGCTGTTGGGAACGGACGCACTGGAGCGGCTGGCGCAGGCACGTGTCATGGTTGCCGGCTTGGGCGCGGTGGGCGCCATGGCGGCGGAATCCCTCGCCCGCTCCGGCGTGGGCCATCTGGTGCTGGTGGATTTTGACGAACTCCGCGCCACCAATCTAAATCGGCATCCCTTTGCCGCGCAGTCCACCTTGGGGCAGCTCAAGGTCCATGTGGCTGCGCGTTTTTTGCGGGATATTCAGCCGGGGCTCGACCTCACGCCGCTGCCTCTGTTTCTGGATGCCGACACCGCTGCACGCGTGCTGGCCGAGCAGCCGTGCGATGTGCTGCTGGATGCCATTGACTCGCTGCATCCCAAAACCGAATTGCTATTGGCCGCGCGGCGCGCCCAAGTGCCGTTCATCCTCACTTGTCTCGGCGCGGCTCGACGTTGCGAGCCCGCCCGCATCACCTCGGCCGATTTGGCGGCCTCGCACACCTGCCCCTTGGGGCGCTTGCTGCGCAAGCGCCTCGCCAAACATGGCGGCAGCGCCGGTATCCGCTGCGTGTTTTCCACCGAAAAACCGACACCCCCGGCCGCCGCGCTCCCCACCGCCGATTTTTATGTGCGCGGCAGGCTCCGCCCCCCACTGGGCAGTTTGCATTGTGTGACGGCCACCGCCGGCTTGCGTGCTGCCCATGAAATCCTGACCTTTTTGCTGGCCGAAAAAAATGGATGCCGCCCGCCGGACGCGTCTGCTATACTGCCTGAACTATGACGTGGCCGACCATCCGGGAAATTTTGGCGGCGCGGCGCCAGCCGACGCTTTCGCTGGAATTCTATCCGCCCAAGGATCCGCTCAGTTTCGGTATTCTTGGCGGCTCCATCGAGCGGATGCGGCCGGTTCGACCGGATTTTGTCACCTGCACGTATGGCGCGGGCGGTTCCTCGCGCGAGTTTTCTTTTGCTGCCTGGGAACTGCTGGCACGGATGGGCTTCCAGCCCGTGGTGGCGCATCTGACGTGTGTTGGCGCATCCCGCGCGGACCTCGCCGCGCAGGTGGATCGGATCCATGCCGCGGGCATTCGCAACATCATGGCCTTGCGCGGCGACCCCCCGCGTGGTGAAACCGAGTTCAAGCCTGCGCCCGATGGCCTGGCCTATGCCGCCGATCTGGTGGCCCTGATCAAAGAGCGCCACCCGGACATCTGCTGCGGCGTGGCGGGCTATCCGGAAACCCATCCCGAAGCCGATTCACTGGTGGACGATCTGCGCCATCTCAAAACCAAAGTGGAAGCCGGCGCGGATTTCATCACCACGCAGCTTTTCTATGATAATGCGGTCTATTTCCAATTTGTCGCCGCCGCCCGTGAAGCTGGAATCACTGTGCCGATTTTGCCGGGCCTGATGCCGGTGTCGTCTGTGGCGCAATTGGAGCGCTCGCTGGCGTTTAGCCGCGCCACCGCCCCGGCGGCGTTGCGCACCGCGTTGGCGGCGGGTAGCGCCGATGACGCGCGCGCCGCGGGCATCGCGTGGCTCACCGAGCAAATCGAGGGCCTGGTGGCCGGCGGGGTGCCGGGCATCCACCTCTATATCCTCAATCAAGCCCGAACCATTTTGGATCCGCGCCTCGCCGAATGTCTCGCGCGCTGGCGGCGGCTTCCCACAGGAGCAACAACATGAAAATTCTCGTCACCGGCGGCATGGGCCAACTCGGTTGGGACTGCCGTGAAGTTTTCACCGGCCACGAAGTGCTGGCCCTTGACTTGCCCAACTTGGACATCACGGAAGCCGCCAGCGTGGATGGCATCCTCAGCCTCTGGCGGCCCGATGTCATCGTCAATTGCGCGGCTTATACCGCCGTGGACCGCGCCGAAACTGACGTGGCCAAAACCTGGAACGTCAACCGCGAAGGTCCCGCCCTGTTGGCCACCCGCGCCAAGGCTTACGACATTTTCCTGCTGCACGTTTCCACCGATTATGTGTTCGATGGCGCGCGCCCCGTGCCCGAGCCCTATCTCGAGAGCGATCAGCCCCACCCCGTCAGCGTGTATGGCAAAAGCAAACTCGCCGGCGAACGCGAAATTCGTGAGCGTGCGCCGCGCCACGCCATCCTGCGCACCGCCTGGCTCTATGGCGCGCATGGCTATAACTTCCTCAAAACCATTTTGCGGCGCGCCGTCACCGACCCGCGCCGCGGGCTGCGCATCGTCAATGACCAATTCGGCACGCCGACGTGGTCGCGCCGCCTCGCCGAGCAAATCCTGGCCGTGATCGAAGCCGACGCCACCGGGCTGTTCCATGCCTCGGGCGAAGGCCACTGCTCGTGGTATGACTTCGCCAAGGAATTCATCTCCCTGATGAAGGTGGATTGCGAAGTGCGCCCCTGCACCACCGCCGATTACCCCACCCCCACCGTCCGCCCCGCCAACTCCATTCTGGAAAACGCCAACCTCAAAAAGGCGGGTCTCAACCGGATGCAGGACTGGCGCGCGGACCTTGGCGAATATGTCCAGCGCTACCGCGAAGCCCTCTTGAATGAGGTCCGGGCGTGACCATGCCCCGCCGGTTCGAGAACTTGCTGGTGACCGGCGGCGCCGGATTTATCGGCGTCAATTTCATCCGTTGGCTTTTTACGCAGCCGGATTGCCCGCGGCGCATCATCAACGTGGACAAGCTGACCTATGCCGGCAATCCGCTCTCGCTGCTGGATCTCGAAAAATCAGTCGGCGAGCGTTACGTGTTTCGCAAGGCGGACATTTGCGATGCCGCCGCCATGAAGGAGGTCATTGAAACCTACGCGGTGGATGCCATTGCCCACTTTGCGGCCGAGAGCCACGTGGACCGCTCGATCGTCGCGCCCGATGATTTTGTCCGCACCAACATCATCGGCACCTACACCCTGCTGCAAGCCGCCCGCGAGCACGCGGCCCAAATCAAACTTTTCCACCACGTCTCCACCGACGAAGTGTTCGGCAGCCTTGGCCCTGCCGGCTTCTTCACCGAGGAAACTCCCTACGCGCCCAACTCACCCTACTCCGCGTCGAAGGCCGCCAGCGATCACCTCGTGCGCGCCTATCACGAAACCTATGGCCTCCCCACCACCCTCTCCAATTGTTCCAACAATTACGGGCCGTACCAGTTTCCCGAGAAACTGATCCCGCTCATGATTCTTAACGCCAGCGAAGGCAAACCCCTCCCTGTTTATGGCGATGGGATGAATGTGCGCGATTGGTTGTTCGTCACCGATCACTGCGCCGCCATCTGGCAGGTGATGCAACACGCCGCGCCGGGCGCCACCTATAATGTCGGTGGCCGCAACGAACTGCCCAATCTCCGCGTGGTGGAAAAAATTTGCGATCTCGTGGATGCCAAGGCCCCCCCCCTCCCCAACGGGCAGCCGCGCCGCAGCCTGATCACCTTTGTCAAAGACCGCCCCGGCCACGACCGCCGCTACGCCATTGATTGCGCCAAAATTGAGCGCGACCTCGGCTGGCAGCCGGCCGAAACCTGGGAAACCGGATTCGCCCGCACCGTGGATTGGTATTTACAAAACACCGAATGGTGCGCCCAAGTCCGCTCCGGCGAATATCAAAAGTGGATTGCCACCCACTACGGTTGAGCCCCGCCTCCTCCGGCCGGTTCTGTTCGCGGCCAATTTGCCGTATTTTGTGGGTGCTTGAACCGTACGGCTATTTGTGCCAAGGATACGCCGTTGACAGCCGTTGGCCCCCATGATAGGTTAATGAACAATTGTTCAGATATAGGAGTAACCCATGCCCCCCAAGACCCCTGCCGCCGCCAAAAAAGATGCCAATAGCAACCTGCCGCCCGCCCTTAGCGCGGTGCTGGCCCAAATCCAAAAAGAGTTCGGCGAGGGCGCCATCATGCGCTTGGGGACCGAGGGTGCAGTTGCCCGCATTCCCGCCATTTCCACCAGCGCGCTGACACTTGATATTGCGCTGGGGATCGGTGGTGTTCCCCGTGGACGCATCATCGAAATTTTCGGCCCCGAATCTTCCGGCAAAACCACCCTCGTCCTGCATATCATCGCCGAGGCCCAGAAAAATGGCGGCATGTGCGCGTTCATTGACACCGAACACGCCCTCGATCCGCACTACGCCCAAAAAATTGGCGTGGACATTGACAATCTGCTCGTCTCCCAACCTGACTCCGGCGAAGAGGCCCTGACCATTGCCGACCAGCTCATCCGCTCCAACGCGCTGGATGTCATTGTGGTGGACTCTGTGGCCGCCCTCGCCCCCCGCGCTGAACTCGAAGGCCAGATCGGCGATTCCCACGTGGGCCTGCAAGCTCGCCTGATGAGCCAAGCCATGCGCAAGATGACTGGCATTCTCGACAAATCCAAAACCTGCTGCATCTTCACCAACCAGATTCGTGAAAAAATCGGCGTGATGTTCGGCAATCCCGAAACCACCCCCGGCGGCCGTGCCCTCAAGTTCTATTCATCCGTCCGCCTTGATATCCGCCGCATTGCCGCCATCAAAGCTGGCGATGGCAAAGTGGTCGGCAATCGCACCCGCGTCAAAGTGGTGAAAAACAAGGTTGCCCCCCCCTTCACTGAAGCGGAATTTGACATTCTATATGCCGAGGGCATTTCCAAGGAAGGCGCGGTCATTGATGCCGCCAACGATCTGGGCCTGCTCGACAAGCGCGGCACATGGCTGTCTTACGATGGCCAACAAATCGGCCAAGGCCGCGATGCCGCCCGCGAAAATCTGCGTAACGACCCCGCGCTCTTCGCCAAAATCCGTGACGCGGTCATCGCCAAGCATGCCGAAGCCGGCGTCAAGCCAACCGCCAAAGAAAAAGCCGCCGCCAAAGCCGAAGAATAAAAATCTGACCAGAGCGCCGTAATCGCGCGAGCCAAGGTCAATGGACAAAGTAAACGCGCCTTTGGCAGAGTAAATGCGCCGGATGCGCATTAAGTTTGTCCGAAACAT
>MWEZ01000140.1 GCA_002071335.1 Verrucomicrobia bacterium ADurb.Bin018
CCGGCGAAGTTGGCGGCGATGGCGGCGCGGTAGTGTTCATCCGCGAGGCCGAAGCCGCCCAGTTCCGCCAGCACGCCCAGCATGGCCGTGTTGGCGCCACGCGGGTTGCCGCCCTCTTGGGCGAGCTCGTTGGCCGGCACAGCCAGCGCGCGCACGCCCGCCGGCGGCGTGAAGTCGCCAATAGCCGCGTTATACAACAGCCAGCCGCCGGGTTTTACTTCCGCCGCAAATTTTTCCAGCGATGGCCGGTTCATCGCCACCAGCACGTCCGCTTCCGTTACCATCGGCGAGCCCACAGGCTGGCCGGCGAACACCACGCCGCAATTGGCGGTGCCGCCGCGCTGCTCGGGGCCGTAGGAGGGATACCACGACACAAACTTGCCGGCGCGGCACGCCGCGCGAGCCAAAATCACGCCCATGCTCAACACGCCTTGGCCGCCAAAACCCGCCATCTTGATTTTCCATTTTGGCGCGGCGGGGTCCAACTGGGCATCCGGCGCCTGATCCGTATCCAGCCCCAGCAGGCGGTCGAGGGTCTCCTTGCGGTAATCGCTCTCGCTGCGGACAATCGGCTGGGCCTCGGCGGAGCGGTCGCGGAAAATCCCCAGCGGATATTCCGCCTCCATTTGCTCGGCGACGAACCGCGTGGCGGCTTCCACGTTCATTTTCTGGTTGGTGGGGCAGGCCATGAGCACTTCCACGAATGCGTAGCCCTTGCCGTCGCGCTGGATTTCCAGCGCCTTGCGGATGGCCTGCCGGCCCTGCCGCAGCTTGGCCATGTTGGAGAACGACACCCGCGCAATGTACACCGGCGCCTGCAACTGGTTGATCAGCTCCGCCATGTGCAGCGGGTAGCCCATCTGGAGCGGGTCGCGCCCCTCCGGGGAGGTTTCCGTTTTCTCGCCCACCAGCGTGGTCGGCGCCATCTGGCCGCCGGTCATGCCATACACCGAATTATTGACGAAAAACACGGCCAGTTTTTCGCCGCGGTTGGCGGCTTGCAGGGTTTCGTTGAGGCCGATGGATGCCAAATCGCCATCGCCCTGATACGCGCCGACCACCGCTTGGTTCATGGTGCGGGAGAGCCCGGTGGCCACCGCCGCCGCACGGCCGTGGGCCACTTGGATGTTGCCCGTATCAAAATAATAATAGCCGAACACCGCGCAGCCGACGGGGCTGATCATCACGGTTCGGTCTTGCAGGTTCAGGTCGGCCAGCGCCTCGCCGATCAACTTATGCAGCACGCCGTGCTCGCAACCGGGGCAGTAGTGGGTGGCGGTCAGCGCCGAATCGCCCTTGCGGGGGAAGACCTTGTAGAGGCCGCGGGTTTCGATCACTTTTTCCATGGCTGTCTCCGCTGCCTCATGCCGGCTGCGCGATGGCGCGCACCCGTTCCAGGATTTCCGCCGCCGTCACCAGATTGCCGCCGAGCCGGCTGACCAAATGCACCGGGCAGCGGCACTCGATGGCCAGTTTGATGTCATCGCGCATCTGGCCGTTGCTCATTTCCACGCTAATCAACTGCTTGCCGCCGCGCGCCACAAACTCTTGCAGCGCCGCCGCCGGGAACGGGTAAAGCGTTTGGGGGCGGAAGAGCCCCACGCGCAGCCCCTCGGCGCGCGCCGCATCCACGGCGCCCAGCGCAATCCGCGCGCTGATGCCATAGGCCACCAGCGCGATATCGGCATCCTCCAGCAGATACGCCTCATGCCGCGCCTCGGCCGCCTCCACCGCCGCATATTTATCCTGCAACTGGCGGTTGAACGCCTCCTGCTTGTCGAAATTGAGAAAGATGGAGGTCACCACATTCGGCCGCGTGGCCGCGGTGCCATCCACCGCCCAGCTCGTATCCGTTTGCGGGTGGACGCTCGTTTCCGGGAAGCGCAGCGGCTCGATCATCTGCCCCAGCACGCCATCGGCCAGCACAAAGGCCACCATGCGCCACTTGTGGGCCAGCTCGAAGGCCAGCATGGTGAAGTCGCACATTTCCTGCACGCTGGCCGGCGCCAGCACAAGGTTGCGGTAATTGCCGTGGCCCCCGCCCTTCACCACTTGGTTATAGTCGCCCTGTTCGGGCCCGATGTTCCCCAGCCCGGGCCCGGCGCGCATGATATCCACCACCACCGCCGGCACCTGCGCCCCCGCCAAATAGGAAATGCCCTCCTGCTTGAGGCTGATCCCCGGCCCCGACGATGCCGTCATGGTGCGCCGCCCCGTGGCTCCCGCGCCATAGACCATGTTGATGGCCGCTTCTTCACTCTCCGCCTGCACCACGCGCCTTCCCGCCAGCGGGAACTTGGCCGCGGCCTCGTGGAGGATTTCGCTGGCCGGCGTGATTGGATAGCCGAAAAAACTGTCGCACCCCGCATACAGCGCGCCGATGACGACGGCCGTGTTGCCCTTCACCAATTGCGTGGCCATGCTTTCAACTCTCCTGCTTGGGCGCGCGCCGGTCCGGCACATGCACCGCGATGGCATTCGGCTCCGGGCACACATAGAAGCAATTCAGGCAGCCGATGCACCCGTCGCCCACATACTCGGCAAACGTGTAGCCCCGCGCGTTGAGCTGCGTGCCCATGCGGATCACCTTTTTGGGGCACGCCGCAATACAGCGGCCACAGGCCTTGCACTCCAGCGGATCAATCGCCGGATACGGCACCCGGAAGGGCTTCTGTGGTTCGCTCATGCTGGCTCCATGTCACTGCACCAATAGGTCAACCTACCCCATCCCCCGAACTTTTCCACACTGTGGAAAAAAGTTTATTCCGCGTGGGCGGGATTTTCCACGGTGTGGAAAAATAAACGGCAGGCGGGCCATATTTTTCCACAGTGTGGAACTTTTGGCCCAAAGTTTTTCCATTGTGTGGAAAAATCGCGCAAACTTTTCCCATTGCGTGGAAAAAATGGGGGCGGCGCGGCGGGATTTTTCCACAGTGTGGAAAAAAGTTTTCCACGGTGTGGAAAAAAACGCCCGATTTTTCCACAGTGTGGAAAATCCTGCCCGGGCGGGATGCAAAGTTTTCCACGGTGTGGAAAACATTTGGGCGGCGGCCCCGGCCGTGCGGTTCATTCCCGGGCCTGGCTGGGCCGGAAGTCCTGCAAGTGCAGTTGCAGATATTCCGTGCCCTTGAAGCGGTTGAGGATCAGGTTGAAGGCAATATCGAGGGGGCCGGGCGGCACTTCGCGGTCGCCCATGCCGAAGCCGATGGCTTCGCGATCCTTGCCGGCCATCGGGAAAATCAGTTTGAGGTGCTTGCCGCCGATCACGCGCGGGGCAAAGCGCGGGGTGACGTTGCGCACGGCCCAGACCGGCAGGGGATTGGAGTGGCCGAAGGGGCGCAGGCGGTTTTGGTCGTGGTAGAGCGCGTCGCCGATTTCGTGCGGCTGGATCCACGCATCCACCAGCAGTTGCCGGCGCTGGTCACCCTGCCGCAGGGTTTCACCGCAGACCGCGTTGAATTTTTCCGCGAAGGCCGGAATGCTTTTTTTGTCCACTTCGAGGCCGGCGGCCATGGCGTGGCCGCCATAGCGGCGCAACAGGGGCGAGCACTGCTGCAAGTGGCTCAACAAATCAAAGCCCGGCACGCTGCGGCAGGAGCCGCGGCCGACGCCGTCCTCATCCACGCCAATCACGACCACGGGGCGGTTGTAGCGGCTGGCAATGCGCGAGGCGACGATGCCAATCACGCCCGTGTGCCAGTTGGAATGCGCCACCACCAGGCCAAAATCCCGCTCGGCGTCAAAGCGTCCGTCGAGATCCTCGCACGCCTCGCTGACGATCTTGTCCTCGATTTCCTGCCGCTTGCGGCTGGCTTCGTCGAGCTGCTGGGCAAGGCTGCGCGCGCGCGGCTCCTGTTCAGTCATTAGCAACTCGAAGGCGGTGTCGGCTTTGCCGAGCCGTCCGGCAGCATTGATGCGTGGCCCGATGATGAACCCGATGTGATACGTATCCACCGGCCCGGTGATGCCCGCGGCCTCGATCAGCATGCGAACGCCCACCGACTGCGTTTTGTTCAGCAACTGCAAGCCGTGGTAGACCAGAATGCGGTTTTCCTGCAGCAGGGGCACGATGTCCGCCACGGTGCCAATGGCCACCAAATCCATGAACGTGTGGTGATCCACGCTGTCGGCGCCCTCCATCTTGCGGCGGCGCGCTTCGGTGATCAACCCGTGGCAAACCTTGTAGGCCACGCCCACCCCGGCCAGCATCCGCACGTGCTCCGGGCAGTTGCCCAGCTTGGGATTCACAATGGCACAGGCGGCGGCAACGCCCTCGGTGGCGGGCTCGTGGTGGTCGGTGACCACCACATCAATGCCCAGCCGCGCGGCTTCTTCCACGGCCTCAACGGAGCTGGTGCCGCAATCCACAGTAATGATGAGTTTGGGATGGTATTGTTCCACGCAGCGGTGCAGCGTCTCCACGCCGAGGCCGTAACCATCCTCAATGCGGTGCGGCAAAAACGGCGTGGCCACCGCGCCCAGCGCGCTGAGGACTTCAATCATCAGCGCGGTGGCCGTCACGCCGTCCACGTCGTAGTCGCCATAGACCAGGATGGAGCTGCCCTGCTCGATGTGCTGGAGAATCAGGTCCACGGCCTTGGCCATGCCGGGCAGCTCGAACGGGTCGGTCAGGTCTTCCAGGCGCGGCTGCAAGAACCGCTCGATTTCCGCGGGATCGGTCAGGCCGCGCGCGACCAGCGCGCGGCCCATGGCCGGCGTGAAATTGAACGCCAGCGCCAGTTGGGCCGCCACCCCGTTTGCATCGGCGGGGGTGACCCAATTGCGTTCCGCGCGGATCAGCATCGGGCCTACTTCCCGGCCGGCGCCAGCGCCACGCGCGGACGCACCGCCAGCATGATCGGCGAGGCGATGAAGATCGAAGAATAGGTGCCCGCCACCACGCCGATGAACAGCGCCAGCGCGAAGTCGAAGATGGCGCCGCCGCCGAACACCAGCAGCATCACCACGCTCAGCAGCGTAGTCAGCGAGGTGAGCAGCGTGCGCGACAGCGTGGCGTTCACGCTCTCGTTGACGATGCCCGCATCCAGCCGCCCGGCGCGCAGCTTGCGCGTTTCGCGAATGCGGTCAAAGACCACGATGGTGTCGTTGACCGAGTAACCCAGCACCGTCAGCAGCGCGGCAATGGTGGTGGTGGAGAACTGGCGCTGGAATACGCAGTAGAGGCCGATGGTGATCAGCAGGTTGTGCAGCAGCCCCGCCACCGCGCCCACCGCAAACGAAAACTCGAAGCGGATGGTGATGTAGAGGATCATGCCCACCAGCGAGAGCCCGATGGCAATCAGGCCGCTGCGCTGCAACTCGCGGCCCACCTGCGGGCCCACGGTGTCTTCCTGCAGCAGCTTGAATTTGCTGTCGGCAAACTGCTCGGCCAGCACCTGCTGCGCCAGCGCGCCGGCTTCCGGCCCGGCGACCTTCAGCGCCAGCACTTCGTTTTGCTTCTCGGTGGTGCCGCTGCGCTGATACTGGATGCCCACATCCGTCAGGCCCGCGCCGGCCAGCGCCGCGCGCAGGGTATCCACTTCGGCCTTCTGCACGAAGTCCAGCGTGAGCTGCTGGCCGCCCGTGAAGTCCACGCCGAAGTTGGCGCTGCCGCGATGCACCGCCACCGCCAGCGAACCGGCAATGATCACCAGCGAGGCAATGCCCGCCACCCACCGCTTGGCCATGAAGTCCACCTTGGTTTCCTTGACCCACTGGGTCATGGTCAGCTTGTTCAGGTAGCCGTGGCCTTCCAGGAAGTCGAACACCATGCGCGTGCCGACAATGGCCGTATACATGCTGGCAATGATGCCCGCCGTCAGCGTGACCGCAAACCCCTTCACCGGGCCGGAGCCCATCCAGAAGAGGATGACTGCCGTCAGCAGCGTGGTCAGATTGGAGTCGAAGATGGTTGAAAACGCCTTGTCATAGCCCGCGGAAATGGCGGCTCCGAAGCGTTTGCCCAGGCGCATTTCTTCGCGGATGCGCTCAAAGATCAGCACGTTGGCATCCACCGCCATGCCGACGGTCAGCACAATACCGGCAATGCCCGGCAGCGTCAGTACCGGCAACTGCACGCCGGAACTGCCCAGCCCCCCCGCCCCGCCAATCAGGCCGAAGAAGCCGCCCGTGATGATCATGCCCAGCGGCAGCAGGATCAAGTTGAACAGCAGTGCCAGCACGGCCACAAAACCGGCAAAGCGGTAATAGACCACCATGAACAGCGCCACGGCCACAAAGCCCAGCCCGGCCGCCCGCCA
>MWEZ01000141.1 GCA_002071335.1 Verrucomicrobia bacterium ADurb.Bin018
TGAACGTGGCGTTGACGCGCGCAAAACTGGAGCAACTGGTGGGCGACCTGATTGACCGGAGTATGACGCCGGTAGAGAACTGTCTGCGCGATGCCGAGCTGCCGAAGGACAAGCTGGATGAAGTGATCCTGGTCGGCGGCATGACCCGGATGCCGCGCGTGCAGCAAGTGGTCGAAAAGCAACTGGGCAAGGAGCCGCACAAGGGCGTGAACCCGGATGAAGTCGTGGCCGTGGGCGCGGCGATCCAGGGTGGCGTGCTTAAGGGCGAAGTCAAGGATGTGCTGTTGCTGGACGTGACCCCACTGACGCTGGGTATTGAGACCCTCGGCGGCGTAATGACCCCATTGATCGAGCGCAACACGACCATCCCGACCAAGAAGAGCGAGATTTTCAGCACGGCGGCGGACAACCAGCCGACGGTGGAAATCCACGTGCTGCAAGGCGAGCGCAAGATGGCGGCGGACAACAAGACCATCGGCAAGTTCCACTTGGATGGCATTCCGCCGGCGCCGCGCGGCATGCCGCAGATCGAAGTGGCGTTCGACCTCGATGCCAACGGCATTCTCAAGGTTAGCGCGAAGGATCTTGGCACCGGCAAGGAGCAGAAGATTACCATCACAGCTTCGAGCGGCCTGAGCAAGGAAGAGGTGGACCGGATGGTGCGCGATGCCGAAGCGCACGCGGGCGAGGACGCCCAGCGCCGCGAGGCGGTGGACACCAAGAACCGCGCCGAGGCCATGGTGTATGAAACCGAAAAGTTCCTGAAGGACAATGGGGAGAAGATCCCCTCCGACAAGAAACTCAAGGTCGAGAACGGCATTCAAGCGTTGAAGACCGCCATCCAGAGCGGCGACACGGACGCCATCAAGAAAGCCAGCGAGGAGCTGACCAACGACATGCAGGCGGTTTCCGCCGACCTGTATGCGCAGGCCAAGCAGCAGGCGCCGGACGGCAATGCCGCCGGCGGCAGCGCCCCGCCACCGCCGCACGAGCAGGCCAAGGCCGATGGCGACGTCATGGACGCCGACTTCGAGATGGTGGATGACGACCAGAAGAAGAATTCAAAATAAAAAAACAAACGGTCCGGCCGGCCGCGGGAGTCCGCGGCGGGCCGGCCATGTTCAACCAAACAGGAGAAACCTAGACCATGAAGATCCAACCATTGGGTGATCGCGTGCTCGTTGAGCCCGTGAAGGAAGAGGAAGTGAAGAAGGGCGGGATCATTATTCCCGACACCGCCAAGGAAAAGCCCCAGCAGGGCATCGTGATTGCCGTCGGCACCGGCAAGGTGGACGACACCGGCAAGAAGATTCCGTTCAACGTCAAGAAGGGCGACAAGGTTCTGATGCCGAAGTATGGCGGCACGGAGCTGAAGCTGAACGGCAAGGAATACCAGATCATGCGCGAGGAAGACATCCTCGGCATCCTGGAATAAACAAGGTACGCAAGGAGTAAACGAACATGTCAGCAAAGCAGATTGTTTATGATGCCGAGGCCCGGCAATTGGTGCTCAAGGGCATCGAGAAGTTGAGCAAGGCCGTCAAGAGCACGCTGGGGCCGCGCGGCCGCACCGTGGTGCTTGAAAAGAAGTTCGGCAGCCCGACGATTACCAAGGACGGCGTCAGCGTCGCCAAGGAAATCGAGCTGGAGAACCCGTTTGAAAACATGGGTGCGCAGATGGTGCGCGAAGTCGCCAGCAAGACGAGCGACGTGGCCGGCGACGGCACCACGACCGCGACCGCGCTGGTGGAAGCCATCTATCGCGAAGGCCTCAAGAACGTGACCGCCGGCGCCAGCCCAATGGGCATCCGCCAGGGCATTGACCGCGCGACGGACGCCGTCGTGGCCGCGCTGCAGAAGCAAAGCAAGAAGGTCAAGGATAACGAGGAAATCGCGCAGGTCGGCACCATTTCTGCCAACGGCGAAATGGCCATCGGCAAGATCATCGCCCAGGCGATGGAGAAGGTCGGCAAGGACGGCACGATTACCGTGGAAGAAGCCAAGGGCATCGAAACCACGCTGGACGTGGTGGAAGGCATGCAGTTCGACAAGGGCTATCTGAGCCCGTACTTCGTGACCAAGGCGGACACGATGGAAGTCATGCTGGAAGATGCCTACATCCTGTTGTTCGAGAAGAAAATCTCGAACCTGCAGGAGCTGCTGCCGGTGCTGCAAAACGTGGCCAAGAGCGGCAAGCCGTTGTTGATCATTGCCGAGGATATCGAAGGCGAAGCGCTGGCGACGCTGGTGGTGAACAAGCTGCGCGGCACGCTGCAAGTGTGCGCGGTGAAGAGCCCCGGCTTCGGCGACCGCCGTAAAGCCATGATGGAAGACATCGCCGTCCTCACCGGCGGCAAGTTCATCAGCGAAGACCTCGGCATCAAGCTCGAGAGCCTCTCGCTGGCGGACATGGGCCGCGCCAAGCGGATCAGCATTGACAAGGATAACACCACGATCGTGGAAGGCGCCGGCAAGACCAGCGACATCCAGGGCCGGATCGCGCAGATCCGCCGCCAGATCGAGGAAACCACCTCCGACTACGACCGCGAGAAGCTCCAGGAGCGGCTCGCCAAGTTGGCCGGCGGCGTGGCCGTCATCAATGTCGGCGCGGCGACCGAGACCGAGATGAAGGAAAAGAAGGCGCGCGTGGAAGACGCGTTGCACGCGACCCGCGCGGCCGTCGAAGAAGGCATTGTGCCGGGCGGCGGCGTGGCGTTGATCCGCGCGCAGGCCGCGCTGGACGACCTGAAGGTGTCCGGCGATGCCAAGATCGGCGTGGATATCGTGCGCCGGGCGTGCGAGACCCCGCTGCGGCAGTTGGTCGAGAACGCGGGCCTGGATGCCTCCATCGTGGTGCAGGATGTGCGCAACGGCAAGGGCGCCTACGGCTACGACGTGGCGACCGGCCAGTACGTGGACATGATCAAGGCTGGCATCATTGATCCGACCAAGGTCACGCGCAGCGCGCTGCAGAACGCGGCCAGCATCGCGGGCCTGCTGCTGGTGACCGAGGCCATGGTGGCCGAGATCCCGCAGAAGAAGGAAGCCACCCCGCCGATGCCCGGCGGCGGCATGGGCGGCATGGGCGACATGTACTAAACCGACCCGGTTTCCCTCCGCGGGGCGCGTGCTGAACGCGCCCCGCTTTTTTCGTATCCGCCAGTTGCTCGTTGCCAGTGTGTCCGCCCTATGCTAGAAAAGTCCGCTGATGGCCGTGGTGTTGGCGGCCGGGAAAGGAACGAGCGAAGTTCCCGCGAGGGGGCTTCAGAGAGGCCCGCGGCGCGCAAGCGGGCCCGCAATGAAATGAGCATGAACATGGACGAAGAGGCCAGCCCGGAGAAACAGGCGCAGGATAATAAACCGGACCTTGCGTTGGATTTGAATTTTGTGCCGACATGGGCCCGGACCCCGCCGGAAAACCCGTATGCGCGGCACGAGGATGGCGGGGAGTACGAGCGCGACCGCGAGCGTGACCGCCGGCCGGGCGGGCGAGACCGGCGTCCGGGATCGTTCCGGCGGCCCGAAGGAGGCGAACGGCGCGGCCCGCGGCGGGATGGCGGCAGTTGGGGCGGGGGGCGGCGTGAAGATCGTCCGCGGCCCGGAGGGCGGTCGGGGCCACCGCGCGAAGGCGGGCGACCACCCCGCGGCGCAGAGCAGGATCGGCGCGGTCCGCGTCGCGATGGCGAACGACGTCGTGATGACCGCCGGCCGCCGCGCGAGGCGCTGCCGCGGCTGAACGTGAAAGTATCTTTTTTGCCGGACCGCGAACGGCTGGCGCTGGTGGTGCGCGATATTCAGGCCAGCCGCCGCGCGTATCCGTTGATTGAAATCGCCCAGCGGTTTTTGAGCCGCGAGGATTCGTACTTGGTGAAGTTGGAAATGCCGCCGGCGGAAGCCGGCCAACCGCGCCCGGTGCTGGTGCAATGTCTGGAGTGCAAGCGCGTGTTCCGGCATCGGGCGAATGCGGAAGCACATGTGCTGCATGACCACCTCGACAAGTTTTTCACGATTGAAGAAGTGGATTGTGAACCACCGGCGGGCAACTTTACGTTCGTGGCGCGGTGCGGATTGAGCGGCACGCTGCTGGGGCCGCCCAACCACCACGGCTACAACGAACAAATCCAGGAGCTGTGGTCGCGCCGTTTTGCGCACATGTCCAAGGCGGAGTATCTCGGCCACATCGAAACCGTGCGCGATGAAGCGCTGGTGGAGCAGTGGAAAGACTCGCTGCGCAAAAAGACCACCTACCGGCTGACCACGGTGCCCGAAGGGCAGGAGGCCGAAACTTGGACCCGTGCGCAGGCGCAGGAATGGATGAGCGCCGGCAAGGTGAATGGCCTTTTGCGCGAATCGGGGCGCTGCCTACTGCCGGCCCATCAATCCAAAAAGTTTGATGACGGCTCGCTGCGGCAGGCGGTGTCCTTGGCGTGGCAGCGCGAAAGTCGCTTCCCGTTCACACTCTCGCTGGCGTTGCGGCCGGCATTCCGCCACATGCGGCTACACCTGTTCAAGGTGAACGCGCGCGAGACGTATGTGACGGCCGTACTGCCCAAGCCGGTGGACCCAAACACCGCGCCGGCGCTTGTGAAAGAAATTGTGGACTACATTGAACAGCATCCTGGCGTCACCCGCCAGCAAGTGCTGGAAGGGCTGCGCCCCGGCCGCAATCCCGAAGAAGCAGATGCCGCAGAATTGCTGCTGCATTTGAGCAACCAGGTGGCCACGGGCGGCGTGATTGAATTCTTTAATGCCACGTTGGCCCTGCCGCGAGGCGGCGCCGAAGCCAAGCCGACGGCAACCGGCGGCAAAGCCGAGCCAGCCGCCCCGACGGTGACTGAGACCGGCGATCCGGCAGAGCTTGCCGCGGAACCAGCCGCAGACACCGCACCGGAAGCGCTGCCGGAGGCAACGGCCGAAATTGTGCCGGAGGCGGCCGACGTTAGCGAGCCTGCGCTCCCGGCAGAACCGGTGCAAAGTGTGACCGAGCCCGTGCCGGAGTCCGTGCCGGCCACGCCAAGCAGCGAATTGCAGCCGGAGTAGCGCCATGAATCTGAAATACGCCATTCTCGGAGATGTTCACGCCAACTGGGAGGCCTTGAGTGCGGTCTTGGCCGATGCCGAAAAACAGGGCGTGACCCACTACTGCTGCGTGGGCGACGTGGTTGGCTACAACGCTGATCCGGAGCTGTGCCTGGCCAAGGTGCGGGAGTTGTGCGGCGACAACGTCGTGCGCGGCAATCACGACCATTACTGCTCGCGGCAGGAGAACCTCAATGGCTTCCACCCGCTGGCAGCCGATGTGGTGGATTGGACGCGCAAGCGGCTGGATGATGAACAGCGGGCTTGGCTCGGGAATCTCCGTTATTCACGCACGGTCGAGACGTTCATGCTGGTGCACGCCACGCTGGATAATCCCGACATGTGGGGCTATGTGTTCGACAAGCTGGAGGCCGAGGCCAACTTTGCCTACCAGATGTGTTCGGTGTGCTTCTTCGGGCACACGCACGTGCCGCTGGCATTCGAGAAAGCCGGCATCGTGCGCGGCGGGCTTTATACCAAGCTGCTGATCACCGGCGGCCGCAAGTATTACATCAACGTGGGCAGCGTCGGCCAGCCGCGCGATGGCGACCCGCGCGCGGCGTACGCGATTTATGACCTGGTGCAAAACGTCGTGGAGTTGCGTCGCGTGGAGTATGACATTGCCGGTGCGCAAAAGAAAATCCGCGATGCGGGCCTGCCGCCACGCGCGGCATCACGCCTGGAAATCGGGCGGTAGGGGCGCGCATGAAGCGGAGCATGGCGTGGGGCTTGGCGCTGGTGGGCGCGTTGCTGTGGGCGGCGCCGGGGCGGGCGCAGGTGGAGTTGTCGTGGTCGTTGGCGCATAACCGCACCCTGCTGATGGAGCCGGTGCTGGCCACCGTGCGCGTGGTGAACAATTCGGGCGTGACGCTGGACTTTACGCCGCGCGGCAACGCGCGGCTATCATTTGATGTGGAAGACCAGCCCACTTCGCCGGTTCCCACCACAGGGCGCCCGTTGCTGCCCCGGCCCATCCTGATTCCCGCCGGCGAAACCCGCGATGTGGATGTGAATTTGCTCGAAGCCTATGTACTGATCAAGGGCCAGACCTACAAGGTGACCCCGGTGCTGGAGTTTGCCGGAACGCGATTCATCGGCGAGCGGCAATATCTGGAAGTGCAGCCGGGGTTGGA
>MWEZ01000142.1 GCA_002071335.1 Verrucomicrobia bacterium ADurb.Bin018
CGCGCGGCGGGTGGCGTCATCCTTGGCCAGCAACACGCAGCCGGAAGTGTCTTTGTCGAGCCGGTGCACCGCGCGCAACGCGGGCACGCCGAGTTGTTCGCGCAGGCGCGTCTCCAGCGAACGCTCGCCGGTGGTCAGGAGCTGGGGTGGTTTGTCGGCCACCACAAACAGGGAGTCATCCACCAGCAGGCGGATTGGCGCGGCCGGCGCAGTGCGCACGGTGGCGGTGGGCAGCAACTCCACAACATCGCGGGTTTGCAGCAAATGCCGCGCCATCCAAATGCGGCGGCCATTGACGAAGACCAACCGCTCGTCCAGCAGGTTCTTGGCCCCGCGCCGGGATAGCTCGAGGCATTCGGCCAGATGATCCAATAGCGGCGTGCCGTTGCGGCGCACGGGCGGCTATGACGCTTTCCGGCTGGTCGTGGAGCGGAACATCTTCAATGCCAGCCGCCAGAAACCGGAAGTGGTCCGGGCGGCGCGGGAGAAACCGGAAGATCCCAAGATCACGCAATTGACCTTGATCGGCACGCTGATCACGGAAGCGTCGTCTGCACGTCATACGGATCGGATTGCTCCGCTTGCTTCAACCGACCAATCAGGAAATACGTCAGCGGCGTGGCCACCACTTCGTAGCCGGTTTTGAGGACGAAGTTCCAAAACGAAACACGCGCCACGAGACCCAGCGGCCACACGCCGCCAAACGCAATCGCGGTGAACAGCAGCGAGTCCACCCCTTCGCCTGCAATCGTGCTGCCGATTGTGCGCATCCACAGGTGCCGGCCCTGCATCCACACCTTCATTTTGGCCATGATCCATGCATTGAGGAACGACCCGCACCAAAACGCCGCCATGCTCCCCAGCACCACGCGCGGGGTCTGCCGCAAAATGGCCGTAAATGCCGCTTGCAGCTCCCAGCCGGGCGCCGCCGGCAGGCTGGCCACCAGCACAAACGTGGCCGCTGCGAACAAGTTCAGCACAAACCCCAGCCAGATGATGCGCCGTGCCTGGGCATAGCCATACACCTCCACCAGGATGTCGCCAAAAATATACGAAATGGGGAACAGCACGTTGCCGCCATCCATCAGGACGAACGGCAAACCGGGCAGTGCAACCGGCTTGATGGCGGCAATGTTGGAAATCACCAGCACCGTACAGAACACCGTGGCGATGGGCGCCAACCATCGCCGCGGTGCTGTCGGCGCCTGGACGGGGGTCATTTCTTGAGCGGGTTGAGGTGCTTCAACGTATCGCCCACGGCCTTGCCCGCATCCACCGCCGCCCCGCCAATGGCCTTGCCGGCGTCGGCTGCCACGCCACCGACCGCTTTCCCCGCGTCCACTGCCGCGCCGCCCACGGCCTTGCCGGTATCCAGCGCCGCGCCGCCGATGGCCTGCACGCCATCGCCCAGCAAATGCCCCGCGCCGCCAATGGCCGAACCCGCCGCGCCCGCAATGGCCTGCAAGACGCTTTGGATGGTCTCGAGCAACGTCGCGCCATCTTTGTCCTTGCCCAAATCGGTCAGGGTGATCGGCGGCAACGGAATCGGTACCGCGCCCCCGCCGGTCAACGCTGCCGCGCCCGTCAGCGAGAAGTTCAACCGGCTGCCGGTGATGCTCAACTTTTCAATAATGACCTTTTTGGCCGGTTTTTCTTCTCCGGCCTTTTCCTCGGCTTCAGGCTTTTCTTCGGCTTCCTTCTCCTCGCCGGAAAGCGATTCGATCAGCGCGCCGAGATTGCTGCCGCGCAGCCCCTGCTCATAGGTGACCACCAGGCCGTCAATCGTGATTTCCTTGATGACGATGGTGTCGCTCAACAGCGACTTGTTATCCAGCCGCACTGCCACGGAGCCCAGGTCCAGCAGGCCGTCGGTCTTGAAGCCCTCCGGATTGCCCACGTGCAGCCCGCCCAGCGCCGCCTTGCCGCGGAAGAGCGAAATATCCGCCTTGGCCAGCGATACCGGCACGCCCAGCAGTTGCGGCCCGGCCGCGTTGGTGGCCTTCAGCACCACCTTGTCCAGCGACAGTTCCAAAACCACCGCCACGATTGCCAGCACCACCAAAATGCCAATCAGGATTTTCCACAACTTTTTCATTGTTCCTCCGTCTGCTTCCATTCCGATTGCCCCCCACCATACCACGTCCCCGCCCCCCTGTCCTAAAAATCCATACACGACACCGCAGCGGGTGCTGCGGGGGAATAGGCTTGCAGTTGGGCGGGAAGCGGGGAGAATGCGGGCACGTGAAGAGTGGCGAGTCTACATATGCCGTATCCCATTGAAAAAAAGTTTGTCGTGGCGGTGTCATCCACCGTGCTGTTCGATTTGTCGTATGAACATGCCCTGTACATGGAGCAGGGGCTGGAGGCGTTCCGGCGCTACCAGCACGAGCACCGGGACGACCTGCCCAAGCCGGGCACCGGCTTTCCGTTCATCCGCCGGCTGCTACTGCTGAACCAAATGTATCCGGAGGAGCATCCGGTGGATGTGGTGATTTTGTCGCGCTACCACGCGGATGACGGGATGCGGGTGCTGGCCGCGGTGCGCGAATACGGGCTGGACATCACGCGCGCGTTCTTCATGGCCGGGCGCAAGCCGTATCCGTTCATGGAGTCGGTCAATGCCACGCTTTATTTGAGCACCAACGCGGAGCAGGTGCGCGAGGCGGTGGCGCTGGGCTACCCCGCCGGCCACGTGTTGCCGTGCGAGGCTGTGGATGACGAGCAGGACGATCAGTTGCGCATCGCCTTCGACTTTGATGGCGTGCTGGTGGATGACGAGGCCGAGAAGGTCTATAAGCAGACGCAGGATTTGGACAAGTTCCGCCAATATGAGCTGGAAAACCGCGACCGCCCGCTGAAGTCCGGGCCGCTGATGCCGCTCTTCCAGCAACTGGCCTATTTCCAAAAATTGGACAGCCAGCGGGCACAGGATGATTCCGGGCGCAAACGGCTGCTGCGGATTTCCATCGTGACCGCCCGCGGCGCGCCGGCCCATGAACGGCTCAACAACACGCTGTCGTCACTGGGGCTGGAGGCGGACGAGGTGTTCCTGATGGGGGGCATCGAAAAGAAACGGGTGCTGGATATTCTCAAGCCGCACCTGTTCTTCGATGACCAGTTGGCACACTTGCAACCGGTAGCCCGCAGCACGCCATCGGTGCACATTCCGTTCGGCATCGCCAACCGGGGCGGGGAAGATTCTTGACAAGAATTAGCCAATTATGGTGATTGTCCACTGGTGAAAAGGATGTCCAATGCCAAATTGCGGGAGGCATTTCATGCCGCCGGCATGCGGCTGACGCGCCAGCGCCTGCTGATTTGCCGCGAGTTGGCCAACCGCTATGACCACCCCGATGTGGAGAAAATCCATCAAGCGGTCCGCACGCGCCTGAAGCGGATTTTGCTCTTCACCGTGTACCGCACGGTGAACGTGCTGGAGCAACACGGCTTGGCTTGGCGGGTCACCACGTGGAAGGGCCACGCCCGCTATGACGGCAACACCCACGCCCACGCCCACTTCCTGTGCGAAGAATGCGGGCGCATTGATGACGTGGATACGCAAGGCGCCTGCCACGAGATGGCCGAGCGCGCCCACGAATGCGTGCCCAACCGCCAGGTGCGCCGCGTGGATATGATGATCATCGGCACCTGCGAGGAATGCCTCGCCACCACCGGCGTGCCGACAGATACGCCCTGAGTTCCGCGCCCCCCGAAAATCTCGTTGTCACTCGTTGCATTGTGGGGCTGGAACGATCACAGACCTTCCAGCCGTTCTCGGCGGGAAGGTTTCGTTTTCTCAACCATTCCCGCCCTACAAAAGCAGCCGGTTCGATTGTAGGGCAGGAACGGCCGCAGGCCTTCCAGGCGTTTTCGGCGGGAAGGTTTCGTTCCTCAACCATTCCCGCCCTACAAAAGCAGCCGGTTCGATTGTAGGGCAGGAACGGTCGCAGACCTTCCAGTCGTTCTTGGCGAGCGGGTGCCGGCCTTGGGGCAACAAAAAAGCCACCCGTGAGGGGTGGCTTGGGTGCCGTTGGGGCGGTGATTACTTCGCGGCTTCGAGCGCGGCGATCAGCGTCGGGGCCTGCTGCACGCCGACGAACTGCTTCACGGCCTGGCCATCCTTGAAGATGATCAGGGTCGGGATGCTCTGCACGCCGAATTGCGCGGCGACGGAGCCGGCATCGTCCACGTTGAGCTTGGCAATTTTGGCGCCAGCCACTTTGCCGACGACCTGCTCGAGGATCGGGGTCTGCATACGGCAGGGGCCGCACCACGGCGCCCAAAAGTCCACCAGAATCAGGCCGGACTGAGTCTCGCTTTTGAAGTTTTGTTCGGTTAGTTCAAGTATTCCTGCACTCATGTTGTTTTCCTTTCGTTGCGGGATTTTGTTTTTTTACAGGGGTGGGGTTATTTGTCCTTCAGGCCCAGCTTGCGGAACACGATGGAGGGCAGGCAAAAGCCGGTGAAGGCGGACTGAATCAGGTTCAGGCCGATAAAGATGGTGAACAGCAGCCACCACGGGCTGTGATAATGGACGAGGGCCACGGACACCAGAATCATGATGCCGGCAAAGACCCGAACGGCGTTTTCAATGGTCATGGGAGGTTTCCTTTTCAGCAGGGGGGGCTCCCCGCCGGCGAGCCGGCGGGGAGCGTCAAGCCGCTTATGACTTGTTCAGCACTTTCTTCAGGACTTCTTCCTTCGGCAGTTTGCGCGAGCAGAAGTACCACTCCTGGCAAACCATGTCTTCCTTGCCGTCCATGCGGTTCTTGGCGGAACTGCAACTGGCGGCGGGGCTGATGATGACGTCATCGCCGGGGCGCCAATCGGCGGGGGTGGCGATGCCGAACGCATCGGCGGTTTGCAGGGCGATCAAGGCCCGGTAGAGCTCGTCGAAGTTGCGGCCGAGGCTCAGCGGGTAATAGATGATCGTTCGGATGATGCCCTTGGGGTCAATGAAGAACACGGCGCGCACCGCCTGCGTGGTGGCTTCGCCGGGTTGGATCATGCCGTAGGCCTTGGCGACGTTCATGGTGATGTCCTCGATGAGCGGGAACTTCACCTCGACGTTCTTGTGGCCGCGGTATTCGATCTTTTCCTGAATGGAGCGCAGCCAGGCAATGTGGCTGTAGAGTCCATCCACAGAAAGGCCGACGAGCTTGCAGTTGGCTTCCGCGAACTGCTTCTCCATGGACGCGAAGGTGATGAATTCCGACGTGCACACCGGCGTGAAGTCCGCCGGGTGGCTGAACAGAATCACCCAACTTCCCTCGTACTGTTTCGGGAAGTCAATGTCGCCTTGCGTGGTCTTGGCCTTGAAGGCGGGCGCCTTGTCGCCGATGCGCGGCAACGAGACGGGAGCTGTGTTTTGCTGTTCCATGTTTTTCCTTTCGGTTGGGGGTTCGGGGTTACTTTTACACAGGGGTTAACGCCCGGACGCGGTGATTGCCCCCACAATACCCCAAACCAGCATGGAAATCCACGGGTTGGAGTTGAGGGGGCAGGCGCCGGTTTTGCAGCCGACAAAGCGGTAGATGGCAAAGCCAATGGCCGCGCCGACCGCTGCGCCGAGGATGGTTTTCAATAATGGGCTCATGGGGTCTCCTGATTTTTCGGGGCAACACCGCCGGCTAAAAAATGGACTCCACCGGCAGCGCAAAGACGCGGAGGCCTTCGCCGGAGTAGAGGGAGTCGTGGAAGGTCTTCAGCGCGGCGAGCAACTTGGCCTTTTTGTCGTCGTCAATGGCCACGAAGATCAGTACCGACTGCCCCGGGAACGTGTGGCTGCCGAGGTGCTTTCCGGTTTTGCCAGAGCCGAAGACGTTGGCGATCTCGCTAAAGGCGCCCTCGCCGTGGTCGGCAATGAGGTTGCGGACTTCGCCGCGCCGGTTTTCCGGACAAATGATCATCAGCATTTGCATGGTTAGGCCTCCGTTGGTTGCGGTTTGCGGTAGATCAGGCCGTAGGCCACGGGCACCACGACCAGCGTGAATGCGGTCGAGACAAACAGACCGAAGATGATGGACCACGCCAGCCCGCTGAAGATGGGATCGAACGTGATCGGCCAGGCGCCCAGCAGCGTGGTGCCGGCGGTCAGGAAGATCGG
>MWEZ01000143.1 GCA_002071335.1 Verrucomicrobia bacterium ADurb.Bin018
CACGAGGTAATCGCGCGCGCCTTCCGGCGTGCTCTTGGTCAGGATGGGTGTTTCGATTTCGACAAACTGCTGCTCGTCGAAATAGTTGCGCGCGGCCTGAATCAGGCGGTGGCGCAGGGCCAGCGCCTGCTGCATGGCCGGGCGACGCAAATCCAAATAGCGGTATTCCAACCGCAGGTCTTCGCTGACCAGCTCCGCCTGGCGATCTTCCAGCGGAAACGGCGGGGTGTGCGCCTTGTTCAGGACAGTGATCCCGGTGGCGCGCACTTCCATGCCGCCGGTGAGGATGTTCGGGTTGACCATGTCCGCCGGGCGCTGGCGAACCTGGCCGGTGATTTGGACCACGTATTCCCCGCGGCATGCCTGCGCGGCATCCCACGCCGCCTGCGAGTCCTGCGGATCGAACACGCACTGCGTTACACCGTAACGGTCGCGCAAATCCAAAAAGATGAGTCCGCCATGATCGCGCACGCTATCCACCCATCCGCACAGGCGCACCTCGGCGCCGTCATCGGTGGCTCGCAACTGACCACAGGTATGTGTCCGCATTTTCATTGAAGCATCCTTTGGCTGAAAAAATAATGAGTGCCGACTGTACCTTTCCCGCGCGCCACGCGCAAACAAATCCAGCGGTTCAAAACCGGTCGGAGCCGTAGCGCGCCGGCTGATCGGCAGGCGGCGCGGGTGGCGGATCATCGAGCGGCTGGGGCGGGCCGGGGTGACCGCGGAGCTGGCTGGCATGCGCGTAGCTGGTGACCACGCCGGCCACCAATACCACCACCGCCAACAGCCAAATGGCGATCAGCAGCGGCAGCGGCTCAGTGGGGTAATCGCGGTTGGCATCCAGTACTGCGCCGCTTAACAGCCCCGCCAGCGCGAGCACCAGCAGCACCATTTCCGTTTGCTGGCAGATAATCCGCGCCAATTCATTCCGTGGCGAAAGGCTCGGGTCCGGCCCGCTCCGCGCGCGCAGGATCAAGCCCACCGGATGGATGGCCAGCAACAGCGCCAGCAACAGCGGCGGGAAGGCTCCCGTCAGTTCGAGAATGGTGCCGCCGAACACCAGCCACAGCAGCACGGGACACGCTGCCACGAAAAAATACCGCGCCAGAAAATGCAGTGTGGAGAAACCGCGCGTGCGGCCGCGCTGGGCGCGCCACCATTGCCGCCAGAGCAGCGCCATCAGTGCCATGACCAGTCCCGCCGTTACGGCCAAGCCCGTGGGCGGGAAGCCCGCGGCCATCAGCAGCACGGCCACACCCAGCGGCAACAGCCCCAGCGCCAATGTTTGCCGGACTTGAACGTCGGCCAAGTGTGCGCTGGCCGCCAAATCCGGAAACAACGGCGGACGCGCCATCACTTTCTCCAGAACGACGGCATCAAAATGGCCAACACCGTGAGCAATTCCAAGCGGCCCACCAGCATCAATACCGCCAGAATCCCCTGCCCCCCCGCGGGGATGGCCGCATAAGAGCTGGCCGGCCCCACGCCGGCAAATCCGGGCCCCACGTTGCTCAAGCTGGCGATAGCCGACGAGGCCGCTGTCTGGATGTCCGGCATAAACGGCAGCAACGCCGCGATGCCGCCCACCAGAATCAGGAAGAACAGCAGCACAAAAGCCAAGATGGAGCGCAGCAGTTCATCGTTCAATACTTTGCGCCCGATTTTGACCGGAATGACCGCCTGCGGCTGCATGAACAGCCGCACTTCACGAATGACGGTCTTCAACAGCACTTGAATGCGCCCGGCCTTGATGCCGCCCGCGGTGGACTCGGCGCACCCGCCCATCAGCATCAGGAGCGCCAGCATCCATTTCAGCAGCGCAGGCCAGAGATCAAAGTTGCCGGTGCTGAACCCGGTGGAGGTAATCAAGCTGGCGCAAGTGAACGCGGCCTCCCGCGCGGCGCTCGACCACGCCAACCCCGCCCGCGCGTGATGCAGCCCGAATGTTGCGGCCACCGCCGCCACAAAAAAAATCCCGAGGAAGAACCGCGCTTCCGCGTCGCGCCACCACGCCGCGACATCGCCGCGCAGCGCACGGTAGTGCACGGCAAAGTTGACGCCGCACAACAGCATGAAGAACGTCAGCACGGTCTCGATATATACGCTGTCAAAGGCCGCAATGCTGGCGGTGCGCGTGGAGAATCCACCGGTGGCCACCGTGGTTAGCGAATGGCAAATGGCGTCGCACCACGTCATGCCGCCGGCGCGCAACAGCACCAACAGCACGGCCGCCAGAATGAGGTACACCCCCCACAGCATTTTGGCGGTGGAGGCCATCCGCGGCTCGATGCGGTCCTTGGTGGGCCCCGGCATCTCCGCGCGGAACAACTGCATCCCCCCCGCCCCGGAAAACGGCAGTACCGCCATCACCAACACCAGCACGCCCATGCCGCCAATAAACTGGGTCAGCGCGCGCCAGAGCAGGATGCCCCGTGGCACGCCCTCCAGCACAGGAATCACCGTGGCGCCCGTCGTGGTCAGGCCCGAAACCGATTCAAAAATCGCCGCCATGGGCGAGGCAATCACGCCGGAAAGCCAGTAGGGCGCGGCGCCGGCCAGTCCGGCCAGCAGCCAGCCGAACGTCACCACGCCGAGGCCATCGCGCCGCGACAGCTCCTGCCGGTTGCGCGTCAATGCCCAGAGAATCCCCGCCACCACCAGCGTGCCGCCTGCCGAATGCAGCAGGGCGCGCCATGTCACCGCGGCCTCCCCCTGCCAGTACGAAACGCCGCCGCAAAGCCCCATCAGCAGCGCCATCACGCCGAGCAGCGCGGCAATGACCCGGAATACCGGTTTGAAATTCACGACGTTCCCCTCACGAGGTAAAGAGCGATTCCATCTTGGGCCGCACAGCCGGCAGGCAATACACCACCACGCGGTCGCCCACCGCCAGTACCAAATCACCGATGGCGGTCTTGACCTGATCCTGCCGCAACACCGTCACCACAATCACCCCGGCCGGCAGTTTGAGATCCTTGATGGCCTTGCCCGACCACTCGTGCTGCGCGGTCAGGCGAAGCTCAATCAACTCGCCCGGCAAGCGGGACAAAACCGCCGCCGCCTGCACATTCTTGCCGCGCACAAAATGCAGGATGGAATTAATCATCGCCAGCCGCGGATCCACGATACGGTCCAGCAGCCGCAGTTGGTTGACGATGCCGATATATTCCTTTTTGCCCACCTGGGCCGCGGTGAAGCGCGCGCCATATTTTTCCGCCACGAGGCAGCCGATGATGTTGTGTTCGTCGCTGCCGGTAGCGGCCACATAGGCCATGTCGGTGGCGTCGCCGATGCCGGCAAGGGTTTCTTGATCCAACGCGTCGCCCTTGATGACCAACGTGCGGTTCAATTCCGCCGAGCAATAATCCGCGCGCTCTTCGTCCTGCTCCACCAGCACAATTTGCATCCGGGTATGCTCCAGCATCCGGGCCAGTTCCAGGCCCAGATCGCCGCCGCCGGCAATCACCACCCGCTGGAACGGGCGATATTCCGGCCATGCTTTTTGCAGGAAATCGGCCACAGCATCCGGCGCGCCGGAAAAATAGACATCGTCGCCAACCAAAAACGTGGTTTCGCCGTGCGGGGTCATCACCTGATCCGCCCGGACCAGCGCCATGAAGCGGATTCTCTTGAGCCACTCCTTGCCCGCCAGATTTTTGAGCGCCTGCCCCAGCAACGGGCTATCCATATGGACGGGCATCCCCACCACCATCACCCGCTCGCCCAGCAGATCGGCCACCTCGATGGACCCCGGCAGGCGCAGGACGTTATACAAATCGCGCGCGTATTCATCGTACTGGTTCACCAGCAAATCCACCCCCAGCGCCCGAAAATCGAGGTGCCGGCTGGTGGTGTAGGCCGAGGACGACACCCGCGCCACCGTCCGCGCCCCCCCCCGTTGCCGGGCAAAAATGCAGGCGAGAATGTTGGTGTCGTCGCGGCCGGTGACCGCCACCACCAAGTCGGCCCGTTCCAAATCGGCCTTTTCAAGGGTTTCGGGGTTGGCGCCGTCGCCTTGGATCGTCATCAAATCGAGGTGCGCGTCCAGTTCCGCCAGCACCTCGGCCGATGAGTCAATCAACACCACGTCGTGCCCGTCGGGGGAAAGGGTCTCCGCCAAGTGCGCGCCCGTTTGGCCGCCGCCTATAATCACAATGCGCATAGCTCGTCCGTTCTGTTTTGAAGAACATGGGGCAGTATCCTCCATCAGCACAGCGCTGGCAAGGGGGAAGGGTCAACTCTCTTCCGCCGCGAGTCCAACTCGCGCAACAGCAATGGGTTGCCCATCAAATTCATTAGCTCAAAACCGTTTTTTGCATTTTCAGCATTGTGAAGTAGTTTACTGGACTATGAAAAAACGGGTCATTATTTTAGGTGGTGGTTTTGCCGGCCAGCAAGCCGCCCGCGCGTTGGCGGCAACGGATGCCGACATTACGCTGCTTGACCCCAGTCCGGTCGCCACCATGTTGCCGCTGCTGCCTGATTTGGCCGGCGGCTGGGTACGGGAGACCATCGCCTACCGTCCGCTGGCCCAGCGGCTCCCGCGCCGTGTGCATCTTATTCCCGAGGCCGCCACCGAAATCCATTTGGCTGCGAAAACCGTGACACTCCGGGATCAGACCCTCCCCTTCGACCATCTACTCATTGCCACCGGCTCGACCCCCAACCTGCGCCGCATGATTTTCCCGCGCGAAAAAATCCACGTCCTCGGCAACCTCGCCGATGCACGACGCATTCGTGAAGAGTTCACCGCCTATCTGCAAGAGGCAGATGCCCCGCATATTCTCGTTTCCGGTACGGGCTATACCGGTTTGGAACTCGCCGTGAGCCTGCTCTTCCGTGCCAAGGCCGCGGGCAAAAAATGCGGCCTGACCATCGTGGACCCCAACCCGATTCTCCTCCCCTCCCTGCCTGAGAATCACCGCAACTATGTGCTGCGTTTCCTGCAATCTCACGGCGCGGAGGTCCGCCTCGGCGTGGCCGTGGAAACCTACGACGGCCACCGCGCCACGGCCGGCGGCCAAACCTACGAAAATCCGTTCTTCTGCTGGACGGTCGGTTCCGCGTTCCCGGAGGTGACCATCCATGGCGCTGGCGAGCGGGCGCGCGACGGCCGCTTGCACGTGCAACCCGATCTTTCCCTCCCCGGCCATCCCAACATCTTTGTTGCGGGCGATGCCGCGGCCATCACGCAAAACGATCGCGTTTTGCGCAAGGCCGTGAACTTTGCCTACTACGGCGGGCGCCACGCCGGGCGCAACATTGCCCGCCAACTCCGCGGCCGGCCCACCCGTCCGTTCCGCCCGGTGGACCTTGGCTGGATTGTTCCTTTCCACGCCACCAGCATCGGGCGCCTTCCCGGCGGACTGTGGGTGCGCGGCCCGCTGGGCGTGCGCCTGCACCACCTGATGTGCGGCGTGCGGAACTATTCTTTCCGCAACTTCGCCGGCTGCGCGCGCGTGGCCTTAACCCTTTACAAAGGAGAAACCCAACATGAATAAAACAATAAAAATGCTCTTCCACGCGGATGCCGACCGCAATCTCGGCCTGTTGATCCTGCGCGTCTTTCTAGGCGCGTCGCTCTTGACCCACGGCTGGGCCAAGATGTTTGGCGGCTTGGCCAAGCACGCGCAGTTTGTCAGCAGCCTCGGCATGCCGGCGCCGCACGTGATGGCCTTCCTGTCCGCGTTCGCCGAGTCATTTGCCGCGCTCTTTTTGATCGTCGGTTTTTTGACCCGACCCGCGGCGCTCATGGTGGTCGTCAATATGCTCGTCGCCATTTGCGTGGTGCACCTGCACGATGGCTTTAGCAAACAGGAAGCCGCCTGGCTCTATCTGGTGCCCGCGTTGTTTTTCGTACTCAAAGGCGCCGGCTACTGGTCCGTGGACCGCACCCTCTCCCGCTAATCCCCCGAATAATTTACTTTTCCATAGTGTGGAAAATCCTGCCTCCGCGGGATAAACTTTTTTCCACACTGTGGAAAAATCAGGAGCGCGAGGACGATATTTTTCCACGCTCTTATGAGAAGGCATGTCAAGAGGTCCGTTTTGACGGACACCGCGTTGGCGAGTTCTTTGGGTCGCGCTCTTA
>MWEZ01000144.1 GCA_002071335.1 Verrucomicrobia bacterium ADurb.Bin018
AGCCAAACGACAGCATCTTGCGGTAACCATGCGAAAGCCCAATGGGCGAAGACGACATCGTTTGGCTCCTTTCCTACAAAGCCACCTGTCGGCCAGCGCCGGTTTATAAGAGGCAAAGCAACCGGCGCCGGTCGGCTTTTTGTTCAGCCTATTGTTCTATAATTTTAACTCCGTTGGGCAACTTGGCGCGATCAATCTCGAGCTGATAGTCATCGAAAGCTCGTGGCGGCTTGCTGCTCTCTTTGCGGGTAATGGCCACCAAATCGAACAGCGACTGGGCAGAGGCTTGCCCCAAAGCATTATCGTGTTTGAAGACAATCAACTTGCGGGTGGTCATCAAGCCCCGCGCCGCGGAGCGGTCATGCTCAAACATATTGTTGAGTGCTTTCCACAGCAAGTCAAGGTCATCAGCATTGAATCCGGTTTGCGCGGCCAAATGTGCCGACACAAACCCCCGGGCAACGTAAAGCCCATAGGGGATGGTATTTTTCCTTCCCATCGTCCGATTGTCGCCACCTTGCTTTTCGGCTTCCGCCGCCGTCGCAACAGCCATCCGCGTAATGGAATGCTCCAAGGTCACCACCGGGTCCACAGATCGGGCAAATGTCAGTTGTACGGGTCCGCGCACCTGACCGGCGTTGGCGCCGGTTGACATCACCGCACCAAAGGTGCGGATATCATAATAATCTTGGCACATCTGGGCGCGGGCTTTGTCCACTTCAGAACCCTGCCCCTGTCCCTCTTTTATTCGCTTCTTCCCATCTTTTTCATCCTCGGGAGCTTTGGCCAAATTGATTCCCAATTTGTCGTAAGCGCCGCTGATGCTGTCGTTGAGAATCGCTTTTTCTTTGACGAAGATATCATAACCCTGTTTTTCGCCTTGGGTTTGCTGGACGTAGTTGCGGACTTTGCGTTTCAGGCAAACATCAGTGACCAGTCCGCGGCCGGTCTCCGCATCAATGCGGGGCAGGTTGCCAGCATCGGGATCGCCGTTGGGGTTGCCGTCTTGTACATCAAAGACAAGAAGGAAGTCATAACGATTTTGGATTGGATTGCTCATGATTGTATTCCTTGGGGTTAGTCTTGTTTTTCTTTTTTTGTAAAAAAGTCCTGTCGCTGGTGGTAATAGCCGATGGCAAACCGACCTTGCTCATCCAACGGCAAATGCGCGGGGAAGTCCCGGACTCCCGCCATGATTTCACCAATTACTTTTTCCAGATTGATGCGCCTTCCGGGGCTATCCAATTTGGCCAAGTGGTGGTTTTTCAACGTCATCAACCGCCCAAAAACTGTGACGGGCGAGCTGGACGCGGCAGCGTAATAGCGTTCGCGGATGGTGGCAGTGATGCCAGGGTTGGCTTCCTCCTGGATTTTCTCCAGAGTGGCAAACAATCGCCCCAGACGGTAGCCAATGCTGGGGTTAGTGGGGTCTAGACTCACGGTGAGTTCCTCCTGTGGTTTATGTTTTCCAAATCGGGCGCGACGGTTGATGCAGGCCTTGATGAGGGCCGCACGTATTGGCGGTATTTCTCGTTCTGCCTTGATCCGTCTAATGGCGGCCTGCAGGATGGAGTCCGGGTAAGGCAAGCCTTCCAAGATGGTACGCATCATGTCCCCTTCCAAATTCGGGGGAATGTTTTCGCTTTTGCCCTGCGTGGCCGTAGTAGTCAACAAGCGGAAAAGTGACAACACCAGTCTATCTTTAGGGCCATGGACTATCTGCAAATCCTGAAAATGCTGCCGAATCTTCCCCTTCATTTCTGCCAGCGGGGCGCGATGCCAAAAACGAACCGCCAGACGGGACGCATTGGGGGACAACCCCAGCACAAAAAAAGTGACATCTGATTGGTCACTTGCTGGGAGAACTCCGGATTGCGGTGCCTCTAATAAAGTCCGCACGGCGCGAGTATGACGGTCGGGATCATCTTTGGCCGGCTCGGCAAACAGCACTGCAAATTGATCCACAAAGTCGGTTTGCTTATCCGACCAAAACACTGTTGAGGCTTCCCCAACCTGTATTCGTTGGAGGGAGTCTTTATCCAACAGAGCGTTGAGGGCGGTGGTATAGGCGAATTCAGCCGCACGACCGATGGGTGCATTCGCGCCTTGCTTCTTGTTGAACGAGCAAAACGCCGCAGCATTATAGGACACAATATTCGCACCGGTTGATTGTGCGCCCCAGACTCCCTTGATGGCGGCATGGGTCTCCGCCAACGAATCTTCTTCGCCGGTTATCAGGCAACGAATATCCTTCGCAGCAGAATCAAGACTCAAGGCAATGGATCGTTGCACCACCGGACGATTACAAACAAGCGCGTCATCTCCCTGCAGACGAAAAGTGATATTTCCTCCGCTTTCCAACACTTCTTTCCATATGTCAGGGAAGCGAGATACCAGTATTGGAACCGTTTGTTCGTTTTTCAAAAACGCCAAAACTGCCCCAATCCCCTCGTCCGTTCCCAGATGCAAGTCATCAATTCTTTGCAAAAATGCCTTGTGTTGTGCTTGAGTCCGTTCTTTTTGTTTTACCGCTTGGTCCGGATCCGTGGACTTCTCTTGTCGTTTCGGCAAGGCAACACCAAACACATACTCTGGATTATCCCAGAGAAGATTGGCCGCTATCCCCGATGAGCGTTTTACCGACTGGGGAATGCGGAACCGTTTAGCCCGTTTTTTACGCTCGATAATTTCTTCGGTGTCTTCCAGCAAAATCAATTCGCCCTGTTTGTTCAGCGTAATGACGAAGCGAATCTCCTTGTTTTCCCACCCGGGCGGCGCAATGCCGGATTCGGGGTCGGCCGCCTTGCGGTCATAATATTCCTTGAGTGCGTGCAGAATCATTTTCTCACCTCTTCGCTATCCGGATGGGGCACCAGAATGACCCCTTGTTTCATCATTGGCCGGTAAAACATGGGTTGAATATTGTGGGGATCGGAATAATTCATGTCATATAGCATCCAGCCGAGGTCATCATCTTTGGGAATGGGTACGGCCGGTTCGTTCTGGGGGTCCACCAGTCGCACATGGGCGGCGAACTCACGACAACCCAGATAGGGCTGGTGAAAATGCTGCCCCTTGCGCGCCCGCCGCTCAAACATCGCGGCATATTTGGCTTCTGTTTCATCCGCGCGGGTATCGGCCGAGACGAGTGCGGTTTTCTCTTCTGAATCCACCAGCCACTCCGGTACCGGATTGTGCACCTGCTGACGTTTGGCGGGGGGGATGAAATCAAATACCCCATAAAGACGGTATTTCACATCCACAAGCAGCATGGCTGCTCGCTGCTGGCGATCATCCTCAATAAATATCTCTCTGCCGCGAGGCGAGGCAACTGCAGAAACCTCATTGCGTCGAATATTGGCCCAGCGAATTGGCGCGAGCACCTCGATTTTTTCAATTCGCCACCGAATGGCCGGCTTCCACAAAATGGCATCGAAAATGGCGCGGGCCGCGGACGGAGTAATGACATCGTAGCTCACGCGTTCAACTTTCATTTCCGGCCGTGTGAAACAGGCGTACTCACCCGATACTTCCAAACAGAATCCTCTACTCATACCTCTTCCCTTTCCTCATAATACGGTGTCTTTTGCGGATAAAATGCCGTCTTCATTAAAAATATCGGCGCCGGTTATTTCATCGTAACGGCCGTTCCAAACGAAAAGTCCGGTCGTCAGTTCTTCGATTTGGCCGTTATGCAATAACGTGTTCAATTGCCCTTGGGGCAAGGTAATGGAGAAGCGTTGCAATTTACGCAGGAGCCAGCCGTATGGCATATCATCGCGAATTTGCCGACGCAGGGTCTCAATCAATGCATCCCCCTCACCATGGCGAACAAATACCGAATGGTGCGCCTGATCAATGATATGGAATTGCGCGGCCGCTTCTCTGAACTGAAATTCCAGAGATCGAGCGTTTTGGACCAGCAGGGTTTGGTAGGGAAAGCGCCCCTCTACACGGGAATAAAACTCGCGGAAATAACGTGGATAAATCTCGGAACCTTCCAAGGAGATGGGGCTCGCAAGCATGACACGCGCGGCATCTTCTGCTTTGCGTAATATTCCTTTGGGCGCCGATCGGGGCGGGATAAAGACCACCACTTTGCCGCCTGCCGCCTGCCGGCCTTCGCGATTGCACCTGCCGGCGGATTGGACAATCGAATCTAGACCAGCCAGCGCCCGATATACGACCGGAAAGTCAATATCTACCCCCGCTTCCACTAACTGGGTGCTGACAACTCGAATTGGTGCTCCCGACCGCAATTTCGCTTTGATGGATTCAATCACTTGCGACCGGTGCGCCCCGCACATGCTGGCTGATAAGTGAACCGTGCCCGGCGGCAGGCAACGAAAAAGTTCGAGGCAATCGCGCCGGGTATTCACCACGCAAAGCACTTGCGCATACGCCTCAAGTTCCTTGGCCACTTCCGGCCACGAATTGGAGCGGTTTTCCAGAACATTCGGCAACTCGTACACCACCCGACGAAGGCGTTCCGGCAGACGAGCGGATGCCTCTATGATTTCTTGCACGTTTTCAATATTCGGCAGGCTGGGTTGAGTGGCTGTACTGAGTACGATGGTGACACCATATCGTTCGACAAGCTGGCGCAGCAGATCCGTGCAAGGTTCCAATAATTCGGGTGGCAACAGTTGCACTTCATCCAGAATCACCACGCTGTTGGCGATGTTGTGCAACTTTCGACAGCGGCTGGACCGGGCGCCAAGCAAAGACTCAAAGAACTGGACACTGGTGGTGACGATGATCGGGGCATCCCAATTTTCGGAAGCCAAACGGGCCGCCTTGGCTTGTGTCTCCGGATCAAGATTGGAATGGTGTTCCACCACGTTCTCCACCCCCAAGTGGTGTCGTAACACATCGGCCGTCTGCTCAATGATGGAGGTGTAGGGAATTACATAGATGATCCGGCGTTGGCCGTGGCATGCCGCATGACGAAGAGCAAACGCAGTGCCGGAAAGAGTTTTGCCGCCGCCGGTAGGCACGGACAATGAGAAGAATCCGGGGGGGTGGCTCGCGGCGTTTTCACAAGCATCCCGGACTTCCGCCCGGATTGAATTGACTTCGGACTTTACCGCTTGGGCTTGCATGGCATCCAAGCCCCTAAAGAATCCCGGGATCAGATCCTGCAGTTTTGGGAATGTTCGGCGCTCTTTGAAAGAAGCCGGATTCATGAAGTGTTCCGTATCCAAAAAATCGGCGTCCACCATACAGGAGTACAACATTCGGACCCACAAATGGATTTCACGTTCAGCCATTTTGAATGGAGGCTTCGGAGATTCAGGCGGCAAATGAAATTGTTCTGCCCATAGGCGGACAGCCTGCAATTCCTGTGCAGCATCTTCCAAACGGTTGATCAACGCACCGCCGGGCGCGGCCCCGCCCACCCAATCCGGGATACCAGCATGATGCCCGGTGATAATGTACGCTAAAATCCTGCCGGTGAGTGGCCCATACTTTTCAAGGGCCCATTTTGCACCTGCTCCGGAGTGTGTTGAGGGCTGCCCGGCAGAATCATATTCAGAGTCATCCAGTCCATTACTCCTTAAGAGATAGGCTTGAAAAGCATCACTGGCTTTGCCGAGATCATGCAGCAAGCCTGCTAAATACGCCCAATCAGCCGATTGAAAATGAGCCGCATTGTCTGCGGCTCTTTTTGCAACATTTTGTAAGTGCTGGGAAAGGGGTTGCCATTTCTCCGGAGGCTGATTTTGAAGGCTATGCGCGTACTTCATAGCGGCTCGATAATAGGCCCGGAACCGGGGCAAACTCAAGGATCAATCCCGTGGCTCCATAGCGTCGGAGCCGCGCGTGGAGAGGATTAGGCGTAGCGGCGGATGTGGTCGAGGGGGTGGCGGTTTTTGGGGCGCGGAGTGGGGTCGGCGGGGTAGCCGAGACAGAGCAGCAGATCCACTTTTTTCGCGCGCGGAATGGCTAGAGCCTTTTTGACGGCGCGTTCGTTGAACCACCCCAGCCAGCAACTGCCGAGGCCTTCTTCCGTG
>MWEZ01000145.1 GCA_002071335.1 Verrucomicrobia bacterium ADurb.Bin018
AGCGGTGAACGAACTGTCGGCGCTCCGCACCACCATCACGTTCTTGCTGTTCCACTTCGTCCAGTTCAGCGTGATAGCGCTCGCCGTCGCCGTCACCGTCCCCACCGTCGGATCCGTCAGCGCGCTGACCGTGAAATAGCTGCCTGCGGAAAGTCCCCCGCCCGTGGTCGATTCCCAATCCACGTCCGCGTAATAGGTGCAGCCGCCATTGACGAAGCGGCCGGCATAGTACCAATTCCCGACCGACGTGAACTGGTGCTCGCTCGCCTTGGACTTCCACTTCCAGTTCGTCCCGTTGTTGCTGTCGTACTCCGCGGACCGCCAGGTCCAGCCCGAGCCGTCCGTCGTCTTGCCAAGGCCATAATCGCTGGTCCACCCGTAGGTGTCCGTGTTGATCTCGTAGTAGTAAATATAGGCCAGATAATCCCCGAGGTAATACGTGTAAACGGGCGCACCCAAGTTGTCCAAGCACGTCCACCGCTCCGCACATCCGGATGCCGACGTCGTCCCGCTGGCCGTCGAGCCGAAAGCCGTCTCCACGTTCACGCCGTTGCGAGCCTTCACCCGGAAATCGTAGGTCGTCGAGGGAGACAGCCCCGTCGCCGTTTTCGTGCCCCAGGTGGCCGCCGTGGCCCACACGGCGGAAGCTCCCCAACTGCCGTCCGACTGCAGATACTGGTTGTCGCTGGTCCGCTGGATCGCAAATTGAGTTGTGCCCGGATTTCCGTTGGCGTTGACCGTGATGTCCAGCGACGACGACGTGGGATTGGCCACCGTCGGCGCGCTCGGCACATTCGCCAGCGTCCAGAAGTTGCTCTCGGAGCCCAGCGACGTTCCCGCGCTGTTCTGCGCGTAGGCCCGGAAGTAGTAGCGGGTGTTGACCGAAAGGCTGCTGACCGTGTTGCTGAACGCCCCCGTGCCCGTGCCGATCTGCGTCTTGTTGTCACCGATCGTCACCCCGCTCGACGTCTTGTACACCACGCCCCGGTTCGTCACCGTGGCCCCGCCGGCCGCCGTCACGTTGCCGCCCAGCACCGCCGACGTCGCCGCCACCGAACTCTCCGGCAGCGTCGTCACCGTCGGCGCCGAAGCGGCCACCGCCATCTTGTACAGGCGGATCGGGTTTTGCCCGGTGGTATAGCAGGCAAAGCGGGGATTTTGCGAATTGTAGCGCAGCATGCGCGCGGTCGTCGCCTTGTTGCGGATCATGAAGGCGCTGGAAGCCGTGCTGGCGAACGTCCATTGGTAGTCCGTTCCGGCCGCGGAGGTGGACGTGCGCACGCCGTTGGCGTTCGGATTGCCGATATAGAAGCTGGCGGCTTCGCTGTAGATGGTCCAACTGGTCGAGTTGCCGTCGATCCTCCAAACGATGCCCCCGGCGGGGTCCACGATGGACGTGCCGGAATAGGTCACCGCAGAGGTGGACAGCGCGGCGGTGGACGCCGTGGCCATTCGAGCGGTCCCCATGGCCGTCGATGCCCATGAAGGCGCACCCACAAAAACATAATACCCGCCAGAGGTGATATCGTTCGTATTCGTAATAAGCTTGAAGGTTCCGGAGCCTTCATACGCCGCCTCGGTCTGGCGAGGCATCAAGCCCGTCGCGAGGATCATTGCCGCCAAACCCCACTGCGCCAGTCTGCCCCGCGTGCCACGACGCGACTCCACACCCCTCCCGCCCCGCTTGTCGCGGGTGGCCTGTCCGGACTGACCGCGCTCAGGCGCGGCGCACCGCCCGCCCGTCAACAGCCAAGCCGCAGCCCTCATCCAAAAAGGCCGCAATGTCCCGGAGGTGTGTCGTGTTCTCATGGTCTCACTCCAAAGGGGTAGTCCTAAATTGATAAATTCTTCCATCTGCTCGATTTGTTTTGCCCGCGGGGTCACCGCCCCCTGTAGCCGGCCTCGCTGAGGCCGGGGCTGTTCCTGTAGCCGGCCTCGTTGAGGCCGGGGCTGTTCCAGATCCCAAAATCCGCGCAACAGCGGGGTCACCGCCCCCGCCTACAGTCCAACCCATGCCGCCCCCTGTAGCCGGCCTCGTTGAGGCCGGGGCTGTTCCTGTAGCCGGCCTCGCTGAGGCCGGGGCTGTTCCAGATCCAAAAACCCCCGAGCCCGCGGGGTCACCGCCCCCGCCTACAGTCCAACCCATTCCGCATCCTGTAGCCGGCCTCGCTGAGGCCGGGGCGTTTTCCCATAAACGGTCGGTCCTACAAAAGGAATACGGTTTCATTTCTTCTTCCCCCTTGCACCGCGCGAACTGGATAAAAGCGGCAACAACTGCTCTCGACAACGATCCATTGCGCTGATCGCCAGTTTCGCTTGTTCCCTTGTTGCGTCAGCCCCAGGGTAGCGGAAAGTGACGGCATACTGCGACAGCAATTCCAAATCATCGCGCAGCAATTCTGTCCGTGCCGCTCCGGTCGGACATTGTGTCAACAACACCACGAGATCATGGACCTTGCGGATCGGGCAGTTGGCTGATTCCAGAATAGCCTTGATGGTCTTCTCGACGCACTGCTGGGCATGGAAGCAGGCACTGTCAAAGTTTGGGCGCTTCCGCGCGCGGAATTCCCGGCGCGCGGAAATCGCGTCAGCTTCAGCCTTGCATAACCAAGCTTTAACGGCGCTTTTCATACAGCACCTTTCCCCGCTCCAACACCGAACAGATGAAGCCATCGCGACCTTGCATGCCGCGCCGCACTTCACCCGGAGTTTTGACAACCAAATCCAGCGGAAACGATCGCGGAATTCGTCGCCGAATTTCCAACGCGCTATCGGTGGTGTTTTGCGTTCCCGCCATCACGACCATCAGATCCACGTCGCTGTCCGCCGTGGCCCGGCCTTCCGCCATGGAGCCAAACAGGATGACCCGCTCCGGACGGAACTGCTCCACCAGATGATCCACGTACTGCTGGACCTGCCGCAAAATCATGGCGCTACCCCTTGGCGTTCTTTGCGTCTTGGCGAGAGGGCCGGGCGTCTCCGCTCTCCCAGCGCTACTTTCTCGGCAACACAAATGCCCTCTTCCTGGATGGTTTTGAAAAAATAATCTCCGGCAGCCTTTTTCTCCTCAAAGCGCGCCGGGGTGATGGGAATCAGCGTGAACGCCGGCTTGGGTCTGACGTTTCGCAGGGCGCGGCGGAAGTCGCGGGCGGCAGCCAATTGGTCCTCGGCCCCTTCGGCCACAATGCACAAATCCACGTCGCTGTCCGGTCGCTGTTCACCGCGGGCATAGGGACCGAACAACACAACACGCTGTACAGGCCGCGCTTGCCCCAACGCACGCAGGCAGTGCGCCAATCCTGTTGACGGATGCCGCAAAGCCGGCGGGATGTTTTCGTTTAACACCTTCATGGCGCCACCGCTGTTTTCTCCGCTTTATTCAAGGCGCTAAATCCTGCAAGCCACGCGGGGTCACCGCCCCCGCCTACAGTCCAACCCATTCCGCCCCCTGTAGCCGGCCTCGCTGAGGCCGGTGTCTTTTCCCATAAACGGTCAGCCCTATAAATTTTCTGCATGGCCCAGTCGGGATTGATAGAACCGAGAGGTGCGTAGTGTCCTTGGCGCTCTTCGCGTCTTGGCGAGAGTCCCGGTTCTCCGGCTTGCGGTTGTTCCCGATTGCGTTTCATTTGCGCCGTTTGCGCCACTTGCGTTAAATCGGCTGCCAGCCTTGGGTAGGATATGGCCACTGCCAGCGCCGCGCGGTAATCCGTGAGCAATTCGTTGACCCGGTCAGGCTTCATAAATCACCTTCCCGTGGCGTTGGATGGATTCACGAAAACGGGGTTTGGTCACCGCATTCACATTCACCAAATCGAACTTCAGCGCGGTCGGGACCTCCGACTCCAGCCGGTCGTGCGCCAAATTCGTGTCCGAATCGGACCAGTTGTCGGCCTCAATGGCGAGATCCACATCGGACGCGGCGCGCGCCACCCCCGCCGCGCGTGAGCCATACAGCCAAATCCGGCGCACCGGCTTGTGCGCCGTAATCGCGGCTACAATCGGCGCAATCAACCGGGCGTCCAGTTGGACGGAACCCAAGGTGCGTCGGGATTCAGGCCTATCCGTGAGATTTGTCGTTTGCAGGGCTCGATTCATCGCTGCCCTCCCGCTTTGGTCTGAACTTTCATCCGCTTTTCGCTCGCGGGGTCACCGCCCCCGCCTACAGTCAAAGCCATTCCGCACGCTGTAGCCGGCCTCGCCGAGGCCGGAACTTTTTCGCGTTGACTCGCGTAAACCGCGGTTGGTGCGTCCCAGTTCATGGCCGCCCTTCCTTCGACTTTTTCTTGGCAGAAATCACCTTTGACGGGGCGGATTTTGTGCTCCGCAAAGCGGCAACCGTCTTTTGTTCCACTCCAAACTGCCGGATAAAGCCATGGCATCGTGCAACCAGAGCGGCCGCATCTTGGACGTCTTCTCTTGCTGACTTCGCATCGCCGGCAAACATCCAGTCATAGTCAGCGAGTTGGCGGTTTCCAAATAAGCGATGCAGAATTTTGGCAAACTCTTTGTCAAACAAACCCGCCCGGACAAAACGGGCGTTAAACGCCCCAATTGTTTGAGCGTGCGATGAAAAGGCCAGTCCCTGAGTCGCCAAAATCGCTGTTACGGCATGAAAAGCTGCATAGTAGGCGTGGGTGGTTGCCTCCTCGAAATATCTGGCTTTCAGTTCGCGTCTGGCCGCCGCCAACTTTCTCCTTGCCTTAGCCAGCATTTGGCGCAACACAGTTCTGGATGCGACGCGGGTCACAACTCCACCCCTTCCCGCAGAATATTCCAGCCCAACGGCGACTGCTGTACGCGCTCCCATTGCTCCGGACTGTAGACCAGCGCGGTGCAGAGTTGATCGGTTTCCGCCAATAGTTTCGCGCCCGCAGCCGTCACGGTTTCGCGTTCTTTCTGCGTGGGCGAACTCAACACCACCAGAAAATCATAGTCGGAACCGGCATGGGCATCGCCACGGGCACGCGAACCATACAGTGCGATCAACCGCACCTGATCAGTCAAGTCTTGGCGAATGGCTTGGGCATACCGGCGGGCTAGTCGCGGTATCGCACATGCAGCATTCGGTATTCTCCGGCTACGACGCTGGCGTTTCATCGTCGGCGTTCCTCCCTGAAAACCTCTGTGCACAGTTCGAGCCATAGTTGTATATATAGAAGATCATCTATTCCCCCTGCTGTGTCAAGGAACTAACCAAATTCTAATAAACCGTTTTTCTCGGCATTATTCGCCATATTTTGCGAATATTCCGTTTTTTCTGGGCGAGGCCTTTGGGCCTATTGTCAACCCTTTGGCCTGAAGCGGGTTGGCAGCAGGCGTGCCGTCTTCGATGACTCACCAGACACGGGGACAGCAAACCGGAAACTTTTAACGCAAAAGACGCAAGCGCCGCAAATGGCTAAACAGCCGTGCCGGGCATGACAACCCCGGCCTTCAAAACAGCGGCATCATGCCAACCCTCAATGGGTAAAGATGTTTTCACCCGTGTTGATGAATGATTCAGTTTAGGCTCTTTTGCGGGCTTTTGCGACGTCAGCGACGCTTGCGTTAATTCTGGCTTTCTTGGCGGCCTTGGCGAGGCGAGTTGGTTAACACAAAGAGCGGCGCGGAGCGGCTGCCGACTAAAGTCCAACGGTATTTCTGGCTGTTCCCCTATCCTTGGACTTCTATTTTCTGAATCTTTTGCGGGCTTTTGCGACGTCAGCGACGCTTGCGTTAATTCTGGCTTTCTTGGCGGCTTGGCGAGACGAGTAGGTTAACGCAAAGAGCGACGCGGAGCGACTGCCGACTAACGTCCAGCAGTATTTCTGGCTGTTCACCTATCCTCGGACTTCTATTTTCTGAATCTTTTTGCGAGCTCTTGCGACGTTAGCGACGCTTGCGTTAATTCTGTCTTTCTTGGCGGCCTTGGCGGCTTGGCGAGACGAGTAGATCAACACAAAAGGCGCAGGTAATGCGAAAAGCAATA
>MWEZ01000146.1 GCA_002071335.1 Verrucomicrobia bacterium ADurb.Bin018
CGCTCCATCGCCGATCAGGCCCGCACCATCCGCATCCCCGTGCACATGATCGAGACCATCAACAAACTTATGCGCATCTCCAAGCAACTGGTGCAAACCTATGGCCGCGAGCCCACCCCCGAAGAAATCGCCGAGGAAATGAACCTGCCGGTGGATCGCGTTCGCGCGGTCATGAAAATGTCCCAGCAGCCCATCTCCCTGCAAAGCCCCGTCGGCGATAGCGACGACACCCACTACGGCGACTTCATCGAGGATAAAACCGCGGAAAATCCCAGCGAAATGACCGCCTACAGTCTCCTCAAGGAGCGCCTCTCCGATGTCCTCGGCACCTTGACCCCGCGCGAACAGGAAGTATTGACGTTGCGTTTTGGCCTGGGAGATGGTTATTCTCGCACGTTGGAAGAGGTCGGCAAGAAGTTCAAGGTCACCCGCGAACGCATTCGCCAGATCGAAGCCAAGGCCCTGCGGAAAATGCGGCACCCCACCCGCATTCGCAAATTGGAAGGCTTTTTAGAAAACGATTGAAAAAACGACCAGAAGCCCTGCCCGACAACCCGGGACCCTGTCCCGCAAAGGAGACCCCATGAGCACAACCATCAAGCAGATTGTCAAGCGCGACGGCAATGTTGTCGCTTACGACCGGGATCGAATCGCCACCGCCATCTTCAAGGCCGCCACCGCCGTCGGCGGCAGCGATCGCGCCGAAGCCGAAAAACTCGCCATGCAAGTCGAGCAGCAGTTGGAAGCCAACTTCAGCGGCGGCACCCCCTCCGTGGAGGAAATCCAGGATATCGTCGAAGAAGTCCTGATCAAAAACGGCCACGCCAAAACGGCCCGCGCCTACATCCTCTACCGTCACAACCGCGCCATGGAACGCACCCAGCGCGCCTACAAGTTCGAAGCCACCGACAACATCCCCTACAAGAAAATCTACGAAGTTCTCCGCTGGAACATGGACCACGGTTGCGAAACCGTAGATGGCCTCAACGACATCATCGCCCGCGGCAAGCTCCCCGAACTCATCGCCGCCTGCGAAGAACGCTACGACAAGGAAGTCCGCGCCGGCGCCGAGAAACTCATCGAGCGCCTCCCGGAAGTCCGCGTCATGTTCATTGCCGGCCCCAGCTCATCCAGCAAAACCACCACCACCATCAAGGTCAGCGAAAAACTCGCCGAAGCCGGCCATGAATTCCTGGCCCTGAACGTGGACCATTATTTCTTCAACCTCGAGCAGCACCCCAAGGACGAGTTCGGCGACTACGACTACGAAACCCCGCAGGCTCTCGACCTGAAGTTGATTGATGAACACGTCGCTGCGCTCCTCGCCGGCAAAAGCATCAAGACTCCGCACTACGATTTCAAAACCGGCCAGCGCACCCTGAATGTCTACGACATGCAGCTCGCCCCCAATCAGATTCTGCTGATTGACTCCCTCCACGGGCTCTATCGCGACATGACCCAAAGCACCCCGGACACGAAAAAGTTCAAGCTCTACATCGAGACCCTCGGCCAAGTCCGCAACCGCGAAGGCATGTTCATGCGCTGGGCCGACAACCGCCTGTTGCGCCGCATGATCCGCGATAGTTGGCACCGCAACTTGCAGCCCGAGCAAACCCTCACCCACTGGCACTACGTGCGCCGCAGCGAACTGCGCAACATCATCCCCTTCATCGGCACCGTGGACTACCTCGTCAACAGCGCCATGCCCTTTGAACTGCCGATCCTCAAGGCCCGGCTCTTCAAGTATTTCCCGCCCGCCATTGAGAAATTCAAAAACGAGCCCAAGCGCCAGGACGCCTACGTCCGCGCGAAGCGCGTCTATGAAACCCTCAAGGACCTCACCCCGGTCGAGGACGACAGCCCCGTGCCGAAAACCTCGCTCCTGCGCGAATTCATCGGCGGCAGCACCTACAAATACTAATCCCCGCCCGCGGCCATCCCGCCGCGTTCGCGTGTTTTCCACGCTGTGGAAAATTAATTTCCACAGCGTGGAACTTTTGCCGCCGATTTGCCGCTTCGCTCGCTACGGCTCGCTTGCTCGCCCGGCTGCGCCGGTCGCTATAGAGCTCGCGTTCGCCCATCGCCCTGCGGGCTCGGGCTCGGCACTCGCCTATTTTCCACAGTGTGGAAAAACCTTCGCAAAGTTGTTCCATTGTGTGGAAAAATCACGCAAACTTTTTCCATTGCGTGGAAAAAATCCGCCGCCCAAACCCGAATTTTTCCACACCGTGGAAAACTTTTTTCCACACTATGGAAAACTCGCCCATGCGGGGTAACCATTTTTCCACACTGTGGAAAATCTTTTCGGCTGCGCCCAACTTTCGTGCCTGCAAAGCAGCGGTGGAATTGGGCTGAGATCAGATGGTCGGGAACCCGATGCCCTGAAGATATTTGAAGGTCGGGTCGTAGTATTCCGCGGCGCGAGTTGGGTCGGACGGGTCACCTTCGGGGACTACGATCACCATGCCTTGCCGAGCGCGGGTCAATAGGACGCGGTACGCATTTTCGAGGTATTTCTGCCGCTCCGGTTGCTTCACCCGATTCCAGCGTTTGCCGACAAATGAAAAATGCCGCCACTGCTCGCCAGTCAACCGCAAATCACCATCCCACGTAACACAAATCCAATCCAACTCAAGGCCCTGAATGTCAAACTCGGTGGCGACATCTTCCAGATAGTAGGAGGAGCGGATGTCGTCCTTGCCTGCCAAAAACCAATGGATGGGATTCATCGGTGCTTTCACATGGATGCACTGTGGTCGCAGGCGCTCGGCGCTGGAAGAGGCCACCAAGCCATACCGCTCGCTGCCCCGTGCCTGTTGCCGCAGCCACTCTTTGGCGCGGTGAATGTTGCGGGTGAGGACAATCGGATAGTTTGCGCTGATCTTTTGCAAGGTGGCCCGGGCCTCTGCAGGATGTACATCCAGAATTTCTTTGACCAGTTGTGACACATGCTCCGCTCGGTAGGAGCGCATAGATACGCTCAGGTGCAGGTCATCGTGGTAGGTCACATGGTCTCGTTGCGCAATTTCCTTCAAGACCCGCTGCGCATCATATTCTTTATCCGTCAGTCGCTTGGAAATATGAATGTGCCAATTTCGAAAACGACGATTGAGCGCGTCTATCCATTCTGCGATGCCGGCTTCACCCGTGTTGATCTCTTGGCCGCCACCCACCAGGCAAATCACCACTCCCCAGTCTGGGTGGCGGTCCACGCAAGAAATCAAAAATTCCGGTTCTGACTGGTCAAAATCCCCGTGGCCCTTCTTTTGCCTCATGAATTTGCAGGTTTGTTGCTTATTCCACGCGCGTTGAGCTTCGTCGAAAAGCGCCACATGATCGGCCGGCGGCAGCGGATTGCTCACACAATCATCGCGATAGTGATGCACGTTTTGCACGAAGGCGCGAACCCGGCTGTGGGCGACGCCTTTGGTGAGCATTTGGCCTTGCGCTTTAGCCCGGCAAATTTGATCCCGGGCCAGGGCCTCTTGCAACACCTTGACCAACGGGTCGTTGCCGGAAAGAAATACGCTGTATAGTTGATCCGCAGCGTCGAGGTGTTTGGTGGCAATATTGAGCCCCACCAAGGTTTTGCCCGCGCCGGGAACCCCCGTCACAAAACAAATGGCCTTGTGTCCTTTGGCCTTGGCGTTGGCAATAATGCCGGAAATGGCCTGGGTGGTTTCGCGCAAATTGATCGCACCGGCATCGCTCCGCGAGATTTCCGCCACTTGGTGTCCCCGATATAGCGCTATGGCGGCCTCAATAATGGTGGGCGTCGGCCAGTAGCGGCCTTGCGCCCAAGTTGCCGTCTCAAGCGGGGTATCCTGAACTTCACGCAGGGTCAGCGTAAGCAAGTCGTGCAGCGTCTCGGCATTGCATTTGACAGGAACAAAAACTTTATCGTTGTGCACACCTGATTTGAGCTGCAGCGGCTGAGATTTGGCCGCCGTGGCCACCAAAATCGGAATAATGGGGGCGTTGTGGGAAGTCTCGTGAAAGTTTTTCAAATCTAGCGCATAATCCCACACCTGATCCATGGCATGAGCGGAGTATTCGGTTTCGCCGACCTTGAATTCCAACACGAACAAACAAGCACCAATCAGCAGTACAACATCAATGCGCGCCCCCATGCGCGGGATGGAATATTCAAACAGAATCTGGCCCGAAAAGCCTTGCAGGGTAGCCTTGAGAATAGCGATTTGTTCGCGCCAGGCGTTGCGCTGCGTCACCAAGATTTCAAACTCGGAGTTCTCAGCCAGTATCCCGATAAGGTGAGTGGTGTCCGTCTGGAGAAACTGCTCAATGCGATCGGAATAATAATACCGATTCATGGTGCCACTCTAAATGGACACTCAAGATCCGACCAGGAAATAAATGCCGACCTGTCCGGCGCGGGTGGCCGGCAGGGGTGACAGTCGTTTCTCTTGGCAGAGGGAATTAGGTGGTGAGGTGGCGGAGGACGTAGGGGAGGATGCCGCCGGCGGTGTAGTAGGCCACTTCGATGGGGGCATCAATGCGGTTCTGCGCGCGGAAGCGAATTTCGCTGCCGTCGGTTTTAACCGCGGTGACTTCGTGCCAACCGCGCGGCGCCAAGGGGCCTTCGGCGCGAATGGCGTACGTTTCGGTACCGTCGAGGCCGAGGTCTTCCGCGGTTTGGCCAGTCGGAAATTCCAGTGGCAGGATGCCCATTTCCACAAGGTTGGAGCGGTGGATGCGCTCAAAGCTTTCGGCGATGACTGCGCGTACGCCCAGCAGGAGGGGGCCCTTGGCGGCCCAATCGCGCGAGCTGCCGGCGCCATACTGCTGGCCGGCCAATACGATGAGCGGCGTGCCGGTTTGCTGGTAGGCCATGGCGGCATCAAAGATGCTCATTTCGTCGCCGGCGGGCAGGAGGCGGGTCCAGCCGCCTTCGCGGCAGACGAGCCGGTTGCGCAACCGCACGTTGGCGAAGGTGCCGCGCATCATGACTTCGTGATTACCGCGGCGCGAACCGTAGGAGTTGAAATCCTTGGGGGCAATGCCGCGTTCCAGCAGGTAGCGTGCGGCGGGGGAGTCTTTGGCGATGCTGCCGGCGGGGGAAATGTGGTCGGTGGTGATGAAGTCGCCAAAGTAGCCGAGCACGCGCGCGCCGGAAAGATCGGGGTTGGGCGGGGGGGCGTCGAGGAACGGGGGCTCGCGGATATAGGTGGAGTCGGGCTGCCAGTCGAAGACGGGCTTGCGGTCCACGGCGATGGAGTTCCATTCGGGCGTGTATTGGTTCACGTCCTGATAGGTTGCGGCATAGAGCGCGGGATCGTTGGCGGTGGCGAGAAGCGCATCAATTTCGGCGGCGGTGGGCCAGATGTCCCGCAGAAACACGGGCTGGCCGTCGGCGCCAGTGCCGAGGGGTTCTTCATCGAGGTTGATGTCCACTCGGCCGGCGAGGCCAAAGGCCATGACCAGCGGCGGGGAGCAGAGGTAGTTGGCTTTGCATTGCGGATGCACGCGGCCTTCAAAGTTGCGGTTGCCGGAGAGTACGGCGGCGACAACGAGGTCTTGGTCGCGCACGGCTTGGGCGATATCGTCGCGCAGGGGGCCGCTATTGCCGATGCAGGTGCCGCAGCCGTAGGCGGCGACGCCGAAGCCGAGCTTTTCCATCTCGGGCAAGAGGCCGGAGGATTCCAAGTAGGCGGTGACCACGCGCGAGCCGGGAATGAGCGAGGTCTTGACGTGTGGCGGCACGCGCAGGCCGCGCGCGACGGCTTTTTGGGCCAGCAGTCCGGCGGCGAGCATCAGCACGGGGTTGGAGGTGTTGGTGCAGGAGGTGATGGAGGCGATGGCCACGGAACCGTGGCGCAG
>MWEZ01000147.1 GCA_002071335.1 Verrucomicrobia bacterium ADurb.Bin018
GGGAAGTGCCCCGCCCGCGCAAAATCCAACATTCCGGGCCGCGTGAGGGCAGCCACGTCATTGAGAATCGTGGCGCCGCGGTCGAACGCCGCGCGCGCCACTTCCGGTTTGCTGGTATCAATCGAAATCGGAATGCGCAACTTTCCGGCCAGGCGATCCAGCACCGGCAGCAGGCGGCGCAACTCTTCCGCTGCCGGAATCAATTCATGGCCGGGGCGGGTGGACTCCGCGCCAATGTCCAAAATATGCGCACCATCTGCCGCCAGTTTGTAAGCTTGTTCTTCGGCCGCGGCCGGATCCAGAAATTGGCCGCCATCCGTGAACGAATCAGGCGTGAGGTTCAAAATCCCCATCAAAACGGGGACGGGGGGGGCGGGTATTGCCGGGGCCGCGGATTTTTCCACAGTGTGGAAAACTTTTTTCCATAGTGTGGAAAATTCCGGCCGATTTTTCCACGGCGTGGAAAACTTTTTTCCACAGTGTGGAAAACTTGACGCCTTATTTTCCACAGTGTGGAAAACCTTGGGCAATTTTTTCCATGGCGTGGAAAACCTCGCCCCGCGGTTACTCCGCAGCAGGGGCCGCCGGCGTTTCCGCTTCCTTGACGGCATCTTCGGCATTGCGTTCCGCCGCCGTAAGAATGCGGTCATGCTTGAGGATTTCTTCCACGTCGCGGCCATCGAGCGTCTCGCGCTCAATGAGCAGGCTCGTCAGCAGATCGAGCTTGGCACGGTTGTGGGTAAGAATGTCCACGGCCTTTTGGTAGCACTCGTCAATGATCCGCTTGACCTCGGCATCAATTTTACGCGCGGTTTCTTCGGACATTTCGTTGGTGCGCGATACTTCGCGGCCGAGGAAGAGCAGCTCCTCGCGCGTGCCGAAGTGCTGGAAGCCGAGCAGGTCGCTCATGCCCCATTCGGTGACCATCATGCGCGCGATGTGCGTGGCCTGCTTGATGTCGGACGCCGCGCCGGTGGTGATTTCGCCGAAGCACAGTTGTTCGGCCACCCGTCCGCCCATGGTGCCGGTAATCATGCCCAGCAGCCGTTCACGGCCTTCGGTGTAGCGGTCCTTTTCCGGCAGTTGGAAGGTCGCGCCGAGCGCCTGGCCACGCGGGATGATGGTGACTTTATGCAACGGCTCCGCGCCGGGCGTCAGCGCCAGCACAATGGCGTGGCCCGCTTCGTGGCAGGCCGTCAGACGCTTTTCCTTGTCGTCCAATACGCGCGAGCGGCGCTCGCGGCCCCAACGAACTTTGTCGCGGGCCTCTTCCAAATCTTTTTCGTGGATGGTTTCCGCGCCACGGCGGGCGGCGAGGAGCGCGGCTTCGTTCATCAGGTTGGCGAGGTCCGCACCGGAGAAGCCCGGTGTCCCACGGGCGATGTTGCGCAGTTGGACGGTGGCATCCAGTTTGACCTTGCGCGCGTGGATTTTCAGGATGGCCTCGCGGCCGGTCAGGTTGGGCAGGTCCACGACAATTTGGCGGTCGAAGCGCCCCGGGCGCAGCAGGGCGGGGTCGAGGACATCGGGTCGGTTGGTAGCGGCAATGATGATGACACCCTCTTGCGTGTCGAAGCCGTCCATTTCCACGAGCAAGGCGTTGAGCGTTTGCTCGCGCTCGTCGTGCCCGCCGCCGATGCCCGAAAAGCGGGAGCGGCCCACCGCATCAATTTCGTCAATGAAGATGATGCACGGCGCATTCTTTTTGCCTTGTTCGAACATGTCACGCACACGGGAGGCGCCCACGCCAACGAACATTTCGACAAAGTCCGATCCGGAAATGCTGAAGAACGGCACTTGGGCCTCGCCCGCGATGGCCTTGGCAATCAGCGTCTTGCCGGTGCCTGGCGGGCCCACCAGCAGCACACCCTTGGGGATACGCCCGCCCAGCCGCTGGAATTTCTTGGGATCGCGCAAAAATTCGATGATCTCCTGCACCTCTTCGCGGGCTTCGTCCGCGCCCGCCACATCCTTGAAGGTGATTTTATTGGTGTCGCGCGTCATGAGGCGTGCGCGGGATTTGCCGAAATTGAATGCGCCGCGCGCGCTGCCGGACATGTTGCGGTAGAAAAGGAAATAGATCAGCGCGAACACCAACAGGAAGGGAACCGTGGACGAGACGATCTGCCACACCAGCGGATTCTGCGGCTTGAACTCGAACGGCACTTTGGCCGCCGTCAGTTTTTCCACCAGGTTTTCAGTCACCGGCGTTTCCACCCGGAACTGTTTGATTCCGGTCCCATCCAGTTCTTTGAGTTCGCCGCGGATGAAGCTCTGGCCGGATACTTCCATCACCACTTCGCACTTGTTGATCCGCCCCTCCTTGAGGAGCGTCAGAAAGTCCGGGTTATACGGCAGACTGGTGGCTTTGTTGCTGTGTTGAGTGGCCAGTTGGAACACCGTGACCACCAGCGCAATGAGGAGGAACCAAGCCACCAACGCCCGCATGGGCATGGGGGGGCGCCGCTGGCCTTGGGGATCTTTGGGATTATTTTGTTTGGGGTCCATGAGCTGCGATCATTTAGTGGATGATTTTGCGATTTGAGAGGGCACCCTATCACGCCGCGCCGGATGGAGCAACCCCAGCGCATACCTTGTGTATACCCGTGATGGGAGCGTTCCTGCGGATGGGGATGCGGGGCTGGCAAGGGAGGTGGTAATTCGAGTAGGATGGGGGCCGATGAAAACATGGCGGCGCAAAAAAGTGGTTTTGTTTGATATTGATGGCACGTTGCTGGATACGCATGGCCATGGGCGGGAGGCGTTTATCCGCGGGTTGGCCAAGCTGACGGGGGAGCGGGACGAGCTGGAGTATATCGCGTTTGCGGGGAATACGGATCGCAATGTGCTGGATCAGGTGATGGCTCGGCGCGGGTTGAAGTTCGACGAATCCGAAATTGAACAGGTATTTCGCCATGTGGCCGAAGAATTGCGGGGGTTGCTGGCGAAACACCCAGCGCGGGAAATCAACGGCGCGCGCCGGTTACTCTCGGCCTTGGCGGAAAGCGGGGCACAACTGGGGCTGGTGACGGGGAACATCAGGGATTGCGCTTTTCTGAAGCTGGGGAGCGTGGGGTTGGCGGATTTCTTTTCGTTCGGCGGGTTTGGGGATCATCATGCGGATCGAGCGGAGATTGCCCGCGCAGCGCTGGGCGAAATGAAGCAGATGGGGGTTGTGGCGGAATTGGATGAGGTCTGCTTGGTTGGAGACACGCCCTATGACGTGCAAGCGGGAGTGGCTTTGGGGATTCCCGTGTTGGGGGTGGCGACGGGACGGCATGATGTGGGGATTTTGCGGGAGGCGGGAGCCGCGCTGGCGGTGGCGGATTATGGCGATGTGCCAGGATTGCTGGGTTGGCTGGGCCACGGGTAAATCGCTTGACTAGCCGAAAAAATCGTGGAGAGTGAGGGGCGTATGAGAAAAACCAAAATTGTGTGCACGATTGGTCCGGCGTCGGAGTCGCCGGAAGTTCTGGGCCGGATGATGGATGCCGGGATGAATGTGGCGCGGCTCAATTTTTCGCACGGGACGCACGCGGACCATGCGGCCAAGATCGCGCTGCTGCGGCAGATCGCCGATGAAAAAGGGCTGCCGATTGCCATCTTGCAAGATTTGGCCGGGCCGAAAATCCGGACGGGGGCGTTCGCTTGCGGCAGCATCCAGTTGCAGACCGGAGCGGAGTTTGTGCTGACGGCGCGGGATGTGCCGGGGGATGAGCACGAAGTGGGGCTGACCTATCCGGAGTTGCCGCAGGATGTGCAAGTGGGCGATATCCTGCTGCTGGCGGATGGGGCGCTGGAACTGCGAGTGGAAAAAGTGGAGGGGCCGGACATCCACTGCCGGGTCATTTTGGGGGGAAAGCTGAGCAGCCACAAGGGAATCAATTTGCCTTCGCGGAGCATCCGCGCGCCGATTCTGACCAAGAAGGATTACGACGATCTGGCGTTTGGTTTGGCGCAGGGCGTGGATTTTGTGGCGCTGTCGTTTGTGCGTTCGGCGGCGGATATTGAAGTGGCGCGGGCCTACATGCGCGCACAAGGGCGCATCCGGCCGATCATTGCCAAGATTGAAAAGCACGAGGCGCTGCAGGACTTGGACACCATTATCGCCGCGGTGGATGGCGTGATGGTGGCACGCGGCGATTTGGGGGTGGATATTCCGCCGGAAAAGGTGCCCACCGCACAGCGGATGATCATTGAGAAAGCCAACTTTGCCGGCAAGCCGGTGATTACGGCCACGCAGATGCTCAAGAGCATGACGGATGCGCCACGCCCCACACGGGCGGAGGTGACGGATGTCACCAACGCGGTGCTGGAGGGAACCGATGCGGTGATGCTGTCAGAAGAAAGCGCCATGGGGAATTACCCGGTGGAGGCGGTGGCGACCATGGCGCGGATTGTGGTGGAAGCCGAAAAAGGATTTTTGCGCGCGGCTTGGTGGCAGCGCTTGCAGCAGGTGCAAACGGCGGATGAGTCCGAGGCATTGACCCGCGCGGCGTGCTCGCTGGCCGAAACCATCGAAGCGAAAGCTTTGGTGATTGCCACGCAAACGGGCGGCACGGCGAAGCTTGCGGCCAAGACGCGCCCGGTGCAACCGATTTTGGCCGGCACGACGGAGGTGGACGCTTTCCGGTGCTTGTCGCTGGTGTGGGGAGTGCGCCCGATGATGATCCAACGGGTGGATTTGCTGATTGACCTGTTTGCAGAGATGCACCGCGCGGCGAAGGCCACCGGGGTGGTACGTCCCGGCGATTCCGTGGTTTGCACCGCCGGCTTTCCGTTGGGCAAGACGGGCGCCAGTAATTTGATCAAGGTGGAAATTGTGCCGTGAGGCAGCGGGGTGAACTCCGGCGGCGGCGCATGGCGGAGCATTGCCAAGCGCGTGGCGCGCAGGTATGGTGGATTGCGGTGGCGAGCGTGGGCGTGCGCTCCCGATGTGGAAAGGTAGGCACAAATGCCGATGACCCCTGATTTGCAATGCACGTTGTTGTGCGATGACGTCCGCCAGGAGCGGAGCGGCAAATTTATTTTGATTGGCTTGTTCGACCAGTTGGGCAGTCCGTCGTTCCCCTTCCGGCACCCGCGGATGTTTTTGGTGACGCGATGGTGCTCGGGCGAAGGCGAATTCCGGCAACACACCCGGATTTTACGGCCGGACATGAGCACCGTGATGATCGAAGGCCGGGACATCCCCGTCAAACTGCCCACCGCGGAAGCCACGGCAACCAACGTGGAACTGTTCATCAATACGGAATTCCACGAAGCCGGCATTCACTGGGTGGAAGTGCTGCTGGACAACGACATCAAAATGCGGTTCCCGCTGCGGGTGACCAAAATGACCCAGCCGCCGCCGGGCATGGCGGAGGGGGGAGTCTGACGCCATGTGCCTGGCCATTCCGGGAAAAATTGTGGCCATTCAGGAGGGCGAAGGTTTCGACCGGCGCGGCACGGTGGACTATGACGGCGTGCGCCAGGAAGTGGCGCTGGCCTATTTGCCGGAAGCGCAAATCGGCGACTATGTGCTGGTGCACGTGGGCTTCGCGATGACGCGGCTGGACACCGCGGAAGCCGAGCGCATCTTGCGCGAACTGCACGAGCTGGAAAATCCTTGAACCATCCGGCGGGCATGGGCCCCGGCCTCTACATCCATTTTCCGTTTTGCGTGCGCAAGTGTCCCTATTGCGCTTTTTTTTCGGAAACCCCCCGGTCGGCCACCGTGGCAGCATGGCGGGAGGGTTTGGTTCGCGAACTAGAAAGTCTGCCGCGCGGGTTTGTGCCGCGGAGCATATTTTTTGGCGGGGGAACGCCCACCGCACTTTCGCCGGACGAC
>MWEZ01000148.1 GCA_002071335.1 Verrucomicrobia bacterium ADurb.Bin018
CTTCTCTAAAACTCCGCTTGCGCCCGTGTGGCCCATCTGTGCGGCCAGCTTGTCGCGGTTCTGGTGCATGGCAAAGTGATAGGTCGCGTAGCAATGCCGAGCCACATCCACCGGCCACTCCTCCAGCCCGATTTCCCTCATGGCGTCCGCCCTGTGCCTCCTTAGAGTGATAGGCGATGGTGCAACCTGGCCTTTCGCCCGGTAGTGCTTCACAAGCCAAACCATCAGGTTTTCGGGTATCTCGACAAGGCGGGATTTCCTCGTTTTCGACGTTTCGGCCAGCACACGAATGAACCGCTCCGCAAGGTTGACGTTGCACCAGTCCAGCCCGCCAAAGAATCCGCCGTCCACCTCCCCCGCCCGAGCCACCGCAAAGGCATCCCGCGCCGCCGCAAGGGCGGTTTCCGCCTCCGCTATTGTCCGCGCCGTTCCCCGCTTCTGTGCGTTCTCCAATGTCTCGCTGGCAACCTCCACGGCCTTTCGTGCCGCCGTCGTGGCGGGTTTCTCGATGGAGTACTGCCCTTGAATCTCGAACGGCCTCAACCCCGCCCAAAAGGCGATAGCAAAGGCGGGCACGGATTCGGGGTGCAGTTCCTCCAGCTTGTGCATGAACCGTTCGACGGTTCGCGGCGGGAGGATGGGAATATGCCTAGCCACATCTTCCGCCGTGCGGATGCCGCGCCGCGCCTTGCGCCGCTTCACCACGGGATTCTCCACAATCGCCCCGCCCTCTTTGCAGTACTCGAAAAAGGCGTGGAGTGTTTTCTGCCAGTTCTTTTTCGTTCCCTTACCGCAGCCCCGGCCCTTGACGAACCCGGCGACATCGTTTGCCGTGACGGCGGAGCAAGGTTTTTCCGCGCCCATCTCCTCCTTAAAAACGGCCATCCTTTGGCGCATCTGCCGGATGCTGGTGGGGGCAAGCCCATCCTCCTCCGCCTCTTTCAGCCAGCCCGCCGCCTGATCCGCCAACGTCGCCCCCCTCTTGGTGGGGTGGTGGTACAGCCAGAATGCCACCGATTCGCGGATGGTCGCCCGCCCTTCCAAGTCCCGGTAGGCCGAAAGGCATTCTTCCCGCTGTGCCGCCGTCAGCGCATAGGCTCCCGCTCCAAGCGTATTGATTTCCTCTTGGCGCGTGGAAATGTACCCTTTGGCCGCTTCAAGACTTTCGTGGAAGTGGCGTTCACGCTTCGCCCCGTCAAACTTCACATTGTCGGTTTGCCATCGGGTATCGTCGAACCGTCGAATTTTCCAGCCCATGAAGTCGTGGGTTTGGAGTTTGCGCGCTTTGGCTCTTTGCTTCTTGTTGTCGGGTTTTGGTGTCATGCTGTGCCTTTCATTGACTACGAAAGCCAGCATACGACGAACGGGCCAATATGTCAATATTATGGCAATGATTTTTTTGCCATTAACCGCTTTACACTTTATGACAACGCATTACGATTTTATGTTGTAAGTCCTCATAAGCCTTAGGTCACCGGTTCGACCCCGGTTCCCGCCACCACTTCCCTGCCGGCGCAAAATGCTTGCGGGGGAGAAACCGGATGGGTATCGTCGGGCGCCAACTCACGAAACCCTCATGGTTGAGTTCGGTGCTCGGGTGGTGGAATGGCAGACACGCATGTTTGAGGGGCATGTGGCGCAAGCCGTGCAGGTTCAAGTCCTGTCCCGAGCACCATTTTTTATTGTTCGGCGTGAGCGTCGGGATTCCGCGGCACAAACTTCAGCGCGACCGAATTGATGCAATAGCGCAGGCCTGTGGGCGGCGGGCCGTCGTTGAAGACGTGGCCCAAATGGGCATCGCACCGGGCACAGCGCACTTCCGTGCGCACCATTCCCCAAGTGCGGTCTTCGTGCTCCACAATATGCTCTGCGGCCACCGGCTGGGTATAGCTGGGCCAGCCAGTACCGGAATCGAACTTGTGGCCCGAAACAAAAAGCGGCAAGTCGCAACAGATGCAGTGGTATTCGCCCGGCTCCCGGTTCAGATACAGCGCCCCGGAACAGGCGCGTTCCGTGCCGGCCTGCCGGGTCACCCGGTATTGTTCCGGCGTAAGTTGCTGCCGCCACTCCGCATCAGTCTTGACCACTTTTTCCAACATGTTCCGTTCCCTTTGTTCCGCCACCGCCGGCCGCGCAGAAGCCAGGAGCGCCACGCCGCTGACCAACGTACACAGCAGCGCCAGCCGCCCGGCTGCCAAACCACTCTTTCTGCTGCTCCGGTTCACTTGTACCAGTGTACCACACGGGGCGGCGCACGGCGAATGTTATGCGATTGTTCACGCCGCCGCGCGCGAAGGCTTTGGCCCACGCTCGCCGTGAGCTAGCCGCGCGCCAAGCCGCGCGGCACAACATTTGCTTTGGAACTTGCGCCAGTACTCGACGCATGGCAGATTGCTTTGCGTGAATTGGGATTGGTTAAAAGCGATGGGCAACGCCCTGTGGCCGGGTACGCATGTGCTGCTGGAAATTGCCATTTTATCGGTGTTGTTTTACTACACCATCCTGTTCTTCCGGGGGACGCGCGGCTCGCAGGTTTTGTTCGGGTTTGTTATCGCCCTGATCATACTCCTGCTGGTGACCCGCAACTTCCACTTGGATACGTTGAATTGGCTGCTGCAGCAGGTGTCCGTCTATTTCGTCATTGCGTTCGTCATCATTTTCCAGCCGGAAATCCGCCGCGCACTGGCCGAATTGGGCAAACAGCACGTGTTTTCCGTGAAGCGCGAACGCAGCGTGCTGGAGGAAGTTGTCAAGGCGGTCACTCATTTGGCCAACGGCAAAATTGGCGCGTTGATTGCCATCGAGCGCGAAATCAACACTCTTGTCGTGCAGGAAACCGGCGTGCGCCTCGATGCCCTGGTTTCCGCCGATCTGCTCACCACGATTTTTTATCCCCGCACCACGCTGCACGATGGCGGCGTGATCATTGAGGGCAACCGCGTACGGGCGGCCGGTTGTGTATTCCCGCTCTCCGCGCGCGACATCGGCAAAACCGGCACCCGCCACCGGGCCGCCGTGGGGCTGGCCGAGGATACTGATGCTGTCGTCATTGCCATTTCCGAAGAAACCGGCGCTATTTCGCTGGCGTTTCGGGGCCGCTTGATCCGGGGCCTGGATGAAGAACGCCTGCGCCGCATCTTGACCACGATCCTCGCGCGCGCCCCGCGCATCCGCAGCCGGTGGCAACGCTTGCGCAGCGCGCTGGATTTGTCCGCCGAGGGCCTCGCCCATACTGAAGAAATGATGGAGCGCGAGATTGAAGACACTCCGTAAAATCATTGATTTTCTGAATTCACGCAACGGCACCCGTTTCCTTTCCGTGGTGGTGGCCGTGGTGGTTTGGCACGCCATCAAAACTGCCACCAGCAATCCGCTGCCCATTACGGATATCCCGCTGATCATCCAGCCGCCGCCCGGCTGGAGCGTGGTGGACAGCTCGGCCAAGAGCGTAAACATTAATTTCCGCGGCACGCGCGATGACCTGCGCTATCTCAACCGCGACGCCATCAAGGTCAGCTTGGACGGCCGCGCGCACACCGCAACCAACCCGCTGACCAAAGTGCTCGGCCCCGCCGATGTGAACGCGCCCGGCAACGCACGGATCGAAAACATTATTCCCGCCGAAGTCACCGTGCGCTTTGACCGGATCATCAAAAAGCAGGTCCCCGTCCGGCTGGAAACGCTGAACATCCTTCCGGACGGCTTCGCACTGGAAAAAACCGTCATCACGCCGGCCACGGTGGAACTCACCGGCTTGGCCTACCTGCTCGATAACGTGGACTACATCAGCACCACGCCCATTGATCTGGACGGGCGCAGCCGCTCCGTCAACAAACGACGCTCCCAATTGGTCCTGCCGGAAACAATCACCGGCATCAAGGTGGACCCGGCGACGGTCACCGTGGACCTCACCATCACCGAACATTTCATCAATACGACCTTCGATGGCCTCACCATCCTGCCAATGCTGCCCATCGGCCATTGCCCAACCATTGATCTCACCCCGGACATCGCCAACGTGACCGTTCGCGGCCGCCCGGAGCTGATGCATAAACTCGCAGCGGAAGACCTGCGCCTCTTTGTGGACTTGACCGCATTACCCGCCAACCGCAAATCGGGCACCCTGCCGATTCGCGCCGTATTGCCCAGCGGCGTCTTACTGGTCAGCACCGATCCCGATACCGTCAAAATCAGCCTCAAGGAATAGCAATGCGCTGGGGCCTGATTGCCATTCTGCTGGCGGTTTGCGGTGGCTCCGTTGACGCGCAAACATCTGAATGGCCACAGCTCTCCCCGGAGGTCGAGCAGCTCAACCGCACCGCCGACAATGCCGCCTCCCCCGCAGCCGCGGCCAAGCTGTATACAGAGTCTCTGCGCCTCCAGCCCGACAACGGCCCCGCGCTCTATGGCTTGGGCCGGGCGCTGCTGGAACAAGATCGCGCGGCTGAAAGCCTCGAAATTCTGCGTAAACTTGACAAACTGACTCCCAACCATCCGGACACTCTCACGGCCATGGCCGCGGCACTCGCCCGCCAGCCCAACCTGCGCCGCGCCCAGATCGCGGAAGGCTTGGATTACGCGACGCGCGCCGTCGAGTTGCGTTCGGACTCGCCCGCTGCCTGGCATATCTTGTCCGTGCTGCATCACGCCAACGGCGATTACGCCGCCGCCGCCGAAGCCGCCATTCATTCCGTCACTCTCGCCAGTCAACAAGAATTGGATCCGGATCTGATCATGGTCTATCAACAACAGGAGCTCGCATGTTTCGATGCCTTAGCAGTCTTCTCGCCGTTGGAGTAATCGGCGCGCGCCTTGCCGCTGCGCAGACAGTTGTCCCCCCGCCCGCCGGAACGGCCGACACCAACGCCACCCAGCCCATTGTGATTTATCCTGCCGGCCAAGAGCCGCAGCCTGAACCCTCGCCGGTTTTGTGGCAAGGCCATGTCGCCACTCTTGGCGCGGTCACGCTCGATGCCAGCACCAAAACCGTCACCGCCACCGGCTGGGTCAACCAGACCGCCGGCCTGATCGAAGTGTTGGCCTGCGGCATTCAAGGCAAGGTCCATGAATCGGTGTTTGTCATTCCGCTCAACCCATTGGATCTGCAAGCTGCCCTCCTCCTCACGGGCCTCAAATCCGGCCCACCCATGCCGGCCGTCGGCGAGGGCCCACCGCATGGCGACCCGGTTAACATTTTCGTTGATTGGCAGGAGGGCGACGAGACCCGCACCGCCCGCGCCGAAGCCTTCATTTGGAACAACGAAACCGATTCTGTTCTGCCGGACACCCCGTGGACCTTCACCGGCTCCATGATTAAAGATGGCCACTTCAAAGCCTTCGCTGAGGAATCCTACGTGGTGAGCTACTGGGACCCCTACGCCATCATCAACCTCCCCCTCCCCTGCGGTGCCGACGATGAAATCCTCGCCGTCAACACCAACATCGTCCCCGCCTACCGCACCCCCATCACCATGCGCTTTGTGCCGGCAGCGCCCTAGCGCTTTTTTATCAATCTTGTTCCGGTTGGATTGTAGGGCTGGAATGGTCGCAGACCTTCCAGCTTTGCCCGGCGGGAAGGGTTCTTCCCTCAACCCCTCCTGCGCTACAAAAGTTCCCGGTTGGATTGTAGATGCTATGGGGTTTCGTTCATGCATCATGGTGATGTGGATCAACCACAAGAAAGGAATCACAAGACA
>MWEZ01000149.1 GCA_002071335.1 Verrucomicrobia bacterium ADurb.Bin018
GGTGAACCTGATGGACACCGCCGCTCCAACCGCAACTGCCGCCGCGCCGCTGGTGCTGGCCATTGGCCAATTTGATGGCGTGCACCGCGGCCACCAAGCGGTCTTCCGCGCGACAGTGGAAGAGGCGCGCCGCCACAACGGCGTCGCCGGGTGCCTGACTTTTTGGCCGCACGTGGCCCAACTGCTCAACCCGGCGCGCGCCCCCCTGCTGCTGGCCACGCCCGAGCAAAACCGGGCGTGGATGACCGCGTGCGGTATCACGCAAATCCACACGCTGCCTTTCACCCGCGAGCTGGCCGCCACCGGCCCCGGCGATTTTCTCGTCATGCTCAAACAACAATTCCCGCAATTGGTCGGCCTGGTCGTCGGCGAAAATTTCACATGCGGCAAAAACCGCGCAGGCAACATCGCCACGCTGCCCGCCCTGGCGGCCGCTCAACAACTGGCGATTCGCTTTGTGCCGCACGTTGAGTTGGCCGGCGCGCCAATATCCAGCACGCGCATTCGCGCGGCGGTGGCCGTGGGCGATCTGCCGTTGGCCAAGGCCATGCTGGGGCGTTCGTTCAGTCTGACCGGTATCGTCATTCACGGTCGCGCCGTGGGCCGCAAGTTGGGGTTCCCCACCGCCAACATCCATCCGCACCTGCCCATTCGCCCGCAACCCGGCATCTATGCTGCGCGGCTGCTGCTACCGGAGGGCCCCCGCCCCGGCGCCGCCTTCGTGCCGGATGCCCACGACCCCGCCCAAGCCCACTTCGGCAGCGTGGTGGAAATCCATTTGCCCGACTACACGGGCAACCTCTACGGGCAAACGGTGGAAATTGCGTTCACGCGCCGGCTGCGGGGCCATCAGGTCTTCGCCGATGCCGACGCGGCCGCCGCGCAAATCGCTCGCGACACCACCGCGGCCCTGATCGCGGATGCTGAAGAAAATACGTGAGCCCCGCCCCCCGCGCCCCTGAACTGCTCGCGCCCGCCGGCGAACGCGCCGCCGCTTATGCCGCCTTCGCGTTTGGCGCGGATGCCATCTATACCGGTCTGCCACGCTTTTCCGCGCGCGCTGGTGCGGTCAACCTCTCCCCGCGCGAGCTGGAAGAAATCATTGCCTACGCCCACGCCCTGCCGCGGCCGCGCCGCGTGTATGTGACGCTCAACACCCTGCTCTACAACGCCGAACTGCCGGACCTGCTCCGCTCCCTTGCGCTCTGCGCCGAAGTCGGGGCCGATGCCATCATCGTGCAGGATGCCGGCGTGGCGCGGTTGGCGCGCAAACATTTTCCGACGCTGCGCCGACATGCCTCCACGCAGATGGCGCTGCACAATCTGGCCGGCGTGCGCGCGGCCGTCCGCCTCGGCTTCCAGCGGGTGACTCTCGCGCGCGAATTGACGGTCGCGGAAATCGGCGCCATCGCGCGCGAAACCGACTGCGAGATTGAAACCTTCCTGCACGGCGCGCTGTGCTACTCCTACTCCGGGCTGTGCCAGTATTCCGCGCTACTGCGCGGGCGTTCGGGAAACCGCGGCGCGTGCGCCTACCCCTGCCGCGAATGCTTCCGGCCGCAGGCCGCCGCCGGACGCCAGCCGGACACCGCCGGCGGCCTCATTTTTTCCATGAAGGACTTGGCCGGCGAAGCCGCCGCGCACGACCTCGCCCGCGCCGGCGTGGCCTCGCTCAAAATCGAGGGCCGCAAAAAATCGCCGCTCTATGTTGCCGCTGTGGTGAACTACTACCGCAAACTGCTCGACCGCACCTTCCAGCCCGGCGAGCAGGAACAATGCGCGCGCGACATCCAAACCATTTTCTCACGGCCTTGGACGAGCCTGTATCTTTCCTCGCGCAACCAGCGCGACGTAATTGATGCCGACACCACCGGCCACCGCGGCACGCTGGCGGGCGAAGTCGCCGCTGCCGGGCGCGATTATCTGCAATTCACCACCCGCCTGCCGCTGGAAGTTCACGATGGCCTGCAAGTGGAACTTTCCGGTGAAACCCGTCCCTTCGGTTTTGCCGTCGAAGAAATCATCCTGCCCAACGGCCGCCGCGTGTTCACCGTACCCGCGCATTCGCGTGTGCAGGTTCCGCTGCCCCCCGGTGCGCCGCGCATCCCGCCGGGCACCACGCTTTTTCTGGCCTCGTCGCAGGCGGTCAAGCGGCGCTACCACTTTGCCCTGCCCAACCCGCGCGAATGGCGGCGGCGCTATCCCGTGGACATCCATGTGGAGTTCAGCGCCGATCGCCTCGCCGCCACCGCCACGCTACATGCCGATGGCGGCGACCTGTCCACCACTCTCACGCGCGAGGGCCCTTTTGCCCCGGCGGAAAATCCGGCGGCCGTCACTGCGGCATGGCAGCAGGCGTTCGCCAAATTGGGCGACACCCCCTTCCAGTTGCACCGGCTCACGCAAGCCGGCCCGGTGTGTTTTCTGCCGATGGCGCAGCTCAATGCCTTGCGCCGCGAGCTGGCCGAACAGTTGACGCAAGCGCAGCGCGCAGCCGCCGAACAGTCGTGGCAAGCGGCGGTGCAAACCCTGGCGACAACGCCGCCGGCCACTCCGCCGCGCGCGACCGGCTGGCTGCTCAAAACCGATCAGCCCACCGCAGCCGTAGCCGCGCTGCTCGCCGGTGGTTTTCCGCCGCCCGCCGAACTGATTGTGGAACTCGGCCGCGAAACTCCGGCGCAAATTGAATCCGCGCTGGGGCAACTACCGACTGGCATCACGGTACGTTTCGCGTTGCCCATGATTACCCGCGGCTGGGAGCAAGCCGCGCTTGATGATCAGATCCGCCATTTTTGGACCGCCGGCCACCGCCGCTGGGAAGCGGCCAATCCGGCGGCGCTGGCCCTGTTGCCGGCAACGAACGAGCTGGACCTCAGCGCCGATTGGCCGCTCTACACCCTCAACACTACCGCTTGGGCGGAGTGGCAGGCGCAGGGCATCCGCCGCGGCACCGTGGCGCCGGAGGACACTCCCGATAACGCGGCGCTTCTGGCACGGCAATATCCGTGGCAACTGGTGTGGCCGGTGCACCGCGACCCGCCATTATTCATTTCGGAATCGTGCCCGCACGCCGCGCAGCTCGGTCACTGCCCTGGTCCCAAAGCCTGCACCATCACGGAGCAGGCCTACCGTTCGCCCGCCGGCGAAACCGTGCTGATCGTCAACCGCCACTGCCGCTTCTACACGCTGCACGAGCAACCGCAATGGGTCCCCGTGCCGCCCAGCCTGCCGGTGGTGCCCCGCGCCGATTTTCTCTACCGCGAGTGGACTCCCGACGCCATCCGGGACGCGTGCGCCACGCTGGCCCGCACCCTGCCCACCTGACTTTTCCACAGTGTGGAAACTATTTTTCCACAGCGTGGAACTTTTAGATCTGATTTTTCCATAGCGTGGAACTTTTTCTCCCCGTTTTTCCACAGTGTGGAAAAATATCCTCAAAGTTGTTCCATTGTGTGGAAAAATCGCTGGAACTTTTTCCATTGCGTGGAAAAAACAGAGCCGTTTCGCGTGAATTTTTCCATAGTGTGGAAGATCCCGCCCATGCGGGATAAACTTTTTTCCACAGCGTGGAAAACCTGCACGCCACGAAGTGGCGCGATGATAAAAGGACCGTGCCGGGCCTTGTCCGCTGTGCGCAGCACCTGCATGCGGAGGATTTCTTGCGGATTTTGACGGGGTTGTTGCGTCGCCGCAAGGCGGCGAAGGGTTCAGGTGGCAGGGTTCAGATGTCAGGGGAAAACCACCGAACGAACAGCCCCGGGCTCAACGAGCCCGGCTACAGGAACAGCCAACAGCCAAACAGCCTCGCGCGGGCGCGGAGAAAATTAAGACAAATAGTAGCGATTTTTGTGCAGCCATTGATCTCTCCGCCGAGTGCTACGCGAGGCGGAGCAGTGTTATAGAGGCCGTGCCGGGCCTTGTCCGCTGTGCGCAGCACCTGCCTACGGAGGATTTCTTGCGGATTTTGGCGGGGCTCTCACGCCAAAATAAGCGGTGGATTTTCCGATGATGGCGCGTTGCGGACGACCCGAGCTGGACTCGTGTCCGCGAGGGGTCGGACGCAGCGCGCCAGCGCGGAAAAGACACCGGTTGGTTTTGGCGCCGCCAAAATCCACAAGAAATCCTCCTGACTAAACCAACACCGACTCAAGGCCCACAAGACAAAGCAACAAGCCAACAGCCCCGGGCTCAACGAGCCCGGCTGCAGGAACAGCCGACAGCCAACAGCCAAACAGCCTCGCGCAGGCGCGAAAAACTTTTGGTGTGCGGGGTCTTGCCAACGGCGGCGGGCGGGGTCATCATGGGGCGGATGGAAGAGCGAGGTCTGTCATGATCAAAAATATACTCTTCGGGGTGGATGGATCGCTCGCCGGTGAAGTGGCCCGCGACTACGCGTTCCATTTGGCGGCGCGGCTCGATGCGCGGCTCGAGGCCGTACACGTGGTGGATTCGCGAATGCTGGAGTTCCCGCTGATTGCGCCGCAGGCGGGTGTAATTGGGCTGAACCCCAGCGCGTTGAATAGCCTGCAGGAAGCATTGCGCGCGCGCGGCGAGGCACTGCTGCAAGCCGCGGCTGCGGCGGCAGCCAAGGCCGGGCTGCCATTGATTACCACGTTGGAGTTCGGCCACCCGGCGCAGGTGCTGGCCGATGTCCAAGTGCGCACCGAGCTGGTGGTGCTGGGCCGGCAGGGCGAGCATTCCAAAACCGCGCCGACTATCACGGGCTCCACCATGGAACGCTTTGTGCGCCGCGCCGACCGCCCGTGCCTCGTCACACCGATGGCCTTTGAGCCCATCGCCAAAATCCTGGTGGGCGTGGATGGCTCGCCAACGGCCGGGCGCGCGTTGCGCGAGGCCATCGGTTTGGCCAACGCGCTCCAGGTGCCGCTGGTGATCTTGAGCGTGGCGGATACCGAAAACGACCGCCACCGCGCCGAACAGGCCAGCCTGGATGCGCACAGCATGGCGCGCGCGCACAACTGCGCCGCGGCCTCGCTGACGGCGGTGGGCCCGCCGGCCACGACCATTCCCGCCCAAGCGCGCGAAACCGGCTGCAACCTGATCGTGCTGGGCGCGCACGGGCACAGTTGGATTTATGAACACCTAATCGGCAGCGTTGCGGCGCACGTGGTGTCCAACAGCCAAATGCCGGTGCTGCTGGTGCGCTGAGTGGCGTGCGGCCCCGCGCGGCCTACGACATGAGAAACTCGGTGGTGCGCATTCCCGCCTGCTGGCGCGCCGCGCGATAGGCGCCGCGGATTTGCTCCTTCACTCGTTCGGGATTACGGATGCCGCGCACCACCAGCCGCGGCATGGTGTCATCGGTGGACAGCACCTGCACGTTGCCGATGCCCAGCAGCCGGTCCAGCACGCCCTGCTCCAGAATGACATCCTTCACGCGGAACAATTCAATTTCTTCCAGCCGATTGGCGATCAGCCCCGTGCGCATGAAAAGCCGCTGCGACGTAAGGCGATAGCGGCGGGCATGCACGAGATACCACGCGCGCACGAGCAACAGCAGCCCCAGGCCAACCACCGGCAGCAGGGCTATCCCCCAGAACAGCAGGCCGAAGTTCGCTAGCCACGAGGGGCGGATTTCAAAAATCTGATATTCCTCATTCGGCGGCGTGAGCTGGGCGGGTTCGATCATGGCG
>MWEZ01000150.1 GCA_002071335.1 Verrucomicrobia bacterium ADurb.Bin018
TTCATTTGAGGCAACCTGGCAAACGGGGCCCCACGCAGAGAAATATTTCGGTGTCATGAATTGTGAGGCAACGCGAGCGATTCGCGGTTATGCCGTTTGCGATTGACGGGGTGTTGCTTTCCAACCTATTGTCTACGGAATACCACCTCGTTGTTGCGTTGGTGAAGGAGTGCGATATGGAAGAGCTGACATTGGACCAAATTCCCCGCAAAACCCGTGATCTTTATGAAAAGGCGATGGCGGCGCTTGAGCGCGGCAACACCGGCTACGCGCTGGATATGCTCAAGCAGGTCATTACCGTCGAGCCGCGTTTCCTGCTGGCGCGCAAGAACCTGCGGATTGCCCAGGTCAAGCTCGCCGTGGCGGCCAAACCCAATGCCATGACCCACCAGTTGTCCTCGCTCAAAGGCGCGTTCACCCTGATGGCCGCGCAGGGCAAGCTCAAGAAGGATCCCAAGGCGGCGCTGGATGGGGCGGAAAAGCTGCTGGCCATGGACCCGTTGAATCTGTCGTTCCTCAAGTTTTTTGCGCAGGCGGCCGAGGCGGCGGAGATGACCGAGCTGGCGGTGCAAACGCTGGAAATCGCCCGCCCTTACTACACTCGCAACGTGGACTTTTTGCGCCTGTTGGCGAAGCTTTACATTGATACCAACCAGCCGGGCGGCGCCAAGGATTGCTATGCCGCGGTTGTCGAATTGCGCCCCAACGACCAGCAGGCCATCAAGAACCTGAAGGATGCCGCGGCGCTTGATACCATGAAGGCCGGCAACTGGACCGACATGAAGAGCGACTTCCGCTCCAAGCTCAAGGACCAGAAGGAGGCTATCCGCCTGGAACAGCAGGCCAAGTCCGTCAAGGGCGAGAGCGATATTGACGCGCTGATCGAGGACCGGCTGCGCGACATCCAGCGCGAGCCGCAAAACATGAACTTCCGTCGCGCGCTGGCCGATCTCTACGTCCGCGCCGAGCGTTTCGACGAGGCCCTGCAGGCGCTGGCCGATGCCACCGAAGCCGCCGGCCGTTCCGATCCGCAGATCGAGCGCACGGTTTCGCAGATCAAGGCACGCCAGTTCGACAACGCCATTGCCGCCGCCAAAGCGGCCAACGATGAAGCGGCTGTGGCCGCGCAGGAAGCCGCCAAGGCGCAATTCCTGTATGACGACGCCGTCGAGATGGTCAAGCGCTACCCGAACGACCTCCAATTCCGCTACGAGCTGGGCTACCAGTATTACCTGCGGGATCAGTTCAATGAGGCCATCGAGGAATTCCAATTGGCACAGCGCAACCCGCAGCGGCGCACCCGCGCGCTGTATTATCTGGCGTTGTGCTTCACCGCCAAGGGACAATATGACATCGCGTTTGAGCAGCTCCAGAAGGCGGCATCCGAGCTGACGTTGATGGACGACACCAAGAAAGACGTGGTGTATGAAATGGGCGTGCTGGCCGAGAAGATGGGCCGCGCGCAAGAGGCCACCGGTTACTTCAAGGAAATCTACGCGGTGGATATCAAGTATCGCGACATTGCCCAGCGGATCGAAGCCGCCTACCAAAAGAAATAGGCGCCGCCATGAAGCGTACCGCATTGTTGTTGGCGGCCGGCTGGCTGCTGGCTGTTGTGTTCATTGGTTCCGGTTGCGGTCGCTCAACGTGCGCGCCTGCGCCGGCTGTTGCTGAATCCGCCGCCCCAGCCGGTTTTCCGCGCGCGGTGGCTGGCGAATATTCAGTAATGACCTTCAACCTGCACCAGTACGCCCTGCTGGACCGCGACGGCAACAGCGACACTCTTGAACCCAAGCCGCGCGAGGAAACGGAAGCCATCATCAACGCCATTCAAGAGGCCGCACCGGATATTCTGGCGGTGCAGGAAATGGGCGATCCCGCCGCCTGGGCCGAGTTCAAATACAACCTGCGGCAGGCCGGTTTGGATTATCCCCACGAGGAATATCTGCGCCGGGGCAAGTCCGATCTCAACATCGCCGTGCTGTCGCGCTTCCCCATCGTGGAGCGGCAATCGCACACCAGCGATACCTATACCATCGGCCCCGCGCAGTTTCCCATTTTGCGCGGCGTGATTGACATCACCATCGAAATCAATCCGGATTACCGCCTGCGGCTGATGGTGGCACACCTGAAGTCCAAGGTCTTCCATTCGTTCGGGCAGGCCGAAATGCGCCGTAGCGAAGCCCGTTTGCTGAACAACCACGTCCGCGACGCCCTCCGCGAAAACCCGGAGGTCAACCTGCTGGTGGTGGGCGATTTCAACGACGACCCCTCCTCCGCCGCCGTGCGCGAAATCCGCACCTATAAACGCGAAACCCTGCTGCATGACCTGCGCCCCACCGATGCCGTAGGTGACGCTTGGACCCACCGGCAGAACGATGATGTCTATCACCGCATTGATTTCATGCTGGCCAGCCGCGGCCTGCTGCCGGAAGTACTTCCCGACAAGTGCTACGCCGTGCGGGCGCCCGGCCTCGAACGCGCCTCGGACCACCGGCCCATTGTGGCCACTTTCGCGGCCACTGATCGCGGCGCGGAGTCCGCCCCTGATCTCTCGGCGCGCATCCCGCCCGAGATTCCGCAAAACGATTAGCCGCCCGCCCGCTCAACGTCATGCCCTCCCCCACTGCCATTCTTTTGGTTTCCTGCCCTGACCAACGCGGCATTGTCGCGGCGTTGTCGTCGTTCATCACGCAGCACAACGGCAACATCATTGCGCTCGACCAATATGTGGACAACCAGGAAGGCGTATTCTTCGCCCGCATGGAGTGGGAATTGGCCGGCTTTGGCTGCCCGCTGGATGACTTCACACGATGTTTCGCGCCGGTTGCCGACCCATTGCACATGACGTGGCGGCTGTTCCGCTCCGATAAGCCCCACCGCATGGCCGTCATGGTGTCCAAGCAGGCCCACTGCCTCTATGACATCCTGGCCCGCTACGAAAGCGGCGAATGGCCTGCCGAGCTGGTGCTGGTGCTCTCCAACCACGAGGACCATCGTGGTCTTGTCGAACGGCACGGCTTGCCGTTTCACCATATTCCCGTCACGGCCGCCACCAAGGCCGCCGCCGAGGCCCAACAAATCGCGTTGCTGCGGGAGGCTGGGGTGGACCTGGTGGTCTTGGCGCGCTACATGCAAATCCTGAGCCCGGCGTTTGTGGATGCTTTCCCCATGCGGATCATCAACATCCACCACTCCTTCCTGCCCGCCTTTGCCGGCGCCAACCCCTATCGTGCGGCCCACGAGCGCGGGGTCAAGATCATTGGCGCCACGGCGCACTACGTCACCGCCGCCCTCGATGAAGGACCCATCATTGAGCAGGATGTCCACCGCGTCTCGCACCGGCAGGGCGTGGATGATCTGGTGCGCCTTGGCCGCGACCTTGAAAAAATCGTGCTGTCCCGCGCCATCTACTGGCACCTGCACCACCGCCTGCTGGTGTATAAAAACCGCACGGTGGTTTTCTCCTGATGCCGGCCCCCGCCGCCCCCCTGCCCCAACGCCGCGCGGAGTGTGTGGCGGAGTTGCTGCGCGCGCTGGCTGCGTGTGCCACCGCCGCGCGCGCCACCCCACCCCCATGGCCCGCCCCCGAACCGCGCCTGCCCGCGCCGCCGCTGGCCGATATTTTTTACGCGCTCGCACCCGCCGGCGCTGCCGATCCCGTCGAGGCGCACCGCGCCCTGTACCGCGCGTTCACGGCTTACCAGCAACTCATCTGCGCCGAGGCTGAAGCCAAGGCCGCGCAGCATCCAGCAGATTTTCAAACGGCGCTGGCCGCGGGCGACCGCGAACAAATCGCGCTGCTGCTGACCGATCTGGGCGGTGAGTTACAGATGCTGGACCACGTACGTACCGTCACGCCGAACATCGCGCCCGCACTCCCCACGGACGTGGCGCTGTTTTTGTGGCGGGAGCATCTCCTGCCCTGGTCCCGTGCCGTCGCGCTGGCCCACAACTGCGAGCCCTGAAGCGGGCGAAAAGAAAAACGCCAGCGACCGGCCAGTTGGGGTTGACATATTCGCAATTCGCGAATAGCGTATTTATATGAACCTAAAGAGACAAGATATATTAGTCACCCTGAAACTTCTGGTGCGGGGAGGCTTGGATTGCACGTTTGCGCAATTGGGGCGGGAACTTGGGATCAGTGCATCCGAGGCCAATCAGGCTTTTCATCGGGCGCGGCAGGCCGGGCTGATTCATCCGCTGGAAGATGTCGCTATTGAATCCTCCGTTGCCGAACTGTTGATCCACGGATTGAAATATGTCTTTCCGGTTCAACCCGGCCGGCGCACCAGAGGCATGCCCACCGGTTTTGCCGCGCCGCCGCTGAAACAGTTTTTTAAAGTTGTGCGGGACGACCCCAATTTACCAGTTTGGCCAGACCCGGAAGGCGAGTATGCGGGCGTGGAAATCAAACCCATGTCTCGTTCCGTTCCCGACGCTGCCCGCCGGGATCCCAAGCTATATGAATGGCTCGTTCTGGCGGATGCCCTGCGCGGCGCGGGCCGGGCCCGGGAGCGGGAATTGGCGGAGAAGATTGTCCACGAAAAACTCGGTGGTCATGCACCCCATTGATTTTCATTCTCTCGCCGCGATTGCCCGGCAGTTGGATTTGCTCCAAACCCCATACGCTTTCACCGGCGGGGCCATTGTGGGATTCCTGCTGGATCATCCCCATCTGGCCTCCCTCAGACCCACGGCCGATGTGGATGTGATTGTTGCCGTGATCACCCACCTCCAGCATGCCGCGTTGGAAGAGCGATTGCGGAAACTGGGCTTCCACCATGACACCAGCGCGGGCGCGCCGATTTGCCGCTGGCGTTACCTTGGCACGAGGGTGGATATCATGCCAGCCCAGGATACAGCAGGGCAAAAGAGCAACCCGTGGTTCGCGCACGCTCTGCGCGGGGCCAGCCTCAAGACATGGGATCAGGTCACAGCGCGAATCGTGAGCGCCACCAGCTTTGTTGCCACCAAGTTGGTTGCTTTTGCCGACCGTGGCAGAAACGACTTCTTTGGCAGCCATGATTTGGAAGATGTGGTGACCATCGTGGACGGACGCGCCGCATTCGTGGACGAGTTGGCCGCGGAAGAACCCACCATGCGCAACTATGTGGGCTGTGAAATTCGGCGTTTACTGGGGTTGCCCAAATTCATTGATTCCCTGCCGGGCCATTTGGCAAGCGATGAGGCCAGCCAACAACGTTTGCCCATACTATTGAGCCGTCTGCAAGCTATCGCCGACTTGTGCGCGCCTTGACGCCTGAATGGCTTGGAATGGCTAGGCTCTTTCGCGGAAGCGGCGGATGAGTTCGTTGGTGGAGCTGTCGTGCTGGAGCGGGGCGGATTTGTCTTGCAGCTCGGGCAGGATGCGGTTGGCGAGGACCTTGCCCAACTGCACGCCCCACTGATCGAACGAAAAGATATTCCAAATCACGCCCTGCACGAAGATCTTGTGTTCATAAAGCGCAACCAGTTGGCCGAAGGTTTCGGGGGTCAGTTGGTCGGCCAGCAGGGTGTTGGTGGGTCGGTTGCCGGAGAAAGTTTTGTGCGGCACGAGCTTTTCGGGCACGCCTTCGGCGCGGCATTCCTCGGCGGTTTTGCCAAAAGCCAGCGCT
>MWEZ01000151.1 GCA_002071335.1 Verrucomicrobia bacterium ADurb.Bin018
TTCAAAAATAAAGTAGAACGCGGGTTTTACCCCGCGCTCTAAGCGATGGTGAATGTTTCAAATGAGAAGGTCTGTGTCACTTCAAACTCGGAATCAGGGTCAACGCTTCCGGAGGCGCCGGTAATCTTCGCACCGGTACCGGAGAATGTGATCGTGTGGGAAGCGCTCGAGGCGTCTACAAACGCAATCTCGAATGTGATCGCTGATTGCGCCGGATCCCACGCGCCCGTAGCGATCTTGCTGACGGTAGAGGATGCGATAACAAACTCGCCCTCATAGGTAGCCGTTCCGATCTCCACGTCAGTCGGAGACAACGACGTCCCGTAAATGCCGGTAACGTCTTGGTTCTTGCTGAGCGAGAAGCTACGAATGGTATCCGTTTCGCTCGCCCACGTGATCGTGGCGTCCGAGAAAACGAAGTACGTCTCCGGAGTGATTGCTGTCGGTGCCGTCGCGCCCGTCGTAATGCTTAAGAACATTCCGTCGAGCGAGTATTCGAGCGGCGCATCTTCCCCTCCGCTGATCGTCATGTTTCCGAAGTAACAACTCCCGAGTGTTGCGTCGTGTATTCGCAACTCGACCGCGGGAGGCACGCCTTTGCTGGTATTCGTCCCAAACGCCAGCACATCTTTACTCGTAACCAATCCGCCAAGGCTGATCGCTTGATCGTATTTGGTCATTCTGGTCCTGGTATAACCGCCGATCCCTTTTTCTTCGGCGGCCTCGTTCGTTATCGAAGGCGATATGCTCTGGAGTAACCCGAGATGAACGTTAGTCCCGGACGACTCAAGTCTACCTACCACCTTCATTTGAGAACCTTGTAACGCTGCCACTTTATCACCTCACTGTTTCGATTTGTATTTCGACTGCCGCACCCACGACGTAATGGTTCGATGATTCAACCAGTATTCGTTCGAGCGCGTATCCGGGCACTTGATAAAATACCCGCCGGTTTTCGATGTTGCTGTTCTTGTTTTTGAATATTGCCACAATTTTTTCTGCTGCTTCCGCGTTGCTCTTCTCAAGCTCTTCCGCCTGTGCGAAGGTGCCGCGGTTCGCGTAGATGATTGTGAAGTCGAGCTTTTCTTTTGCGACGCCTGCACTGCTCACATACACCGCGCGATCGGCTCTTCCGGGCAAAATCTCTATCAACGGATAGATCGCGTTCTTCGCCCAGTTCAGCGCGCCGATCTTGACCGTCTCTGCCTGGAACTCCGTATCCAACGCGTTCTTTATCTCGTCAAGCAGCTCTTTGTACATATCAATCACACGCCCTTGTCAGATGCTCAAGAAGAATATCTTTGATGTTCTCGATTCCCTTGGTATCGAACGGCGGAATTCCATCGCTGTCAGAGTACGGCATAAAGGCTCGCTGCGGCATCTTTCGCGTGCCCGTTTGGTGATACACGCCGTAGAACACGCCAGAGAATACCGACGCTTCACTCTTGTCTGAACGCAGGTTGATCGATTGCTTGAGCTTACCGTGGAACTCGAGGATTTGACCGCTTACGCCCTTGACCTTCTTCTTTTTCTCGATTGTGCTGTCCGCGAGCGCTGGCCATCCCTTCGGCCGCCCTTCTTGCTCGAAGTTCTCCATCACTTCCTCTTTCATGTACACGGCTACGTCTTTGAGCGGTTTAGAGAGATCGGAAAGCTCCTTGTTCAACCGTTTGGTAAGCGTATCAATGCCTTTGTCGGTATAGGTAAACGTGATGACCATAACATCACCACTTATCCATTACGGTTGTCGTGAATACTTGCGTGCCCGCCGTGATATAGTGTTGCGAAGAAGGGGCCGCCGCATCTGTTCCGGTTGTCTTCTTGAGCGCGCTCATCAATCGATCGTAATATGCCTGAGCCTGCTCCTGGAATCCGTGCCGCTCATATAACCGGTAAATCACGTAAGACGTTTCGTGTATCTCTTTGAGGGTTGTGTCTGTGATTGCAATAATCGAGTTGATAAACGTCTCCGCTTCCGCGAGCAGCACGGTAAGAATCGAATCGTCCGATTCCGTCAAGCTGTTAATAAGGTCTTCAGGGAACTTAGCCTTTAGTTGCGCCACTGTCATATCCGGTCACCTCTAAAAAGGACCAGCCGGCGTTATACCGGCGTGGCCTATTAGGATATCGTGCTTGTAAATACTTTGCACGCGTTAGCGTTATACAAAATCGGGAGAGGATAGGAGAGTAGCGATATAGTCTTCGTGTGCCCTTCGGATGCTTCGGGAATCTTTTCTTTGACGATGACATCGGTCATAATTGGGGATCCATCGGGTTTGAGTTCAAAGTCGACAACCGCGCCGTAGCCAAGAGCAAATTGGCTTGTATTGAGCAGAATCATCTTTCCGCTTGTGCTTGAGGATTCGGGGATGTAGTTGGTCGCAACGTTCGAATCGTTCGCGTAGGTTCCGGAATACACGTATATTTCAGGGATCCCAAACTCTTGGAACTCGCCGATGAACCGAACGCTTGGCGAATTAAACCGAGGCTTAAGCAACCCAAAGTTGTAATTGTTTTTGCTGATATACTTTTCTGTTTTTGAGTGGTTCATAATCCCGCGCGCAAGACACGGGGTCATCAGGATAACGTTCGGCCACATCCCGAGTGTTTGCGCGAACGTCTCGCATTCCGCGCCGATAAGTTCGAGCGGGTCCGTTGAACTGCTCACCGCAAGTTTCCCGGTTGTGCTGATTCTGTAATCCTGCTCAAATGTTCTTTCAGTCGTTGTGAAGCTGATTTTCCCAGTCAGGAGGAGTTGTCCGAACATATACTCGATACGGCGTTTAAGCCGATCGCGAAGCCCCTGGAGTTTAACGCCGTAGGAATACGCGAAGGAACGCGTGATATCCGAAGCGTCATTCAGGTTTGCAAGTTCATTCAGATTAAACGAAGAAGTCAAAGCTTCCGTCGATTCGATGCTGTCGCGTTCGAAGATTTGGGGCGGCGTCACGGTGATGTCTTCGGCGGTGTTCTTGTAATCAATATTGCGCGCCGGATCGTCACGTAATCCGATCGAGCTCATCTTGCCGGAAGTGGTGATCATTCGCCATTTGATCGTGGTCGTCGGGCTGAATATTTTACTGGATCCAAGCATTTGCGTGAGAAAGAACGGCTCATCCCTCATCTGTTGCAATACTTTAGTCAATAACGTAGTCCAGGTAGCACTGTTGAACGTCGCCATTACGCCGTCACCCCTTCTCTTTCAAGTACAATGATTCCGTTCTTCGCCAGTCTCGCTTTTGTGTCCGCGCTCAGCGTGCCGTACAGATCAGAATCGGCCACTACACCGTTGAGCAGAGTCTTCGCGTATCCGATCGTTTGGTTTTTATCTACATCTTCGGAGAGCACCGCGCACGGTTCGTAGGTGTACATGTTGTAACCAACTTTGATAACTGCGTTTTTCGTATGGCTCGATATCGTGATGACCTTCGTCGAGTAGTTCGTCGTGATCTTGGTGGTAGACGTGCCAACTGATACGGATAGTATCGCGGGAGAACCATATTCGATCGCGTAAGTGGCTGCTGTTAAGGCTGTGGCTGTGCTCGTCGCCATCGTGGTCGTAACGGTCACCGCCGTAGGAGTGGCTTTGTACAACCCCGTGAGGTTATCCCATCCCATCACCTGTTTCGCGGACAGCGTCGCGTTTGTTGCAACGGATACCATCAGTTCGTATCCGCTTTCAAACCCTTCGGTTTTCAAACTCATCATTTCACCTCCACGCCGGCGAACGTTTTAGCCAGCTTGTCAATGTCTACCCCTTTAGGCGCTTCTTCGGAATCGGATAATCCTACGTAGCGTTTCGTCGGGACGGTTGTCGATGTTTCGAGGATTGATTCGAAGAACTTCTCTTGATTAGGATCCTCGACCAGTTTATCTGCCAGCATCTTCACAAGCGCGGGGGCCTTGCTCTTCGCGAGCCAGCCGTCGCTCCATTGCTGCACGTGCATCGTGTGTTTCTCTTTTTGCATTGTTTCCAGATCATCGCTGAGCTTCTTGATCTGGCCGTCTTTCTCTTTTATCTGCTCGTCGAATTGCTTGGTAAGCGTTTCCTCTTGAGCTTTCAGCTTCTCTTCAAACTGTTTGTTTTGCGTTTTCAAGGCTGCGAGTTCTTCTTCGTAGCGCTTGACAACAGCAAAATCGTTCGCGTTTTCTGCCATTCTCTTAGCTCCTTTGTCGTTGTTTCCATAGGCCGTCTCTATGTCAATCTCTACATTCCAGGTTATCAAGTTGTGTTCTCCATCCGCGTCTGTTAGCGTGATACGTTGCATTCCGGGTTGTGCCGGGATAGGCGTCAGCGATATCTCCAAAAGTGTTGGCCCTTCCTCTTGCCCGGTCGTCTTGTTGATATAGTTGTCGTGATAGGCAGGGCTCAAGAAGTCATACCGGCCGCTTTTGATTAGCTTCTCACCTTCCGAAGTGAACTCGATATCCGCGGCGAGCCCCTCATCTTTTATCCGCAATGCCTTAATCTCCCCGTACTTGCCACCTTTGCTCTCGTGAGACAGAAGTACTGGTATCGGATACGGCACAATCTTCCGGTCGAGATTCTTCTTGAGTTGTTCCGCGATTCTCTTCGAGTGTTCAACCCTGCCGTATCGAGAATCGTAGAAGGTTTGGAAAGGCAGGATCAGAACTTCTTTTGTCACACCGTTTTCACCTCCTGTGATTCGGTTAATAGGTTTGCAATTATGTCTTTGATCGCGTTCAATTGCGCTTCTTCCCCATGTTCCTCGGCGTGTTTACGGTATCCTTCGCTGTCGTACTGGTTGCTTAGGATCATCCGCACGGCCTCGTCTACGGTGTTGTACAGGTATTCCTCGGGATACACGTCGGTTGCTCCCCAGAAGTGATGGATGATCGGTTTAATTCCTTTGCTCTCCGCTTCGAGGATTGCCATGCCGGTCCCTTCGGTGTAGGATGTCGAGAGGAAATAGTTCTTATCTTCGAGGAAGGCGTTCATGTCTTTTTGATGCCCTACGAAGTGGATGTTACGTTCCAGCCCAAGCTGTGTGATGATGTGTTTGAGGTATTGCCAGAGCCGGATGTCTTGGAGTTCGCCAGCCCAGAATAACTCGTATCCGGGATCCAACCGCGCGAGCTGGTTCATTATCTGCACCATCATCATCGGGTTCTTCAGCGCGTTGATATGCCCGGCGAATGCGATCTTGTATCCGGTCCCGTGGTTACCGTAGCTGAATCGTTTGGTATCCACGCCCATCGGCACGAGAGCGACTTTATCCGCAGGCACGATCTCTTTCGCCAGCTCATAGATATGATCCGCTGCGAACATCACACAATCGGCGTTGTTGTAGTTGATTTGCTTCAGGAATCCGTTGTAAGCCTCGTAAGCGTGTACGCGGATGATGGTCTTCTTTGCCGGATACTTGTTTGTCCCGGCGATCGCGAGTTCGTTTCCGAATTCGTACCAAACGAGATCGGCCCAGTCGATGTACTGCTTCGCGTGTTCGATGTCACTTACCAC
>MWEZ01000152.1 GCA_002071335.1 Verrucomicrobia bacterium ADurb.Bin018
TGCGTGGAGCAACAAGTTGACTCACGCTTCGGGCAGCATTCCGGCGGCTTCGCCGTGGTCCATCCCCGGCATCGCGCTCAATGTCGGCGCCAATGAAATTGTCGTCAGCGGCTCGAATGTGGTCGCGGGCGGCACGGTCACCAACGCTCAGGACATCGCCACCGATGCCGCCTACTCTGGCGGCTGGAACACTGGCAATAACGGTGGCACTGGCTTCAACGGCTGGCAACTCAACGCGGAGGCAGGAGAGAGCGGTCACTTCGTCAACGGCAACCTCTGGGGCATGTGGTCCCACGAAGGCCACCTTGGCGAATCCTTCCGCCCCTTCCCGTCCGCCCTTGCGGTCGGCCAGTCCTTCCATGTCCACATGAAGAACGGTTGGATCTGGGAAAATGGCGGCAGTGTAGGCATCGCCCTCCAGAATGCTGCCAGCAATACTCTCTGGGAGTTCTATTTCAACGGTGGCGATGACGATTATAGCATCACCGGCGGCACCACGGATATCGGCTGGACCGACGTTGGCATTGACATCGTCTTCACCGTCACTTCCGCTGGCAATTACTCCGTGGACATCACGCCCGTTGGCGGTACCAAGCGCACCTACACCGGAACCTTCACCGGCGATATCGCCCAGTTCCGCGCCTGGTCCTATAGCAACGGCACCAACGACGGACAGAACTCGAACCGCGATTACTTCATTGGCGCGATGAAGATCACCAGCCTTGGCAGCGGCGGCACGCAGGTCTACAGCGACTTTGTCGTGGTGACGCGTGAAGCTCCTGCAAACGCACCGGAGATCGTCGGTTATAACCTCCAAACCGGCGGCGGTGCCATGAACCTGTCCATCCTGTCCAGCCAGATTGGCACCACCTACGCCATCTGGGAAAGCCCCACCCTCATTCCGACGCAGAACTGGCAGAAGGTACAAGGCAGCAGCAAGCCCGGCACTGGCGGTGCGATTGATCTCACGATCACCAACATGATCTTGCCGCTGAACTTCTACCGCATCGGCATCGAATAATCTTCGATCCGATCCGGGCCAACGCCCCGCGGTCTCCACCGCGGGGCGTTTTGCGTTTTGCAAATCATGCACGCCGGCATGGCGCAGGCCACAAAAAAACCTCCGGGGGCAACCCGGAGGCTTGGCACAAGCTTGGTACGGCGGATTATGCCGGGGGCTTGGTCTTGGGCAAACCGCGCCCGCGGTCGCCCTCTTTCCAACGGCCTTCCTTCTTCAGGACTTCTACGCGCTCAAAACGCTTCAAGACGTTGCGTCGGGTGGCCACCTTGCTGCCGGCCTTCAAACTACGATGCATGGACATGGGTATTCTCCCTCAAACAAGTTTTCTTCTGCTGCAAATGAGTCGCGCACTTGTACCATTTCCGCAGGTGATGTCAACTCTGCGCTTTGTTCTTTTGCGCGGCGGGCGCAAAACGCGGGGCGTTTATGAAACATTGTCGGGGGTGTTCCACGAGGCCCGCACGGTGGCATACAGGCCGATGTGGTCGCGGATCATCGGTTCGACGGCATACTGCTGCTCCAGCCGGTCCCGGGCGCGGATACCGTCTGCCCGCGCCTTGGTGGGCGCGGCCAAATAATGCCGCATGGCGGCGGCCAACGCGCGCGCCGAGCGCCGCACCAGCGCCCCGGTCTCGCCGTCGGCCACCAGTTCCGGCAGCCCCCCCGCCCGCGTGGCCAGCACCGGCCGCATCCACGCCATGGCTTCCATGACGCTCAACGGCTGATTCTCCACCCGCGAGCACTGCACCAAAACATGGGTGCGCGCGAAAAACTCGGCGGCGGGCAGCCAGCCGGCCAGCTCCACGCGGTCGCGCAAGCCCCAGCGAGCAATCTGCCGCTGCAATGCGCCGCGCAATGGGCCATCGCCGGCGATCAGGATGCGCCACGAACGGGGCGAGGTATCCAAATCCCGCGCCAGCCGGCGCACCGCGCGCAGGAGCAGGCGGTGGTCTTTTTCGGAGCTCAACCGCCCCAACATACCGAAGGTAAACATCTCGCCGGGTGCGTTCCACAACTCTTGCGCGACCGCGCGGCCAACCACGCGCTCCGGGCAGATGCCCGTGGGGATGTGCGCCAGTTGCAACGGCCCGAGTCCGCAGCGGCGCAAGTAGCGCTCATAAAACTGGCTCAATACCACCACGCGCGAGAACTGGCGCAACGCCCGGATATTCAGCGCTTGGAAAAAACGTTCCTTCGGTTGCCAGCGGAAAAGCCAGCCGTGCACCGTGCTGACCACGGGGAACAGGCTGGCGCGGCGGGAGGCCAGCAGCGCGTGCCAATCGGCCTTGTAGCCGGTGGAGTGCAGCACATCGCAGCGCTCGCGCGCCATGATCTCGCGGATTTGCGCCACGGCGGAACGGGAGAAGCGGCCGGCCACCGGAATCGAGTGCACCGGCGCCACTTGGCGCAGGGCGTCGGCCAGCGGACTCCCCCCCGCCCCCAGCCGCGTTTCCTGCAGCAGCACCACATGTGCGGCCAAGCCGGCGGCCGTCAGGCCGGCCAGCAACTGGACCGTCGCTTGCTCCGCGCCATAGAGGCTGCGGGTGTCTTGCAGCAAAAACGCAATCTTCATCGGCCCCACTCTAGCGAAAGCCCCGGCCAAGCGCAAACTTCCGCACCGCCACCCTGCCGCAAAAAATCACAAAAACCCCTTGCATTCCAGAGGGGGTTCCCCTACATTCCGCGGCGAGTTTTGCGCGTGCAAAACCGGAAGCGAAGTTCCTTGGCGGCCCTCCGCCCGGGACAAAAGCGGATTTTCCGGCGTAACAAAAAAAGCCGGAACAAGCCATTAAAGAGAGGAAAACATCATGGTCACCATGACGACCGCGAACGTCCGTCAGGACGTCAGCATTCAGGACCTGCTCGAAGCGGGTCTGCACTTCGGCCACCGGACAAAACGCTGGAACCCCAAGATGCGCAAGTATCTGTTCGGGCAGCGCAACGGGATTTACATCATTGATCTGGAGCAAACGCTCGACGGCCTGCAAAAAGCCCGGCAGTTCATTTATGACACCGTGGCCCGCGGGCGCCAAATCCTGTTTGTCGGCACCAAGAAGCAGGCGCAGGAAGCGCTGAAGTCCGTCGCCACCCAAACCAAGCAGCCCTTTGTGGTCAACCGCTGGTTGGGCGGCACGCTCACCAACAACGAAACGCTGCGCAAATCCATCACCCGCATGCGCGAGATCGAGCAGATGGAAAAAGACGGCTCGATCAACTCCATGCCCAAGAAGGAAATTGCCAAGCTGCGCCACGAGCTGTCCAAGTTGCAATATAACTTGAGCGGCATTGCGGACATGCAGGGCAACCCCGGCGCGCTGTTTGTGGTGGATATCAACTGCGAAGCCATCGCCGTGGCCGAAGCCAACCGGCTGCACATCCCCGTGATTGCGCTGGTGGATGCCAACGTGGATCCCGATCCGGTGGATTACCCGATCCCGGCCAACGATGACGCCATCCGTGGCATCAAGCTGATTGCCGACCTCGTGGGCCTGACCATCCAGCAGGCCAGCAGCGAATATTCCAAGGTTGCGGCCGAAGAAGCCCGCAAGCGCGCCGCGGAAGAAGCGGCTGCCGCCGCGAAGGCCAAGGCCGAAGCCGAAGAACGCAAGGCCCGCAACGCCGAGCTGGCCAAGGCCAAGGCCGAAGCCCGCGAGAAGGCCAAGGCGGAAAAAGCCGCAGCCGAAGCGGCGGCCAAAGCTGCCGCGGAAGCCGCGCCGGAAGCGGCGCTCGAGGCCAAGCCTGAGGCGGAACCGCCCGCGGCTCCCGCCGAATAACCCTGCTGGGGCCGGTCAGACGGACGCACCGGTGTGCGTCCGGCCGGCCCCGCTCCCCCTCCCCCCCCCCCAATAGAAAGGAATACCCCATGGCAGAAATTTCTGCAGCCCTGGTCAAAGAACTACGCGAAGAAACCGGCGTCGGCATGATGGAATGCAAAAAGGCATTGGTGGAAGCCAACGGCGACAAAGCCGCGGCCATCAAACTGCTGCGCGAATCCGGCATGGCCATTGCCGCCAAGAAAGCCTCCCGCACCGCCAAGCAGGGCATTATCGCCGCCGAAATCGCGGCCGATGCCCAGTCCGGCCGCATGATCGAAATCAACTGCGAAACTGATTTCGTGGCCAAGAACGACAACTTCAAGGCGTTCGTGGTGGAAATGCTCGCGGCCGCCGCTGGCGTGCCCGACAACGCGTTGGCCGAAACCGCCAAGGCGCAAGTCGAAGCCAAGATCGCGGAAATCGGCGAGAACATCATTGCCCGCCGCAACCTGACTTACCAGGTGCAAGGCACGGGCGCGGTCGTCGGCTACGTCCACTTGGGCGGCAAGCTCGGCGTGCTGCTGGAAGTCGGCTTCCAAAAAGCCGCTTCGCTGGCCAATCCCGCCGTCAAGACGCTGCTTTCCGACCTCGCGTTGCACGTCACCGCGGTCAACCCGGTGTGCATCACACGTGACCAGGTTCCCGCCGAAACCGTGCAGGCCGAAAAGGAAATCTACGCCAAGCAGGTCGAAGGCAAGCCCGCGAACATCGTGGATAAAATCGTCGCCGGCAAACTGGAGAAGTTCTATGGCCAGATTTGCCTCGTCGAGCAACCCTTCGTGAAGGAGCAGGACAAGACCGTCGCCACCATCCTTGCCGAAACCGGCAAGGCCGTCGGCGATGAGTTTGTGATCCGCCGCTTTGCCCGCTGGCAGCTCGGTGCCTAAACGCCGCGCGCCGCACTTTTCCACAGTGTGGAAAACTTTTTTCCACACCGTGGAAAACTCAATTAGTCCCCGCCTTCGGGCGGGGATTTTTTTGCCGCCAGTTGCCGCCGGGCGGCGCTGACTTCAGGGCGCTGCGCGTAATCAGCAAAAAAATCCGCGACGGAGCGGTCGCGCACCAGCACAGCGGCTTCGTTGCGTTTTTCGAGGGCATCGCGCCCCCAGTTCACGGAGCCGATCACCACGGCGTCGTCCGCCACAATCACTTTGGCGTGGGTGGTGGTTTTGAGCGGATCATCAAAGACCGTCACGCCCGCTTGCATCAGATAGTCCTTGGCTGCGCGGTTGACGTTGTTCAGCGTGTGGTTGTAGTCGCTCAAGTCCATGGTGACGCTGACCGCCACGCCGCGTTCGGCGGCGGCCGCCAAGGCCTCGACCAGTTGGTTGACTTTGCTGCCGGCGTATTTCGGCGAATAATTAATACCGTACATCACCACGTGAATGCGCTGCGTGGCTGTCTGGAACAACGCCAGGACTGCGGAGAAATATTGGCGGTTGATGACGGTCTGGATGGCGCCGGAAACCAGTGGGGATAGTTCCGGTTCGGCGGCGCTGTCGGCCCACAAGAGAGCCAGGTAGCGCGCAAAATAATCGGCAATGGCCGGGTCCGCCACCCGCACGTTGGATTCATTGTTGTTATACATGGAGTTGCCCGTCCAGTTGGTCGAGCCCAACAACACCACGCGGCCATCCACA
>MWEZ01000153.1 GCA_002071335.1 Verrucomicrobia bacterium ADurb.Bin018
CGAGTTGCCCTCGATGTAGCCGTCAACCGTCTCGCCGTAGGTATCGGCCATCGGCAGCATCAGCCCAAGCGCCTGGACCTCTGCCTGGTCGAGCCACTGGCCGTTGACCTTGTGATGCCAGCGCTTGCCGCGGATGACATAGGTGCGCGAGCCGTCCTGGTTCTCAAAGCACTTTTGATTCCAGCGGCGCAATTGCCTCAGCTCTTTGGCCGTGGCCTGTATTCCTAGCGTCATGCTGCCGTCTCCGCTGTCGCTTCAATCTCCAGCAGGATCGTGACGCCTGTTCCTGCCGTGCCTGAGCCGATCTGGTCGATGTCTACGGTCAGAATCTGCCCGTCGGTGACGCTGGCTGTGTTGAATGAAGTCTGTGTGCCCGAGGTCGCACCGTCCGCGCACTTGACGCGATTGGCCTGAGTGCTCCAGATGGTCGTGCCGTCGATGTTGATGTCAATCAGCAGGTCAGCGCCCACGGGCGCGGTCTTGACGTGAGCATCGGCGCGTTTGATCGTGCCAGTCGGACCGCGGTAGATAATCTCTTGGCTCTTGTTCGTGCCAGTGGACAGCGTGCCTGCGATGTACCATAGCGCCTGCCTGGTATAGACGCCCGAGATAATCGCCACTATTGCACCTCCAGCGGCGACTCTATTTCCAGCAGCACCGTGAGCTGAGTGCCAGTAATGGTAGAGCCAACCTGGTCAATGTCCATCGTTATCACGTCGCCGTCGCTGACCGTGGTCGTATCAAAGCTGGTCTGCGTGCCCGCCTTTTCCGTGGCCGCGATGGTCACGCGGTTGGCTTGCGTGCTATTCCAGATGCTAGTGCCGCCAATGTTGATGTCGCAGATGATAGAAGCGCCAGTCGGAGCGGTGACCACGTGTGCGTCCACTCGCTTGATCGTGCCAGTCTCGCCGCGGTAGATGTACTCCGCGCTTTGGCTTGCCCCCGTGACCAGGCCGCTGGGCAAGAACCACGTCATCTGCCTGGTCTGAATGTTCCTGCGCTGTGTCGGCTCTAGCTTGTACTCACCGTGGATTTCCTGCATCGTTCGGCCGGTCCAGAGATGAATCGCGCCCATGCGGAAGTAATCTGCGATGGTGTACGTGTCGGCGGTCAGGTAGATGATGTCGCCAAGCTCGTACTGGAGCATATCGCCTAGCTTGTGCTGCATTCTGACCGTCACGCCCTGCATCGGCGCCTTGTAGGTGTCGATCAGGTAGTTGGCGATGGTCTCGGCATCAGCGTAGTCGTGCGGCCAGTATTCGTTGATGGTGCAATTGAGGGCGCGGTAGATAGCTTGGCTTGTGCTATCATCTACCTCCGCTACCTTTTGCTCAAACGTCAACTTGTAACCGTAGATATCAAGCTGGGTGATCCATAGTCCCGTGACGGTGTTCAGATTGCCCGCGACCGCCTGCCCCACGTATGGCCCGCAGTTGACGAGAAACCAAGTCATGCTGGCAGTCATGTCTGCGCCGAGTCCGTTTGCTTGCGAATTGGCCGTATAGTTGACCGTCCCGCCAGGAATCGCGCTGGCGTCAATTGGAAAACTGAACTCAACCGCAAAATAGTTCACGCTTCCTGGGGCAACATAGATAGGCTCTGTAAGCTGAAAGGCCAGCGTTTCGCCTCCGGCCTTAGTGATAGTCGTTGCTGTCACACGGGCGTTATTGCATACGTTCGCCCACGGATCATCCGTACTCATATCGACCAGGGCATCTTCGTCCAGCGTCCAGTTGTGCCCGGTGCGCAACTTATCCTTTTGCGTGCGCTCGTGGAATACTATGGCATTCTGCTTGTTCACAAACAAAAACCCCTGATTGCTTGTCGAGAATGCCGTTATTTGTTCGGCGTGATCTTCGCCTTCTCCCCATCGATAGTCATACGTTTCTCCGCCGGTAGTATCCGAATCTGCGCTCATGCTGACGTTAGACACAGATGCAATCATGGCGATTGCGTTATACGTGTTACCGGCTGGAGCAATTGGCATATAGGACTTGTCTTTGCTGAGATAGTACCAGGCGTCCAGGAACGTCATGGTCACGACTTGCCGCCCGAGCTTGCCCGATGGCTCTAGTGCGACTAGCTTGCCAGTGTAGAGCGTGTAGACTGTGCCGCGATAGGTGCAGCGCAGGATCACGCCACGGCCAGGCAAAAGCTTGCCGTACAGAGCACCGGCGGCGTAGTTGGCGTCAAAGCGCCTGGTGCGATTGTCCAGGGTCAAGACAAGCTGGCCCGCTCGCATGTCGGAGAACGGACCGTCTCTGCCCCTGTCTATGTCAACGCTCTGGGTGTAGATGGCCTCGTCGTAGGAATACGTGCCGTCATTGTCCCAGTCGATGTTGACGTACCACCGCACGGGGTAGCTGTTGGTGCTCCCTGCGTAGTTGTTGCCCAGCAGCAGTAGCAGGCTCATGAGCAGCCCTACGAGCGCAGGAATCCGAGATAGAATACGAGGTCGGTAGCCGCTCCGTAGGTTGGCGTTCCTGTTCCGTTCACCCCCGCGATGTACAGGCTGGTCGTTGCCGCGCCCGCCTTCAGCAGCAAGTCGATGTTCTTGACGCATGCTACCCTCGCCCCTCCCAGGTCTATGTAGTCGCCCGTGGCTATGGCAACCGTGCCGATGACTGTGGCTACTTCTGAATCGTCAGGATCGGGCGCGTTGTTGAGCGTGCCAAAGTCCGTGGCAGCATTGGCAAACAGGAGCGTAAAGGCCACGCCCTGGTCTGCCTTGTCGATGACGATGACGGTCTTGAGCAGGGCTATGCCACCGTTCGCCCTGACCGCGCTTGCCACTTCAGCCGAATCAAAGAGCAGGTCGCCCGAGGCGTAGATCTTCGTGTCCACTGTCGGCGTCACGGTGATGACGGTTGCGCTTGGCACAACCGGCACGACGCTCTGGTCCGACGCGATGACCACCGGCGCACTGGCCGCCGATAGCTGCTGGCCGAGATCCCAATCCGCGTCAGCCGCGCCGTCTGCCCCCAGCGTCAGCTTGACCCGCTGGTAAAAGACGTTCCCAATATCGTCAGCCGCGACCGCTGTTCCGCTGCCTGCGGTTATCGCTACATTGTCAGCCATTGAATCCTCCCTACCATGTCACGCCGCGCCGCTGTTCGCGCACGATGACCTCGCGCAGTACCGGCGCTAGTTTGGTGTACGCCTCACGTTCGTCTGCCATGCTCATCATCGGCTGGTAGTTGAACACCAGCGTCATGCCGCCCCCTCCCCTGCTGCGCCCGCCGCCAAGCGGGGTGACGTTGACGGCCTCTGGCCCTCGCTCGCCTACGCCAATAAGCGTTGGCTTATTGAAGACGCCGTTGGTCAGGCCCTTGCCGTACCACTGCACGTCAAAGCCGCTCACGATGTCGATGCCCAGGACTTTGGTGTATTTGGCCGTGAAGTGCGGCAGGGGAATGTGGACGCCCTCAAAGATGTGGCTCAGCTTGTCACGCATCTTGGTGAACGCGCCCTCTGGACCGAACAGGGCTTTCCAGATGTTGTCAGCCGCCGTGGTCAGTGTGCCGACTAGCCCGTTGATTGGCCCCGTTACCGCGCTTGCTATCGTGCCCCAGTCAGTCTTGGCTTTCTCCCAGATGCTATTCCAGGCGGTCGATAGTACCGTTTTGACCTCTTCCAGCTTCGTTCCTATGGCCGTCTTGACTTCCCCGACTTTGGTTTCTACGCTGGTCTTGATGTTGGTCCAGATGGTTTCCATGCTGGTCTTGATGCCGTTCCAGGCCGTGTCCCAAGCTCCCTTGAGCGCGGTCATGGCCGCGTCGATAGCTCCCTTGATGAGCGGCCACGCCTGGTCAAACGCCGTCTTGATGCCGCTCCAGATGGTATCGACTATGCCCTTGATGCCGTCCCAGACGCCCTGCCAGTCACCGTGAAACAGTGCCATCGCCGTGTCGATAGCGCCCTTGATGACGCCCCAGGCCGTGTCAATGGCCGTGCCGATCAAGCCCCAAACCGTGTTGACCACGGTTACAATCTGATCGCCGTTGGTTTCCCAGAACGTCTTGAGGCCGCCCAGGATCGTCTCAACTGTGGTCTTGACGCCGTTCATGACAGTATCCATCGTCGTGCCCCAGGAGTTGAGCGTGCTCGTGCCGTCACCCTGAAGCCAGCCGACGATAGCCGTAAAGACAGGACTTATCAGATCCCACGCGCCGGTGATAACCGTGCCGATGCCGTTGAAGATGGTAGTAAAGACCGGCCCGACTGTGTTGAGTGCGGTTTCGATAGCAGGCATCGCGTCCATAGCGATGTTGGCAAACTTGGTGATCAAGTCGGTCAGGACCGGCAGCACCGCCGCGCCTACCGTCTCTTTGAGATTGCCGAGCGCGATGTCCATCTTCGCCTGAGCACCAGCAAAGGTGTTGCCGTATGCCTCGGCCTGCCCCGCGTACTTGGCTTGAATCGCGCCCAGAATCTCGGTATTCGTGGCCTCTTTGCTGACTTCGATGCCGTACTTGCCGAGGCCGCCGACTGACCCATCTATGGCCTTTGTGACCAGCATCGTGGCCTGTTCCATGCTGATGTTCGCGCCGCGTGCCAGGTCCATGACGCCAGGGAGCAGGGCCATCGCTTCTTTGTAGTCGCCCGTGGCTGCGGTGAGCTTGTTCAGCGAATCGCGTCCCTCGCCGTCATCGAGTGCGACGCGCTTCAGCTCGGCGGTCAGGTAGTCTTCGATGGCTGTCTGCGCTGTGTTCCAATCCGCGCCGGTGTTCTTGACCGTCTCGCCCAGCCGTATCACGCCCAGCTCTTCCTCGCCCGCTGCTTTGGCCGCATCCCACAGGGCAGCGCCAGCCGCGGCGATACCAGCAACGGCAGCGCCGCCGATCAATAGCGCCTGCTTGTTCAGCCCGCCAACGGCTTCGCCTGCCTTGCCGAGTTCCTTGCTGGCCTCGTCTTTGAGCTTGAGGACCATCTGCAAAGTCATGTCACTTGCTGGCATGTCTGCTCGCTCTCTTGTGCTCTATGTCTGCGCGTTTGTTCTGTGCTCGCGTCCACGCGACTTGTCTCCAGTACCATGCCGCCTTGTCTTCGTCCATCGCCGCGTCAGCGACTTCCCAGGGCGGCACGTGCCACAACGCGGCAACCTCTAGGATGTTTGCCCAGAACGGGACGGATCGTCCTGTGCCTGCGGCGTAGATTCGGAGACAATCGCTATCGGCGGGGGGATCGCCGTCTCACTCTTGCCGGTCATCAGTGCGGCAAAGCGTCGGGCCAGGGCGGGCCACTCGCCAAAGTCCAGGCTCAGCACCTCGCCCCTGCTCCAGCTCGTAAAGCTGGCAATCTGGGCGACCTGCGTCTGGACCTGTTCGGCATCCTTTTCTAGCCCGTTGGCGCGTAGTGCTTCGATCACCTCGCCTACGGTCTTTTTCAACTCAAGCGGTTTATCGCTGAGCTTCATTTCCCCTCCCTGCTTGTGCTAGGTCAGTGC
>MWEZ01000154.1 GCA_002071335.1 Verrucomicrobia bacterium ADurb.Bin018
GCCCGGCCGCGGTTTGGACGCACTTGCAAGATGTGTTGAAACTGGATTGGCGCGTGCCGGTCACGGTGGAGGCCAACGATGAACAAGGCCTTGTACGGATCAATACGATTGAGCTGTCCGATCAGACGCCCGGCTTTGCGGGGTACCCGTGGACGGGCACCTATTTCACCAATTATCCGGTGACGCTGACGGCCGTGGCCAAGCCGGGCTACGAGTTTGTCGAATGGCGGGCCGCACTGGCGGCGGATGTTGTCATTGCCGCGGACTCGGCAAATAACTACACCCGGTGGAACAACGGCAACAACCGGGGGTATGGGTTTGGCGCTTGGACGCTGTCCAAGAGCGGCAATAGCGGCTATTTCCTTGACCAGGGCGGGCAGTGGGGGCTGTGGGCGAATAATGGCGGGCGGGCGGAGATTGAGCGTCCGCTCAGCACGGCATTGGGCGTGGGGCAAACGATCGGCTTCCGCATGCAAAACCGCTGGGTTACCTCCGGCGGGAGCGTGGGGGTCAGCTTGCGCAATGCCGCCGACCAAACACTCTGGTCCATCACGTTCACAAATGGGCACAACTTCTACAACATCGCCGGGCAAACCAATGTGCTTGCCTATACAACCGCGCCGATTGACGTGGAACTGACGCTGACCGCGGCCAACACCTACACCGCCAGAATCACCGCCGGCGGTGCGGAGCCTGTCATTCTTTCGGGCAACCTCGCCGGCAGTGGCAGCATTGAAAAGATTTACGCGGTCAACCACAACGCGGGCGACACCAGCAACTGCGACTTCTTTGTGAACGACCTGCGGGTCTTTGCGCGCGGGACGGTCGGCGCGAAGACAAGCTACAGCACGAACGAAACCATCGCGGTGACGCTGACCGGGGCGAGCCAGTTGGAAGCTGTCTTCGAGGAAGTGGCAGCCCCGGACTACAAGTTGATCCACTATTGGAACTTTAACGACAGCGGCGCATTGTTGGCGCCCACATTCACCAAGGTGGCCGGCGCAGGTATGGCGTTTGACCTTCCGGAGGGTTCAGAAGCGGTGGCCGGCACCGGGCAAGATTTCTTCGCAGAAAACGCCCGGTTCGGTGATGAGGCATCGTCACATCTGCGCGTCAACAATCCGCTTGGGGTGGTAATGGATGTCGCCATGCCCACGCGCGGTTATGAGGACATTGTGGTGAAGTTTGAGGTCCGCCGCTCGGGCAAGGGGGCGGGGACATTGAATCTCTATTACACCCTCGATGGCGAGGATTATGAGCCGCTGCAAACCGTGACGACGTATGACGCGGCGCCCAATCTGATCACGCTCGATTTCAGCGCCATGACCAGCGTGGACAACAATACGAATTTCGCTCTGCGGATCGAGTTTGAGCAGGGCGGGGGTGGCAACGCAGGCAACGTGCGCTTTGACAACTGGACGGTGGAGGGCCTTGCGCTCGAAGGCTTCAATCTGCCGCCGGAAATTGTCGCCCCCGTTGGTCACCAATCGCTTATGGAGGGCGGTGGTTCCATCCAGGTGGATTTGAACGATGTGTTCCAAGATCCGGATTATGACGCCTTGGCTTTTGAAGCTTCGTCCAGCCGGAGCAATCTTGTGGCGCTCAATTTGGCCGGTTCCATGTTGACGGTGATTCCGCAGGCGCGTGGCGGAGCCACGGTGACCGTGACGGCGGATGACGGGGAGAATGAACCGGTTAGCAGCACGTTCTATGTGCTGGTGAATCCGACGGCGCACGTCTTGGCGAATGCCGCGTACACCTTTGGCGAGTGGGAAACCAACGAACCGGCGTTCAGTTATCCGACGAATATGCTCTTTTTACAGAGCGCCAAGAATGATCCCGGGCTGAATGATGAACTACTTTACGCCTACATGATTCCCGCGGCGGATGCAGCCTTACCGGAAGACGCGGAGTATCCGTATGCCGCATCATCGCGCACGCGCATCAACGGGCTGGGAACGAACGGCATTGCGTTCATCAATACGGGGCGCGGGCGCGATGTCGGCGGCGCGCTGGTCGCGCTGGATACGCGCGGAGTGGCTGAAGCACCGGTCACCTGGCTCGGCGGCACGGTGCTCCCGAACAAGCGGATTTATGCCATTCGCTTGCAGTATCGTGTCGGCGCCACGGGGGCTTTCACCGATGTGCTGGACGATAATGGCCAGCTGGTGGAATACCTGCGCAGCGAAACCGTGGATCACAGCGCGACACTCGGCCCGGTGTCCCTGCCCGCCGCCGCACTGGAACAGGAATATATGCAGGTGCTGTGGCGCTATTATTACCAAACGGAAGGGTCCGGAGCGCGCGCACAATTGCGACTGGATGATCTGATGATTGCCAACGGACCCCCGCCGTTGCCGACAGGTTTTGCGGCATGGCAGGGGGCGGAGTTCTCGCCCGAAGAATTAGCGAATCCCGCCATCAGCGGTCCTTTGGCCGATCCGACTGATAGTGGTTTGGCCAATCTGATGCGCTACGCGCTGGGATTGACTCGTAACGCGGACTTCCATCAGGCGCTGCCATTCGCCACCGTGACCGGCGAAACGCCCGATACCGCCGCCGTGTTCCGTCATCGCCGGCTGTTGACGCCGAACAGCGGCGTGGAGTACATTCCTGAATATGCTGAAGGGCTAATCACGGCGCAGTGGCACACCGCAATCACCAACAGCGACTTGATCTGGCAGGGGGCCACCCCCACCGGCGACGGCCTGACCGAAGAGGTGGAATACCTCGTGCCCGCCGGCAGTCTCCAGCCCTTGCGCTTCTTCCGTTTGAAAGTTCGACTCATGGAGTAAACCCAGCATGAAGCCACGCACGGCACTCTCCGGTTGGCGGCAATTTTTCTGGATCGGTTGGCTGGCCTTGGGAAGCCTGCCGGCATCGGCGGCAACATGGTATGTGGCCACCAACGGCAGCGATGCGGCCGCCGGGACGTTGGCTGCACCTTTTCGGAGCGTCAATCACGCCTTGCAGCAGGCGGTGTCCGGCGACGTGGTCGAGGTGCGCGGCGGCGCGTATCAAGACACCAGCGAAGTGCGTTTCCGGCGGCCCGGCATCACGCTGCGCTCCTATTCCAACGAGTGGGCCCGGCTCGTGGCGCCGCTGAATAACGAAAACGACTTCTCCTCGTGCGTCTGGGTGGATGCCGATGCCAAGGGCACGGTGCTGTCGCGCCTGGAAATCCAAGGCGGCTATTATTATGGCGTGGTGCTGCAAACCAAATGGGATTGGGGCGATCCAGCGGACCGCAGCGGCGCCAGCGGCGTCATCATTCAGGATTGCGTCATTCATGACACCGGGCGCGACGCCATCAAAATCACGCCGAACTGCGACGATGTGGTGATCGAGCGCTGCGAGATTTATCGCAGCGGGGTGGGGCCGGCCAATCAGCACGCCCAAAATGCGGAGGGAATTGATTGCGTCAACAGCGACCGCCTGACTGTGCGCGATTGCGTCATCCGCGACGCCTTTTCCACCGGTATTTATTTGAAGGGCGGCGCCACTGATGGGTTGATCGAACGCACCCGGGTGGAGCGCTGCGGCGCAGGCGGTATTTTGCTGGGCTTTGACACCAGCCCCGAGTTTTTCGACGTGGAGGCTAATCCAAGCTATTACGAAAACATCCGCGGTACGGTTCGTAACTGTCTGGTGCGCGACACCGCCTGGGAGGGCATCGGAATCTATGCGGCATCCAACCCGGTGGTGTTCAACAACACGCTGCTCAATGTTTGCACCGATGCGGTGCACTCCGCCATTTACTTCGGGCTGAGCTATCAGGATTGGGAGCCAGAGGCCGGTCGCCCCGCCACCGTCCTGCCGCAGATTTACAACAATCTGGTGATTCAACCGGCCGGTTTCGACGACGAGATGGTGGAAATTCGCTACGCCGATGAGTTGGGCGGGTTGAGTGCGCTGCAAGGCTGGCCGGCCATGGATTATAACCTGTATTTTGTGGCCGGTGGCGGCCAGCCGTGGTTCACCGATCGCCGTCCGGGCACCGAGTTGGAGCGCGGCACGTTGGCGCAATGGCGGGCGCATTCCGGCGCTGATGCGCATAGCCGCGTTGCCAACCCGCTGGCCTTGGGCGGGGAACATCCGCTGCTGCTGCTCGGTAGCCCCGGCCTCAACGCCGGCACCAATGCAGCGTGGATGGCGGGCGTGACGGATTTGGTCGGCCAGCCGCGCATCTTGGGTGGGCAGGTGGATATTGGCGCTTATGAAACCGGCACGAATGACTGGGCGCAGCTCATCATCGGCCATGCTGCGCTGGCCGCCGCCACGAACCCGCCGCCGGCGGCCGCCGCGCGCGTGGGGCAGTTGCGGTGGTTTTTCACCCATGCCTCGGTGGGCGGCAATCTGATTACGGGGCTGAACGGGTTGTATCAGGAAAACGCCGCGCGCTATCCGTTGCAGATGTATAACTACGACGGCCAAAATGGCGATGGCGATTACCATGGCGCGGTGCCGACTGCAGGCACATCTGACGCGCCCGATTACCGCGCCGCCGCGGTCCCGTCCGTCACCGCCAACGGGCGGATCTATGAATGCCAGCGCGGCAATCCCTCGTGGGAAAACAAGTTGGTTTGCTTCAGCAATTCTGTGGTGCAATCCGGCTGGCGCTTCCCGAAGGTCAATGTGGCGCTAGACAAGTTTTGCTGGATTGATCCCGCAGCCGATCCTGCCGCCTATTGCGCCACGATGGCCGGCCTTGCCGCGCGCTATCCGCAAACCCTGCTGGTGTATATGACCATGCCGCTGACCACCGAGACTGCCGGCAGCGAAAATGACGCGCGCAACGATTTCAACCGCTATGTGCGCGCATTTTGTCGCACCACCGGCGCGTGGCTGCTCGATCTGGCGGATATCACCGCGTGGACCGCGGCGGGCAGCGAGCAAACGTATGTGGCCGGCGGCGTCACGAACCAGCGGCTGGTGGCCGCCTATGCTGTGGATGCCGGCAGCGGGGATTTTCATTTGAATGCAACGGGTCGCCGTCGCGGCGCGCTCGGCTGGCATGCGCTGGCCCAAGCCCTTTTCCAAACCGATCGCGATGGCGACGGCGTCACCGATGGCGATGAACTGATTGCCGGCACCGTGCCGACCGATCCCGACAGCTTTTTGGCCCTTGTGCAGGATACCGGCGGCGCAGGCGAAAGAGTGCTGCGCTGGGCGGGGGTGACCAACCGGTGGTACAACGTGCAGGAATCCACTGCGCTGGGGACCAATTCCGCGTGGGTCACGCGCGCCGCGCATCTCCCCGCCGCCGCCATCAACCTGCACACGGTGGCCGTCACTGAGGCATCTTCATTTTGGCGCCTTACGGTCGAACAATAGCGTCAATCCGGCATCTTTTTTGCGGCGGAAAGTCGCGGTTGGAAATGCGGCAATGCAAAGGCCGGCTCCAGCGGGGAAGGGGGGGGGGGAAA
>MWEZ01000155.1 GCA_002071335.1 Verrucomicrobia bacterium ADurb.Bin018
TTCGGGGTTGGGCGGGTGGGGTCATGATGGGGTCAAGGGCAGGCGGGGGCCGGCGCGGGTGCGCGGAGGGCCCGCCGGCTGCCGTCAGCGGGTGTCGTCCGACAGGAACTGCGAGGCCGCGACGGTGTACACCGGGCGCTCCAGCAGGCGCACGACGACGACGAACAGGCCCACATAGCTAAGGCAGATGAGTTGCAGGAGGGCGGTCTCGGTGGGACAGGTGGCCGCCAGCAGCACGGGCACGCTGGCCACGATCTGGGTGCGCCAGGAGGCGCCGGCATTGGTGCCGAGCCCGATGCGCAGGCCGGATTCGTCCGCGCGCTGTTGCAGGTTGGCGGCCCAGAGCGAGTGCATGTGCCGGGCGTCGGGGTGGGTGGGTGACAGGCCGAGGCGCCAGCGCCGCCAGGCGGAGTAGAGCGTCTCGGTGACGGGGTGGATGACCACGGCCAGGGCGAACCAGGGGCTGACGGTCTTTTGCCGCAGCACCAGCAGGATGACGATGACGGCGATCAGGTAGCCGATGAGGTAGGCGCCGGCGTCGCCACAGAAGAGGCGACCGCGCGGGAAGTTGAACACCGCAAACCCGGCGGTGGCGGCCATGCCGGTGAGCGCCAGCAGCATGAGGCCGGTTTCGCCGAAGCGGGCCGATACCACGGCCAGCACGCCGAGGATGACGAGGGTGATGCCGGCGAGCAGGCCGTTGAGGCCGTCCACGATGTTCATGGCGTGCACCAGGCCGGCGACGGCGATGAGGGTGAGCAAGAGGGCTGCCAAGGGCCCCACCAGCGGCACGCCGAGGACGATCGCGTCGATCACCGGCAGGCCCAGCGATTCGATGCGCACGCCGGCCAGGAAGTAGGCCAGCATGCCGGCCACCAGCGACACCCCCATGCGCAGGCGCACGCTGACGGCCTTGCTGACGTCTTCGACCAGGCCAAGCGCAAACAGCGGCAGGAAGCCGATGCCCAGGCGCACGGGATGCAGGGCGTCGAGCGGCGCCAGTCCGCCGGGCGTAGCCGTGTGGTACAGCGCCACCAGCCCGGCGACGAGACCGGCCATGACGGCCAGGCCACCGATGCGGGGGGTGGCTTCGGTGTGGAGCTTCTGCGGGCCGCTATCCGGGTGGTCGCCGGTGAGGTGCAGATGCAAGTCGCGGGTGTGCACCAGCAGCCAGGCCACCGCCGCGGCGGCGGCGAAGGCGGCGCCCAGGGGCCACAGAAGTTCGGGCAATGGATGAAGGCTCATGTTCGATGGAGATCGGCAAGGTGGCCTGCGCGCAGGCTACCGCAGTGAAGCCAGCGTTCTGGCACCACGTTTTCGCACAACCTTTGATTTTAGCCGCAAATACCACACTGAACCATTGCGAGATGTCACACAAAGGCCAGAAATTGACCGCCACCCGGTGCCGGCAGAGGCCGGAAGGTGGCGCGGATCGGGGCGACCGGCGGGGCTGCGGCATCCGGCGGGTGCCACGATGGCCCGAGCGGGCGCGAGGTGGGCCTCAGGCCGCCAGCGCCTGGAGCTGGTGATCGGGCACACTGACCCGCGTCTGGCGGCCCAGCACGTCGAGCAGCACGGTGATGCGCTTGCCGGCGGTGGCGCTGACCAGGCCCTCCAGCCCCTTGAGCGGCCCGGCGCAGACCACGACGCGGCGCCCGGCCTTCAGCGCCGAGAGGTCCGCCGGGCTGGCCTGCTCGCGCTGCTGCTCGAACCCGCGCAGGGCGGCCACGAGCGCGTCGTCCACGGTAGCCGGCGTGGCGCCAAAACGCACGACATGGCTGACGCCCAGGGTGGAGCGCACCGGCGCGATGGACTGCCCCGCGCTGCCTGGCCTGAAAAAGACATAGCGCGGGAACATCGGCCCGTGGCGCACGGCCATGCCTTCGGCGGTGCGCACGAGCGTCTTGTACAGGGGCAGATAGATGGCATAGCCCTGGCGCGCCAGCTGCGCGCTGGCGGCCTGCTCGCTGCGTGGCTTGGTGTAGGCCAGATACCAGCCCGTGGCGGCGGGTTCGTGGGGCTGGCACGCGGTGATCGGGTCGGACATGGGGGCGCGCGTTATTCCAGCACGGATTCGCGGGCCGGTTTGACAGGGAGGGGCTGCAGCGGCCGCAAGAAAGCCCCCAGCAGGAAGGCGGCGAGCATGGCGTTGGCCGGTATGCGCAGGTTGAAGTCGACCCACGAATGCAGCAGCACGGCCAGCAGCCCGAGCCCGCAGCTGGCCTGCAGCAGCCCGGCGGCGTCCAGCCCCATGCGACGGGCCCGGCGCACCAGGCGGGCAACCTGGCGGGCGATGAGCGCCAGCGCCAGGAGGCCCAGCGCGATGGCCAGCAAGCCACATTCCATGAGCAGCTGGACGTAGTCGTTGTGGGCATGTTCGATGAAAGCACGCACGCCGGGCGGATGAAACGCCGGGAAAACCGAGGCGTAGGAACCCAGGCCCGAACCAAACGGCCAGAAGGCCAGCGCCGCCTGCCAGGTGCTGGTGACATAGGCCCAGCGGTCGCCCGCGAGGTACCCCGTCTTGTCGCCCTCGAAGCGGGCCAGCAGTGCATCCACGCCGACGGCCAGTGCCACCAACGCCAGCAAGCCGGCCATGCCGGCCATGCCCCAGTGCCGGCGTTCGGGCCGATGACCGCTCCCCTGCGGCAACAGCACCACCGCCAACAAGGTGACCACCAGGCAGGTGACGGTGCCGCCGCGCGAGCCCGAGGCCAGCACGGCGGCCAGCAGGAGAAACAGCGCCACCCCCCAGAGCGCGCCCATGGGGCGGCCGCCCCGAGGCCCGCCCCGCATGGTGCCGCGCGCCGATACCATGGCCGGGCGCAGCAGCAGAATGGCCAGCGGCAGGGTCATGGCGATGTAGCTGGCAAAGTGGTTGGGGTTGGCAAAGGTGCCGATCGCCCGTCCGCCGATGGCCGAGCCGAACGACAGGCCAGGAAAAGGCCCCATCTGCAGCAGCCCCAGCACCGCCTGTGCCACTGCAAGGCCCACCAATGCGCGAACGAGCAGCCCGATTTGGCGAAATGAGCTGTAAAAGGCCAGCAGGAAGGCGGCGCTCAGCGGCAGGCCGGCCAGGACCGACACCAGCGTGATGTCCGGCGTGAGGCTCAGCGGCCGAAAGGCGGCGGCTGGCGCCTGGGCAACGGCCAGTGCTTCGACGTAAGGGGCGTGGCCGGGCAACGCCGCCCACACGCTGACTGGCAAAGGGATCAGCTGAACCAGGGCGACCCAGAGCGGCGACAGGGCCAGCACCCAGACGCCAGCACTCGCCAGAGGCTGGCTCGGCTGAGCATCGGCGCGATCCCTGAACGCCAGCCCCCGAGCCAGCAGCGCAACCAGCAGGAGCAGCGCCAGCCATTCGAGAAGAACCAGCGCCACATGCCGGTTGCCCCCCCGGATGATGGGCGAAAGGCCCAGCAACAAGAGGCCGGCACCAAAAACCACGGGGCTCGCGAGCCCCGTGTTTGCTTGGCCGGTTTCGGCGGCAGGCATCAACTGCCGCTGGATTTGTTCTTGTTGTTGTTGCTGATGATGATGGCAGCAGCACCGCCAGCGCCAATGATCAAGGCGGGAATCATGCTGGAGGTGCCAGCGGCCGCAGCCACGGCGACTGGGGCACCGACGGGATTAACGGCCGCCCACAACGCCGCGCAGTCGTTGGTGTCGCTGACCTTGATGGACTCGTTCGCCTTGAGCGTTACGTCGCAACCGTTGTCGAAGTCAAGGGTGACCCCCCCGGTGGAGGTGGTGATGATGCGGTCGTCAACGATGAGTGGAGCGCCTTCGGTGGCATTCGAGAGCCGGCTCCCGCTAGTGACAGTCACCAGACCGGTGACATTGACGATCTTTCCAATCGCCTTGGGCTGCTGCGCCCAAGCCGACAAAGCGGCAACCGCCGTAATCAATGCAATGGCAACTTTTTTCATATTTCACCCAATTTGTTCACCCGTGTTTGTTTATTCTAACGATTCCGATGGTTTCTTGGTCTTTTTTTTCTGGATGGCATCGGTGGACGGGTTCACCCGAAGCTCATGGCCACGGCAAGATCCTGGGCGGCGGCATGGTCGGCACGCACGCGGGTGACATGATTGGCGAAGTTGCCCTGGCGATTGAGATGGGTGCGGACGCGGTGGACATCGGCAAGACGATTCATCCGCATCCGACGTTGGGGGAAAGCATCGGTATGGCGGCGGAAGTGGCGCATGGCAGCTGCACGGATGTGCCGCCAGCGCGGAAGTAAACCGACCTGACGCGTCAAACCTTCAAGCCCGAACTGGCAACAGTTCGGGCTTTTTGCTGTCTGGCGGCTCGGCAATATTTGTTGTGGAGGTAATAACTGTATAAATGTACAGTTATGTGCCCTATGCCACGCCCATCAAGGCGTTGCACCATGCACACGTCTACAGCTCAGTCGCACGCAAGGCCACAATCGCACCACCATGCGGGCCGCAGCGCGGCTGCCGCCGCCCCAGCTGCAGCAGTAGCCAAACCCAAACTCTTCAACCCGCGCCACCCCGAGCGCACGCTGCTCTACCAAACCATAGCAGAACACTTCGAGACTTGGCATGAGCTGGCCAGTGCAGGCCAGTTCGACGGCCAGGGCGACCATCACACCCCTAAGTCTTATGTTCGCCAAGCCTTTCGTAAGTATCTGGAGTGCGGCATCTTCGCCCACGGCTTTGCCCGGGCGTGGTGTGACGATTGTGGTCACGACTATTTTGTCGCCTTCTCCTGCAAAGGCCGGGGTGTCTGCCCCTCGTGCAACACCCGGCGCATGGTGGAAACGGCGGCGCACCTCACGGACCACGTCTTTCCTCGCCTGCCGGTGCGCCAGTGGGTGCTGTCGGTTCCGAAGCGGCTACGCTACTTTATGCAGCGCGACGGGCCAGTGCTCAACATGGTGCTGCGCATCTTCCTGCGCGTTATTGCGCAAAGCCAATCTGCCAATTGCCCCGGTGCAGCGGACGTGAACAATGCTGCCCTGCACATCGGCGCTGTGGCCTTTATCCACCGGTTCGGCTCCAGCCTGAACGAGCATGTGCACTTCCACGTCTGCGTGGTCGATGGGGTGTTTGAGCAAGTGCCGGGCGAGGGCGATGCCGATGCCCAGGAGGCAGCCATCCCGGCGGGCGTGCTTTTCCACCCGGCCACAGGCGTGGATGCGGATGCCGTAGCCCAGGTGCAAGCTACCTTGCGCAAACGCATCCTGCGCGCCTTCGTGGGCCGGGGCCTGCTGGAGAGCTGTGACGCCAAAGACATGCTGGCCTACCAGCATAGCGGCTTTTCGGTCGATGCCGGGGTGTGCATCGAAGCGCACGACCGCGCAGCCCTGGAACGCCTGCTGCGCTACTGCGCCCGCCCACCCTTTGCCATGGAACGTCTGCGCAAAGAGGGCGCTGCGCTGGTGTACCGCT
>MWEZ01000156.1 GCA_002071335.1 Verrucomicrobia bacterium ADurb.Bin018
GCTGGTCATCATGGCGATGGGCAGCATCACGATGACGTTGGTGCCGGCGGAGGCGAGCACGGCCACGGACATTTCGGAGGTGCCGAGGCGCGCCGCCTCCCAGTGGTCGTCCATGGTCTCGAACTTCGAAACGATGTTTTCGAGCACGACGATGGAATTGGACACCAGCACGCCGGTGGACAGGCCGATGGCGAGCAGCGTGGGAGTATTGAGGGTTTGGCCGGACAACTGCATGAAGAACAGGCTGACGACGATGGTGGCCGGCATGGTGATCGCCACGACGACGGTGGTGCGGACGTTGACCAGGAAGACGAACAGGATGAACGCGCAAAGCAGTACGGCCTGCCAGACGCTTGCGACGGCGGAATCGACGGAGGCCTGGATGTTTTCGGCTTCGTCCGAAATCCAGGTCAGTTCCATGCCGCCGGGCAGGGTTTCCTGGATTTCCGCGAAGCGCCGCCGGGTTTCCTCCACCAGCGAAACGATGTTGCCTTCGGCCTTCTTGACGATCTTGAGCACGACGCCGCGCCGGCCGTCGAGGATGGCGCGCTGGCGCACTTCCGCGGTGGTCATGCGGACGGTGCCGAGGTCGCCCAGCTTGCGGCGGGCGCCGTCGCGGTTGGCCACCTCGAGGTTGGCGACGTCGGCGACGTTCTGGTACTCGGCGTCGAAGCGGACGGCGAATTCGCTGCCTTGCTCGCGGATGCGGCCGCCGGGCAGGTTGAGAATGCCGCCCTGGAGCGCGGCGACGACGTCGGCCGTGGTGAGGCCGGCGGCGGCCAGGCGTTCGCGATCGAGTTCCACCCACACTTCGCGTTCGTTGCCGCCGATGACCTGCACTTCGCCGACGCCGGGAATCGTGGCGAAGCGGTCGGCGACGACGTTGTCGGCGTAGTCGTAGAGGTCGTCGATCGGCGCGTCGCCGGAGAGGAAAATATTGGCGATGGGCGCGGCGTTGATGTTGATTTTCTGAATGACGGGGCGATCGGCATCGGCCGGCAGTTTGGTGAGGATCGTGTCAATTTTTTCGCGGACATCCTGTGCGGCAGTGTCCACATTGATGGCCAGATCAAACTCCAGGACCACCTGGCTGACGTTCTCCAAGCTGGAGGACTCAATGTGCTTGAGGCCATCGAGGCCGGAGACGGCGTCTTCGACGTGCTTGCTGACGTCTTTTTCGACGTCTTCCGGAGAAGCGCCGACCCATTGGGTGACGACGGCGATGTAGGGGATGTCGACGGCCGGCATGTTCTCGATGGAGAGCTTGCGGCACGAGTTAAAGCCCAGCGCAATCAGCGCAATCAGCAAACAACTGACGGCGATGGGCCGGCGGGTGGAGGCATTGGCTAAAAACATGGCAGAGTTTCCTTGCGGGTGGGTCCGGGTTAGAGCACGTCAACCGGCTGGCCGTCGCGCAGTTGGGTTTGGCCCTCAGTCACGACCACCTCGCCGGCGTTCAGGCCGGAGAGGATTTCGAGCCAGCCATCATTCCGCAGGCCGGGCTGCACTTCGCGTTGGTGGGCGAGGCCATCCTTGATCACAAACACCACGTTTTTCTCGTTGCGGACCAGCACCGCAGGCGCGGGTACGCCAAGGCCGGTGCGCGACTCAAACACCAAACTCAAATCTGCCATGCTGCCCGGCACAGCGGCGGCGCCGGCATTTTCAATGCGGCCCTTGACTTCAAAGGTGCGCAGCGTGGTGTTGATGGTGGGGCTGCGGTAGGTCACCGTATGCCAGCCGGCTTCCGCACCGTTGATTTCCAGCCGGAACTTGGTCTGGCCGGGCTCAACTTCAGTGTAATATTGCGCCGGCAGGAATGCGGCAGCTTCCAACACGGCGAGGTCTTCAATACGCAGCACCACGCGGCCCACCGACATTTGCTCGCCGGGCTCGGCGGAGCGGGCGCTGACGTAGCCGGAGATGGGCGCAACCACGCGGGCATCGTCCACATTCTTTTTGGCGATGGCGCGCGCGGCATCCGCCTGTTTGACTTGGCGCTCCGCCAAGTCCACTTGCGCGCGGGCTACGGCCAAGCCCGCGTCCGCGGACTCGAACTGCACCTGCGCACGCTCGTATTCGTTGTCGCTGACGTTGCCGGCGCGATGCAGCCGTTCATAGCGTTCTTTGTCCAGCGTGGCCTTGAGGGCTTCGGCCTCCGCCTTTTGCGCGGCGGCTTGCGCCACGGCCAGGGAAGCCTCGGCCACCGCCAGATTTTGTACGGCGATGGTCAGCGAATTTTGCCGGTTGGCGGCATCCACCTGGAAGAGCTTGGTTTTGCCGGCTTCGACATAGTCGCCCTTGTCCACCCAGATTTCCTCAAGGTTGCCATCGGCACGCGCCGCAACGTTGGCGAAGTACTTGGCTTCCAGCGTGCCTTGCACCGTCAGGCGGCGCTCAAATGTGCGCGCGGCGACATCCTGCGCGCGCACCGTAATGACGGGGACGCTCGGCGCGGCCGCGCCGGTGGTTTTCTTTTTCTTGCCGCAGCCCACGGCGGGGGTGAGCGCAATGGCGAGGAGGAGGGGGAGCCAGTAGTGACGAATGTTTTTCATGTTATTTCTCCGAGGGGGTTGCGGATGACAAATCAGGGACCAGCGTCAGACCCATGGCCAATTCCAGATTGGCGAGGGCGATGCGTTCTTGATAACGGCTTTGCACCAGCGCCACTTGGGCGAGGTCGGCGAGGACCTGGGCATCGAGCGCGTCGCTCAACGGGATCAGGCCTTCGCGCGCCTTGGCTTTGTAGTCGGCCACTTTGGCGGCGGTGACTTCATAGGCGCGCTGTTTGACAGCGGCGGCTTCGGTGGCGTCGTGCACCGCGGCTTCGGCAGCCACCACGCCCACAATAATGGATAAGAAGGTGCTTTCGCGGGCCAGTTCGGCCTGCCGGCGTTCCACCTTGGCGGCGCGGTAGCGCGCGCGGTTGGCAAAGCCATCGAACACCGTCCATGCCGCACCGAAGCCGGTGGTCCAGTTGACGGAATGGGCCGCCAGTTCATTGCCGGTCCATGTGCCATTGTGGAACAGCGACAGCGTGGGCAAAAATGCGCAAAAGGCCTGGCGTACTTGCTCTTCCTTGATGACCACCTGTCGGTCGGCCAGCGACAGCTCCGGATGGGTGGCCAGCGCGGTAAGCACCAGATCGGCCACATCGCCGTCGGGGCGGACCGGGTCGCCGGTCTCGCCGGAGAGGGTGATCTCGGCCGTGGGGGAAAGCCCGAGGCCCTTGAGCAATTCACCGCGCAAGACAGCCATTTGGCGGCGGGCGTGATTCAATTCGGTTTGGCGCAACTGCGCGGCCAGTTCCGCTTGGTCGCCTTCCCAATTGGCGGCGAGACCTTCCGCGGCCAATCCGCGGGCGCGGCTGGCCATTTCCTGGGCGGCGGCCACCTGGCTTTCCAGCGCGGCGATCATGTCCTGCTGGACGAGGACGTTGTAATAGTTGACGGTGGTTTGCAGCACGATGCCCTGCCGTACATAGTGCGCGGCAATGCCGGCGGCGGCATAGCCCTGACGCGCCGCGGCATAGAGGAACCAGGTCGAGGGCATGAAAATCGGCATGCCAATATCCACCCCGGCCGTTGCGAACTCGCGCTCGGTGATTTTGGGGTCCTTGGCAAAGGATGTGTAGCCCGCTTGCGCTGCCACGTTGGGCAGGAACGCCGTGAAGGCCACATTTTTGCCGATGCGGTACAGCTCTTGGTCGAGGTCGGCCTTGCGCACGGCATAGTTGTTGCTCATGGCGATGCGAACACAATCGGCCAACGATAGCGGCTGGGCCAGTTCAGCCTCTGCGCGCGCGGCCAAGTTTGAGGTGAAGGAATCGGTCTGCTCCTGACGGACGCGTGCGGCATCAAAGCTGCGGCAGCCGGCGCCAAGCGTCACGGTCAGCAGGAGGCCGAAGATACAGATGGGGTGGGTGACACGCATGAGAATTATCCTTTCGGTTTAGGCGTGGCGGCGATTTTCTGCGGCCAGCGCGTCGGTGAACCGGGCCACCAGTTGGTGGAGCATGGGCGCGGCGGTTTCGCCCAGCGATTGCAACGCGGCCGCCTCGAAGGCCAGCAGTTCCTTATACAAGGCCGTGGCCAGCTTGCGGCCCTTGGGGGAAAGCTGAATGATTTTGCGCCGGCGGTCGTTGGGGTGGGGGGTGCGATAAGCCAGTTCCCGTTTTTCGAGCGCGTCGAGCACAAAGGTCATGGTCTGGCGCGGGAGACTGCTGGCTTCGGCCAGCGCGGCAGGTTCGGAAACATCCGCGTGCAGGTGCAGCTTCAGCAGGGGGATGGTTAAATTGATCGGCAACTGCCACTGCTGGAGGCGGCAATTATACTCGCGCCCCATGCGCAGCCAGAGCGGGAGGAGGCTTTGCGCCGGTTGCGGCCGCGCGTGGCCGGCCGTCGAAGTTCGTTTGGTTTTCATCGGTTCTGCTCTCATTTCGTATGATTCGATACGGGATAATACAATGTGGGATTAAAATGTCAAGAGGCCGGGCAAAATATTTTTTTTACATTGCCAGCAGGGGCGGGAATGACTTTGATGGGCCGCATGAAATCTGTGCTCATGTCCCCGGCCGTGCCGGTCTTCGCGCGCTGCGCCCAAAGAAAGCAAGAGGCGCCCACAATGGTGCGGCGTTACGCACGGTCGCCAATGCCATGCTGCAGGCAGGACGCTGATTTGCCGGTGGGCGTCTGGTGGCGCGACGCATGCGGCGGAGTTGAAAACCTTCGATCACAGGACTGACCCCTTGCAGGAGACGCGCACGCCGTTTTTGTCCGTTGTGATCCCGACGATGGGTCGGGAGATTCTGATTCGCACGCTGGAATCGTTGGCGGCGGCGGAGGGGTTCGTGGCGATTGAAATCATCGTGGCCGGGCGGGTGCCGGACGCGACCGTCGCCGCTCAGTTGCGCGATTTGCGCGCGCGCCATGCCAACATCCGCCACTTGGACATCCAATTTGCCACCGGCGACTCCAGCCGCAAGAAAAACGAAGGCGCCGCCATGGCGCGAGCGCCGCTGATTGCGTTTTTGGATGACGATGTGATTGTGGCCGCCGATTGGCCGCGGCGCTTGGCGGAACCGTTTCAAGACCCACAAGTCGGTCTGCTCAGCGGCCCCAGCCTGGTGCCGGAGGATATCAATTGGGTGGGGCGGCTCGCGGGGCTGGCGCTGTCGTCGCCGGCGGCGGCTTATGTGGCCGAACGCTACCGGCCCAACCGCGATGCGCCCTACGCGGTGGACTGGGACCGGATCATTGGCTGCAACGCAGCCTATCGGCGTGAGGCGTTTGAGCAAATGGGGGGCTTCCCGGTGGATTTTTATCCCGGTGAAGAAATGATCGCGGCTTTCCGC
>MWEZ01000157.1 GCA_002071335.1 Verrucomicrobia bacterium ADurb.Bin018
GATTTTCCGATGATGGCGCGTTGCGGACGACCCGAGCTGGACTCGTGTCCGCAAGCGGTCGGGCGCGACGCGCCAGCGCGGAAAAGATGCCGGTTGGTTTTGGCGCCGCCAAATTCTGCAAAAAATCCTCCATCCCAAGCGTCGGAAGAAGCAAAGCACACGAGCCAACAGCCCCGGCCCCCACCGAGGCCGGCTACAAGAAAAACATCAGCCATAGCCCAGACGACGGCACGGAGACCGCCTCTCCCAAAACGCGGATGGAGAATTAAAGATTTTCACGGCAGGAAAAAATCATTACCTTGGCATCACTGCTGTGGGCGGTGTGGATTCCGGTTGGCCCTCGTATGATGATCGGAACGGTCACGGCGAACGACACATATCAGGAAAGAGGAGTACGAATGAAATCGTATCGGTTGGGTGTGAGTGTGGGGCTGATGTTGCTTGCCGGCTGGGCATGGGCGCAGGAACCGTTGCCCAGCAATGTGGCATTCAAGTTGCGGGATGTTGAACGCGTCGTGGACCGCGCGGAACGGGTCATCGCCGTGGACCATATCGCGGAGGCGGACAAAATCGCCGCCGCGCGGTCGGGGGCGGCGGAGGCGCGCGGCGTCATGGCCGAACTGGAGCGCCGCTATGCGGGCAAGTATGATCCGCAGCACCCGGAGATCGTGGCGATGGCAGCGCGCATTGACGCGCTGGAAGCGACTGCCCAAGGCCGGGAGGCGGCCCGGACGGAAGCTCAAGCGGCAGCCGCCGCACAGTCCGCCACGGCCAGCGCGGCCTCCGCTGATTGGCTTGCGCGCCTGCAGCCGTATGTGATCGGGATCGGTCGCAGCGGTCATGATCCTGCCAAGTATCTGGTCCCCAGCGCCACCCACGAGGCAGAGGAAATGCAACGGCGGCTGGCGATCCATGCCGCCGCCAGCGCGGATTTGGAAGGCTACCGCCAAGCTCATCTGGGCGCGAACGCCACCGACGAACTGCAAGAGGTGGTCAGTACCCTGGCGGTGGCCTTGCAAGACTTTGGCAACTCCTGCGCCCAATATGCCGCGGAAGACCTTGCCGAAGCGGACCGACAACTCAACGAGATGGAGGCCTTTTGTCGGACACAAGAGGCCAAAGTGGGCCAAGGCGAGACAATCCTGTTTCTCGACCGTTTCCAGATGGAACAAGCGCAGAATGTGGTGGACCGTGCGGCAGGACTGAGCAAGGATACCGCCAAGATTGATGCGCTCCGTGCCCGTCTGAAGGCGGTGGCGCAAGCCGATGTACGCCTGCGGGCGACCCGCGCCGCCGATACGCGTCTGCGGCCCGATGCCTACGGCGGAAATGATGCCGCAGAATTAAAGAAAGCAGCAGAAGACATCGTCGCCAAAGCGGCGCCCGGCTGCCGTCGGCTCAAGACCATTATCGCCACACCCGACTGGCGAATGGAGAGCGTCGTGGAGTGGACTGACTCCACGCGCACGGCGCTGCGCCACCGCACGACGCGCTCTGTGGTGGCCGAATGTGCCGCGCGGGTAAATGCCGACACCCGGCTATACACGATCCATCTCAGCCAGGATCGTCAGCCTGATGGACACTGGGGCCCCATCCAAGGCCATGTGATGTTTACCGACCCCATGCTCGAAGCTAACGTCAAGTAGCGGTCCACCCCCTGCGCCCGAGCCAATCCTCGCTAATCATTGTAATACGAGAATTGGCCCTATGTAGCGTTTATTCTGGGGCAAAACAGCAGGATTATCCATCGTCTGCACCATGGTTCACATATTGCAATTTGTGAATTCACTTATTGCAATATGTGAATTCACTATAGTACATGAATGGACCGCTGCGCCACACTAACCGGTGCATTTTTTGATGATAACGCACCGCCACAACACGACGGAAGGGACAGGATGCAGGAAAGAACAAAGGTCAGGTGAAGACCGCCGAACCAACAGGACAACACGGAGGCATTCCTCTATAAAAACAGCCGCCGGAGTACAACCTCCACAATCTTTCCGGAAACCGGCTTCACTGAGGCCGGCTACAGAAGGGCCGGGCCTTGTCCACTGTGCACAGCACAACTCCGACCGACAAGGACGGGTCAACAGGAGGGCAAGTAAGGAACGGCCTCAAGGTATGGCGAACCGCCTGCCAGAATTCTGAAGCCCTTACCACTGCCCCTAAACCCCAAACCCTCGAAACAGATTTGTTTTTCTTTTTTTGCTGTCCTGCATCGGATATAGTACCGACACACACTGGAGGTAGGCTGTGAAAAGATTGTTGGGTATCGGACTTCTGCTTCTGCTCTCCGCCGCGGCGTATGCCACACCCGCAAACACCCCCACCTTGGACGGGCGACCCATTGAATACGATGCCGCCGACCTCCGTGGCACATTCCAAGGCGAATCCACTTGGGGAGTCAACGGTACGCTCTCCAACCTGTTCGTCACGTGGGATGCCACCTATCTTTATGTGGCCTTGCAGGCGTGGCAAGCCGACAACAACAAGCTGGTTGTCCTGCTGGATGTGGATCCCGGTGCCGGCACCGGCGCCACCACCACCACCAATTGGACCAGCGTAGAACCCAGCTTCATCAAATATAATGACTACGGCTGGGAAGATGCTTCCGGTAGCTTCGGCCTCGATTACATGCTCGCCAGCGAGGGGTTTTACAACAACGCCATTCGCGTAAATTATGACGGCACCGAGACACCCTCCACCAACAATCTGGAATCGCTGTTCGATGCCGGCAACGGCGGCACCCCCACCGGTGCGCCGGTGGACATGGCCAGCGTGAACGATGCCACCCCTTGCCCGCATAAGGGTTTTGAGGCGCGCATCCCTTGGGCCGTGCTCTACGAAGGCACTCGCTGGGGCACCGTGGAAGCTGGCGAAACTGTGCCGCGCGGCGCAACGCTGCACCTGCTGGCGGGCATTCATAACAACAATCCCGACAGTGCCTGGAGTTCGCCGGACACCATCCCCAACCAAACCGGCGGCGACTACACCAACGGCATCTGTGCCACGGTGGATTATCTGAATGTCACGGTGGACGCCAACAACGACGGCATTCCCGACATGCTCATGGGCGATGTCAACGCGCCCTATATCCGCACCGCCATGGGCGCCATGGGCGGCGCGTTTATCTTTGTGGTTTTCAACGAAACCATCCAAGCCGTCACCGCCGAAAACACCGCCAACTGGCGGGTGAATGGCGCTGTGCCCAGCGCCGCCACGGTGCAAGGCCCGGCGAGCGTTATGCTGGAGTTGGCTGCGCCCATCGCCACCAACTTTGTGGTGATCCAGGCCAGCGGCATTGAGGATACCGCCAACAACTCGCGCACCACGGAGTATTGCCTCGAACCGGCCGCCAGCGGCATCCCGCAGGCCGTTGAGGTGACATTCCAAGTCAACACCAACTCGGGCATGGGCATCAGTAGCACCCATGCCCGGCCTTCGGCTTTCTTCCTCAATGGTTCTCTGTTGCCGTTGGAGTGGGGCTATCCCCCGCTGGAAACCACGCCGCTCGTGCCGTTGGTCGGCAGCAACGGCTGGGCCACGGCTACGGTCACCTTTCCGCCGGGCTCGCCGGCAACGCTCCACTACAAGTACAGCGCGCGCATCAACGGCACCAACAACTACGAAGCTATCCGCCTGACCGACTTCACCGAAACTTCGCGCATATTGGACTTGAACACCAACGGCACGGCCATGACCGTGGTGGATTATCTCGGCGCGGCGGCCCACCCGCTGCGCAACCACAGCGACACCAACGAACCTTCCGCGCAGAACCGCTTGTTCAACGATCCGCAGCGTGGCGATGCTGGCGTGCGAGTGCGCCGCGAAATTCTGTTCCAACTCGACCTCTCGTTGCGCAAGCGCGACAACCTTGCCCGCGTCATGGTTCTCGGGTCTGACCCGCTCAGAGGCTTTAATTCGACGGGCAACAACGAGGGCGGCACCGCCAGCGATTATCCCGGCAATAGCGCCTACCTGCACTGGGACAACGCCGGCATTGAACTCTTTGACGATGGCACCCACGGCGACGCCACGGCCGGCGACGGCATCTACTCGCGCCTCTGGGCTGTTTCCACCAACGGGTTCGACGCAGCCGTGGAGCCCTACGCGCCGTACTCCCTCGTGGGCGGACACGAAGCCAATTGGCTGAACGACATCGCCGGCACCGAGCCCTACTTGGGTGAAGCATGGTGGATTGCCCGGCGCTCCCCGCGCAGCATGATTTATAAGTTCTATGTGCTCACTACCGGTGGCGCGCACCACGAAAGCCCCGGCAATAATCTGGAATATTACATTGCGGACCCCGACGAAACTGCCCCCATCGAACTCCCGCCTTTCCTCTGGGACAACGATGCTCTGCCCCCCCCACCCCCCGAAAATGCACCGGTTTTCATGGGGGTCACACCGAGTGGCACAACCGCCATCGTCCAATTTGAAAACGTCCTGACCGAGGGTGGCCACGGGATTCGCATCGCCACCGATCTAGCGGCAGCCAACCCGTTCGCCGACTACGGCCATCGCGCCACGCGCATTTCTACCAACGGAGGCCATGCCCAGTGGTCGGCCACCATCACTGAGGCCCAGCCTGGCCGCGAGTTCTACGCCGCTTACGCCGGGCCGGAGCCGGAGCTGACTAATCCACCGTCCTACTGGTATCCCAACTACAACATTCCCACCGCTGCGACAACCGTCCGGGTGTTCTTCTGCCAGTTCAAATCCGATGTCAGCGGAATGCGCAGCATGAACCTCACCGGCACGTTCAGCGGCTGGAACAACGGCCTGCCCATGTCGTTCGTGGGCGAAGGGACGTGGATGATTGACTTGGCTCTACCCGCTGCAAATAGCGGGGATGGCGTCAAATTCAAGCCCCGCGGAGGCCCCACGTTTAAATGGTATGAAACTGGTGGCGATTTCCAATTTATCCGCGGGACGGGCGGAGTCGCTGTCACCCCCCTCCCACCCGTTGCTGGCGAATCCCTCACCATCACCCTCGATGCTGCGGGCACTCCTCTCAGCACCGCGACCGATATCCGCCTCCATATAGGTTTCGATGGCTGGCAGAATGTGCAGAATAACCCGCGGCCCGCCATGAGCAATACCTCTGGCAGCACTTGGGAATATACTTTCGAAGTGCCTGCAGAATGCCAATATTCCATTGACTGGGTCTTCACCGATGGCACCGGGAGCACATGGTACAGCTTGGGCGACTGGCACGCTTTTATGGCCCCCTATTTCAACACCCCCGCCCCTTAGAAAGGAAAAACCATGCACAACAAACGCGCCTTCACTTTGATTGAACTGCTGGTGGTTTTGGCCATCTTTGCCATCCTGATTTCG
>MWEZ01000158.1 GCA_002071335.1 Verrucomicrobia bacterium ADurb.Bin018
TGGCCTCCACCGTGACCGGCACGCGCCAATCCAGTTTCAACACATCTTGCAAGTGCGTCCAAACCGCGGCCGGGCGTTGCTGCGCAAAGTACTCGATACGCTCCCCGTGCTGCGCCCAATTCGTCGGCTGGCGCCAGCGAGCCACGTGTTCCGCCAGTTCTGGCTGAATGGTTGCGCTCACGCGCGCCCACTGACTGGTGGCCCAAGCGCGGCTGTAGGACGTGTTCAACTGGTCGCTGAACCGCAACATAAAATGCTGCCGGAACTCCGGGTTGGCCATCAGCTTGCGATACATCACCGTCGCATCCGGTTCATTGGCCCACGTGGCGCCGTCCTGTTCGGCGTTCTGCACATAGGCGAGCATGTTGAACTGGTCCACCAGACCGAAATTCTTTTTGTATATGTCGAAGTTCTTGTTGCCCGGCACATAGCTGTAGTCCAGGCCAAACGCGAAATCCATGTCGTAGATCATGTAGCGCCAGCGCCCGTCCAGCCCGTGGGGCGCGCCTTCATCGCGCACTTGCGCGATGGAACGCCACGCGCGGATGTTGTTGCCGGGCCAATCCGAGTTCCCCACAAAAATGTGCGCTTGGAAGAAATCGGCAAAGTTGTCCAAATCCATCCAGTCCTGCACCACGGCATAGTTGGTTGCCACGGTCAAATTGTGATTCTTCACATAGGCCCACAGGTTGGAATAGTCCGCGCCCCAAGCGCGGTTGCCGCTGTCATATACCGGCACGTTGGGGTTTCCTCCCACGTCGCGGTCAATCTCCACCTGCACATACTCCAGCTCGCCCAGCCCGTAATGGTTGTCAATATAGCCCTCATCAAACCGCTCGCGCAGGTCGTGGATGCCCCAATATTCACCATCCAAAAACACAATCACGGGGCGCCCGTGCTGGCGGTCCAGCGTTGGATTGGCAGTCAGCGATTGCGCATACAAATCGCGCAACAGCCCCTGCCCCCAGTCGTTGCCGCCATTGCGCAGAATGAACGTTTCAAAGGTGGCGAGATTCAGGTCGTCGAACAGCTTGTATTTGAACTTGCCCGGCCCGCGCGCATAAACCCGGATGGCCTTCCGCGGGCGGCTGCGCGTGGTGTTGCCGTGCAGGCGCAATCCGACGTTGCCGCTGAATGCCAGCGTGCCGTCCGGCTCGAAATACTCAATCGTGCCCGTCCGCTCCCACGCCGCACCCTTCTGCATCATGTTGTTGTTCACCGGCGTGTAGATGCCGATGGTGTTGTCAAACAGGTTAGCCTTGTCCGTCGCAATGGACACCACCGGCAACGTGTAGCGGTTGGTGCCGGCCGGCGTGACAATATACGAATGCGTCGTGTGCGGTCCCGGCGAGCCGTCTTTGAAAATGCGCGCGCGCACGGTGTAGAACTTGAACACGGAACCATCCGGCGCTTCCCAATCATCCTCGCCCCCGGTGCCGTAGGTCGTCTGAATCGCCGACAAATCATTGGGTGTTGATCGCACGCCGATGCTCAGCGCGTTGGAATAAGCCGGCGAGCTTGCCGTCGGCTCGCTGCCATCCAGCGTGTAGCGGATTGTCGCGTCTTCCTCGGTGGTGGATAGCTCCAGCGACACCGTCGAGGTGTAATAGCCGCCCGGCACGGAGAACGCCACCGGCGGCAGGTCCGTCAAATAGCCGTTGTTGTGGTTGGCCGCGCCCGGCGTGGGGGCTTGGAAAAACCACAGGTCGCCCGTGCCGTTCGGATACCGTCCCAGCGAGTAATCCCGGCTGATCACCTTGGCAGGCACCAGGTCCATCCGATTCGTATGCGAGTCGGTCAGCACAATGTCTTCACCATCGGAGCTGATGCCAAAACTGGTGTGCAAATAGTTGCCGTTGGTGATCGCCCGACGGTCTTTGTCCGACGCAAACACAATCAGATATTCATGAGGCTGGATGCTCACCTCGCCAAATACCCATTTGAACGGCTTCTTGGCGCTGTCCGACAGCCCCCACCCCGCCAACGGGATGGCCGCATCGGTGGCGTTGTAGAGCTCGATCCAGTCCGGCGTGTCGCCGTCTTCGTCTTCAATGGTCAACCCGTTGGAGGACTGCACTTCATTGATGTAAATCCCGCCGACGGCCGTCACCAAAACTTGACTCACAACCACGGAGTAGGTGTCGGTATCCGCCGGCACAAAACGTACTTCCTGGAGCGTCGTGCCCGCGCCCGGAATCACCTCTTCGTTCACCCACTCAAATACCCCGTCTATGCCGGCGACTCCTCCCGTCAGCCCGGCGTCGGCCAACCGGTCGCCCCACGCCAGCGGGCTGGCCGCGGGCCACGAGAGGATTTCCGGCGCTTCCCGATTGTCGGTATGCTGAATCAGCAGGTCGTTGTAAAACGGCTCGCGCGCTTGGGTGTCATCCCCCTGCCGGGTCATGAAAAACGTCAGCGCGTCGGGCGCGCTGGCGATGGCCACATCGTTGCTATATGAACTCACCCCGTCGCGCCCGTTGGCGGTCACGACCAGCGTGGTGGCGTTCACATACTCAAACACCCAGGTCATGGCGTTGGTGCCATCGCCAAAACCACTGTCCACCCCATTCACATAGACTTCGGTGCCGGCGCCGTTGGTAGCCGTCACCAGCGGCGTTGCTCCCGCATAAATCGTGAACCCCTTGCTGCCGGTTCCCCCGGAACCCAAATTGAACCCCCACTGGAAGCTCAACGTATCGCCCACGACCATGTCTTGGCTGAACGGGCGGCGGGCCGTCACGGAATTACCGAAAGAGTGGCAATAGAGCCCCCACGCGGGCGAGTTCATCCCTCCCACCCCCTTCTGCTCCGGATTTCCGGAATAGGAACCACGGTAATTTCCGCCCGCGATGGCAATCTCCCACGCCGCAAAGCCAGTCCCGCCATTTTGGCCGTCGGACCAGTTGCCACCGGAATACACGCTATTGGTCGCGCTGTCCCATGCCACCACCGTGGTTTGCCCCCCCGCCGCCGTTAGCCCCCCCAGTACCATCCCCAGTCCGAGGCCCCAGCCCAGCAGCCGGCGGCAAGATTGCATCCATTTCATAATCACACTCCAATAAAACATTTTACCCCGCCGGGAGCCCCCATGGCCACCCTTTTTTCCCTTAACACAAAAAAAATATTGCGGAAGAATTGACAGAACCGGCCAAGTGTGCGACGGTGCGCGCCTGTTTCTTTTGCGCAGCGGGCTGGCTGCCGGCGGTAACCGGTGGTGCGGCTGCGGGCGGATTTCCGCCGGCAACGTGGTGCAAAGAGTCCTCTGTCGTCGGATAATCCGATCCCTCCGGCACGGGGTTGTTTCACATTGCAACATGGAAAGAACCGCGTTGACAGTCGCGCGCCAGTCGCGCTACTGTTCGCCGCTCATTGTTTGGATATTGAAGGATTATGAAGACGACATTGCCGAAAGAATCTGAAATAAAGCGCGCGTGGCATCTGATTGATGCCACCGACAAGCCCGCCGGCCGCTTGGCCGTGGAAATTGCCCGGCTGCTCCGTGGCCGCCACAAGCCCGACTATACCCCCCACGTGGACATGGGCGATTTTGTAGTGGTGATCAATTCCGCCAAGGTGGGCCTGAGCGGCGCCCGCAAGGAAGACCAGAAGGTGTACGCCAAATATACCGGCTTCCAAAGCGGCTACACCGAAACCAGCGCCGGCACCGTCCGCGCCAAGAACCCCAACTATATCCTCTGGCACGCCGTCCGCGGCATGCTGCCCAAAAACAAGCTGAGCCGCCAGTTGATCAAGCGCCTCAAGCTGTACCCGGGCGCCGAGCACCCGCACCTGCCCCAAAACCCCCAGCCCATCGGCTAATTTCGGAGACGCAACATGGCCACGAAAAACGTTGAAATCGAATCCATCGCCACCGGTCGCCGCAAAACGGCCATCGCCCGCGTCCGCCTGACCAAGGGCTCCGGCTCCATCACGGTCAACGGCCGCAAGTTCGAAGAATATTTCCCCACAACCGACCTGCGCCTGATTGTCGAAGCGCCGTTCAAGGTGGTGGAAGGCGTCGGCAAATATGATGTCATTGCGCTGTGCGAAGGCGGCGGTGTGCCCGGCCAGGCCGGTGCCCTGCGCCACGGCATCGCCCGCGCGTTGATTCAGGCGGACGACAACTTCCGCCCCGCCCTGAAAAAGGCCGGCTTCCTCACCCGCGACCCGCGCATGAAAGAGCGCAAGAAGCCCGGCCAGCCCGGCGCCCGGCGCCGCTTCCAGTTCTCGAAACGCTAAGTCGTTTCCGCTGGACGATTCAACCCCGGGCACCTTGTCCGGGGTTTTTCTTATGAAAGGTGGTCCCCCAATGAAAACAACTTCCTTGAAATTCAGCGCCGCCGCCACGCTGCCGGCCGGCTTCCGCGCCGCCGGAATCGTGGCTGGCCTCAAAAAGAGCGGCAAGCCCGACATGGCCATGTTCTATTCCGACCAGCCGGCCACGCTGGCCGGCACCTTCACCACCAACCAAGTGCGCTCCGCAACCGTCCGGCTGGATGCCGCGCGCGTAGCCAAGGTTGGCGTGGCACGGGGAATCGTGGTCAATAGCGGTCAAGCCAACGCCTGCACCGGCAAGCAGGGGCTGCGCGATGCCGAAGCCATGGCCGCCCACGCCGCCAAGCAATTCCGGATTCCCGCCAAACATTTTCTGGTGTGCTCCACCGGCCGCATCGGCGTGCCGCTGCGCATGGACCTCATCGTGCCCGGCATCGAAAAACTGGCGCAATCCCTCGCCCCCACCGGCGGCGAGGCCGCGGCCGCCGGCATCATGACCACCGATACCCGGCCCAAGCGCTTCACTGTACCGTTCAAGGTGAATGGCCGCGCCTGCCGGTTGACGGGCATCGCCAAGGGCGCCGGCATGATCCAGCCCTGCATGGCCACCATGCTGGCGTTTCTGCTGACCGATGCCCACGTGGACCGGCGCGCGCTGCAACGCGCGTTGAAAGCCGCCGTGGACCGCTCTTTCAACCGGATTTCCGTGGATGGCGACCAAAGCACCAACGATACCGTCCTGCTGCTGGCCAACGGCTGCGCCGGCAACGCGCTCCTCAAGCCGGGCCACCCCGATTGGCCCGCTTTTGTGGCCGCGCTCGAAGGCGTCACCTTCCGCCTCGCCATGGAAATGGTGCGCGACGGCGAAGGCGCGCAAAAGTTCGTCACGGTCACGGTGCAGGGCGCGCGGAGCGTCGCCGATGCCGAAGCCGCTGTGCGCTCGGTGGCCAATTCGTTCCTGGTGAAAACCTCGTGGGTGGGCACCTACCCCAACTGGGGGCGGCTGATGGATGCGCTGGGCTACTCCGCCGCCAAGGTGGATGA
>MWEZ01000159.1 GCA_002071335.1 Verrucomicrobia bacterium ADurb.Bin018
TAAACGGCTGGAGAAAGACGGCATGTATTGCGACGAGGGGGCCACGCACCTAGTTCGGCCACGCGCCCGGGAGTGTCGCGTGCGCCGGGGAGGGGGTGGTGGGCGTGACCGCTATTAGTCGGCCACGGTTGCGTCAGCTTCTTCCGCGGGAGCCGGCGCGACTTTTTTCTCCGGCGGGTCAATGACGCGCACATCGCCCTGCGGATAGCGATGCTTCCGCTGCCACTTCCAGTACTTGCGGATTACCACGCTGTCCGGCGGCAAGCTCTTGTAGATGCCCTGGATCTTGAATCGGAAGTTCATATCCAATTTGTCGGGGTCGGCGACGAATGCCGCATACACGCCTTCGGGCACATCTTGATAGGTCAGCGTTTGGCCATCCAGCAGTTTCACGTATAGAGTTTGGTCTTCAGGATTGTAGCGCAATAGCGAGAGCATGGGGGACTGGCCCAAGATGCGACTGGCGGCAAACTCGGCGGGGGAGACATCCTCTGGGCATGCTTCGTCAGCGGGTTGTGCAACTGGGGCGGCGACCACCGGCGGTAATTCTTCCGCGCCGGCAAGTGGGAAATCCACGGTTTCAAGGTCGCTTTCTTCGTTCGATTGAACGGCGGCCAACTCGGCTTCCAAACGGGCTTTTTCTTCGGCCAGCTTCTTTTGCGCGCGGGCAAGGTCTTTTTCCAGCGCAGCTTTTTCCTTGCCGGCTTGGGCAAGGGCGGCATCGGCATCCTCCTGCGCTTTCGCGGCAGCAGCTTGCGCGGCGGCCATGGCTTCATCCTTGGCCGCCACTTCCTGCGCGAGACTGTCCAGCTTGGCGGATTGTTCCTGCGCGGCCTGCGTCAGGGTTGCCACTTGGGCCTTGGCCTCCGTGGCCTCGGTTTGCGCGGCGCTCAGCCCGGCCTTGGTTGCGGCCAACTCCTGTTGTGCGTGCTCAATGGCCGCTTGCACGATTTCCAACTTGTTGGCCAGCGGCGCCGCGGTATCGGTTTCTTCGACGCCGACTGCCGTCGCCACTTGGGCGAGCGCGTTCTGTAGACCATTGGCGCGGTCCGATTGTTTTTTGATCAGGAAACCCGCAGTTCCCGCGGCCACCCCCAAGACGACCACCAACACCCAAGCCACAATATTCAATATCTTCATCGCGCTCTCCTGTGTGTGCGTTACAACAGTGGTGAATTGGACTTGAAGCCGTGCGGATTGTCAAGACATCGCGCGGCGCGGTGTCGGCCATTTCGCTGTCTTGCCGGATGCGGGAGGGGAGGGGGGGGCGTCAGCGCAGGCGGGCCAGTTCGGCGGCCGATAACTCACGTAGGCGGCGGCCGCGCAAATCCTTTTCGGTCAGCGGCCCCAAGCGCACCCGTCGCAAGCGATGAGTCTTGATGCCCAGCGCGCCGAGCATCCGGCGGATATGCCGGTTGCGGCCTTCACCCAGCACGATCCGGATCAACGGGTGGGCACCGGTTCGTTTCACCCTCACGGCCAATGCCCGCAGCCGTTCGTCATTATCTTCTATGCCGGCCAGCATGGCTGCGACTTCCTCGCGAGTGGGGGCGCGATCGGTCCAGGCGCGATACTCCTTTTCGGTTTGGTATCGCGGGTGCGCCATGCGCTGCGCAAGATGGCCATCGTTGGTCAGCAGGATCAGCCCTTCGCTATCGTAATCCAAGCGGCCGATGGTATAGAGCCGCTGGAGCGGCGCACCCATTTCCCGGGCCCATTCGCCGATGGTCGGGCGGCCCTCTGGATCATGCGCCGTACACAAAATGCCGCGCGGTTTATCCACCAAAAACGTGCGCAGGGGTTCCGCGCGCAGCACCCGGCCATCCAGCGCCACCTGTTGCCTGGCGGGATCAACTCGCGTGCCCAGTTGCGTCACCACCTGGCCATCCACCTGCACCCGGCCCGCGACAATCAACTCCTCGCAGTGCCGTCGCGAACCAATTCCCGCCGCCGCCAGCACTTTTTGCAGCCGGACCCCCGCGGCCCCATCACTCGTATTTTGCTGTTGTTTCTCCGTCACGCGCGTTTTTCCAAAACTGAATGAAGGGCACTATATCGGATCTGACCCAATGCGTGAGAAAAGTTTTCAGCCTGACCGCGCAATCCGCGCGCCAAGCGCCAAATCAGGAAAGCCAGTCAGGCATCAATTTAAGGGTGATTTCACTTATAATTATAAGTGAAATCAACGCTGAAAAACACGATATTTTTAAAGAAATATAATATTTATAATTGACGTATCAGCAATAGGATATAGATAATCATGTTGAGGTGTATCCACATATAATAAAAAGTGAAATCGTGTCGCATTTTTGGGGCTGGTGGACGTTTGGCGGTCTTGGCGCGTAGAATGCCAATACAGTTTCGCCTCGCCCGCCTTGCATCTGGGGCAGACTTGTCGCGTACATTATCCTGGTTAGGGGAGCGTTGGGGGGATATCCAGAGTTTATAAACTGTGGATGGACACGGCGGGGGGTGGGGATTTTGATTGGGTTGGACGGGGGGGGAGGGGTGGGGCTATAAATGAGGTATGGAACGGCCTGTTCAGGCATCGGCAAAGGTGGCAGAGCGCGCGGCTTTTTTGCGCGCGGAGCTGACGCGGCACAATCATCTGTATTACGTGGAGGCGCAGCCGGAAATCTCGGACCGGGAATTCGACCGGTTGCTGCGGGAGTTGCAGGACCTGGAGGCGGCTCATCCGGAGCTGCAAACGGCGGATTCGCCGACGCAGCGGGTGGGGGGGGCGCCGCTGACGGGATTCCAGCAGGTGAAGCATGCGGTGCCGATGATGTCGCTGGACAACACGTACAGCGCGGAGGAGTTGCGGGAGTTCGATGGGCGGGTATGCAAGGCGCTGGGGGTGGAACGGGTGGAATATGTGGTGGAGCCGAAGGTGGATGGGGTGTCCATCAGCCTGCGCTACGAGCACGGCGTGCTGGTGCAGGCGGCGACCCGCGGCGACGGCCGGACAGGGGACGACATCACGGCCAACGCACGCACGATCCGCTCGATTCCGCTGCGGATTGAATCGGCGACGCCGGTGCTGGAGGTGCGCGGCGAGGTGTATTTGGGTCATGCGGCGTTTGCGCGGCTGAACGAGGAGCGGGCGGCGGCTGGTGAGCCGTTGTTTGCCAATCCGCGCAACGCCACGGCAGGTTCGCTGAAGCAACTGGACCCGAAGGTGGTGGCGGCGCGTCCGCTGGCCGCGGTGTTTTATGCCACCGGCGAATGGACGGGCCCTGAATTCGCCACGCAGGCGGAGTTGCTGCGTGGATTGAAGCAATTGGGTTTCCCGGTGGCGGCACTGTGGTGGGAATGCCGCGACATTGCGGCAGTGATCGAGCGCGCCATGGAGCTGCAACAGCGCGAGGGCGAGCTGGCCTACGACATGGATGGCGCGGTGGTGAAGGTGAACCGCCTGGCGCTCTGGCGGCAGCTCGGGGCCACGGCCAAAGCGCCACGCTTTGCCATGGCGTACAAATACTCGCGCGAGCAGGCGCAAACCATCCTGCGCGGCATCACGCTGCAAGTGGGGCGCACGGGCGTGCTGACGCCGGTGGCGGAGCTTGAACCGGTGGAGTTGGCCGGCTCGACCATCGCGCGCGCCACGCTGCACAACGAGGATGAAGTGCGGCGCAAAGACATCCGGGTGGGGGATACGGTGGTGATTGAAAAAGCGGGGGAGGTCATCCCGGCGGTGGTGGCGGTGGTGCCGGACTTGCGGCCGCCGGGAACGCAGCCTTTTGATTTATTCGCCCACGCCGGCGGCCGCTGTCCCTCATGCGGGCAACCGATCAGCCGCGATCCGGCGGCGGCGGCGTGGCGCTGCACCAATGACGATTGCCCCGCCCAGGTGCGCGGGCGGTTGGAGCATTTCGTGGCGCGCAAGGCGATGAACATTGACGGCCTCGGCGAGGCCATTTTGGCCGCGCTGGCTTCGCCAGTGACGGTGCAGGAAAAAGTGGACGACGGCCTGTTCGGCCAAAAAATCGAGGAACGGGTATTGCCGCCGGTGGTGCACGACGTGGCAGATCTCTACGCCCTGACGCCGGAAGACATCGAATTGCGGCGGCCCAACCGCGCGCTGGATTCCAAGGCGGCAAGCATGAAACTGGCCACCAAGTTGTGCGCAGCGGTGGCCGCAAGCAAGAATAACGAACTGTGGCGACTGATTCACGGCTTGGGCATTCCGAATGTGGGCGAGGGGTTGGCCCGATCGCTGGCGCAGGAGTTGGGCTCGCTGGATGCGCTGCTGGCGGCATCGGCGGAGACGTTGGCGGGCGTGCGCGATGTGGGGGACATCGTGGCGCAAAGCGTGGTGGACTATTTCGCGAATCCGCGCAACCGGGAGACCGTGGAAAAACTGCGCCGGGCGGGGGTGCGCTTTGACCGTGTGGAGCGGGCGGCAGCAGGCGCGAGCACGGACGGATTTTTCTTCGGCAAGCGGGTGGTGATTACGGGCACGCTGGCAAAGTTCACGCGGCAGCAGGCGCAGGAAGAATTGCGACGGCGCGGTGCGACGGTGGCGGAAACCGTCGGCAAGACCACGCAGATTCTGGTGGCAGGCGAAGCGGCAGGCAGCAAACTGGCCAAAGCCCAGAAGTTGGGCATCACGATCCTGGATGAAGTCGCGTTCCTGGAAAAACTGGGCGAAACGAACGGCTGAAACTTACGCCGAAGCGGGGGGCAATTTATCGGCGAGCAGCGCGGCGCAAGCGGGCATGTCCGGTACGCAATAGGTGGCGGCAGTGGCAGGCGCGGCGGGGTCCACCAGTACGGTGACCGCGAGACCCGCGTTATGGCCGGTTTGCACATCGCTCTCGCGGTCGCCAATGATCCAGGAGCGCGCCAAGTCCAGATGATGCCGGCGGGCAGCATCGAAGAGCATTCCGGGATTGGGTTTGCGGTTGGGGTGGGCGGCATCGTCGGCGGTGCAAATCAGGATATCGAGCAGGGCGAGGCCGGCGCGGGCAAGTTCGTCGTGCAGGCGTTGGTGCATGGCGGCCAGTTGATCGGGCGGGGTGATGCCGCGGCTGATGCCGCGCTGGTTGGTGACGATGACGGCGGGCCAGCCTTTGGCCGCAGCCGCGCGTACGCAATCGGCAAAACCGGGGAGAATGTGGAAATCATCGAGATGATTCACGTAGCCGGGGCCGGGGCTACGGTTGACAATGCCGTCGCGGTCAAAAAAAACGCACGGGCGGGGGGCGGGGGAGGAATTAGTAGCCGGTGCCACGGAAAATCACACCCACGGTTTTCAGCAGGATTTGGAAATCGAGACCCAGCGACCACGTATCAATATACTTGAGATCGAGGCGCATC
>MWEZ01000160.1 GCA_002071335.1 Verrucomicrobia bacterium ADurb.Bin018
GGTCTGCCCCACAAGCCATTTTGAAGCATCAACCCTTGTAAACAAAGGGCCAAATCATGGTCCGCACCTCAAAAATAGGGTTCTTCGTAAAATTTTATGGAATGAATTGGCTCTGACCTCAAAAATTTGGTGGCTCAGTCGTCTTGCTACATATTAAAGAACGGCAGGATTTCTTAATTAATCTCTCGATAGCGTTGGGATTTGGTGTGCTGCGCCCTCCGCTCCGCGAGAATGGGCCTCCCATAGCTCGTCGGAGCGGAGTGGAGGGCGGGGCGGTGCGATGCCGTAATTACCATAAAATTCTACGAAGAACCAGTTTTTCGGAAAAATGGCGGACACGCCAAATTGATTGTCGAGGAATCCGCAAGCGAGTCGCGGGAACCGCTGGCGATCAGCTCAAGGCCAGTTTGGCGGTGCCGCCGAGAACTTGCGGCAAGGGTTGAAAGGCCCCGCTGTGCCGAGTGGCACCCGTGCTTCTGGCTTTTTTAGCAGCGACTAGAAAAAGCCTTTGCCGGATGCCACCGCCTTCTGGAGTTGGCCGGGCAATATGCCGCTGGCGCCATTCAGGCTACATGAACTCAACACAAATCCGCCTCGGCGCCGCGCCATTCCTGGCCCAACCACCAGAAAAAGAAAAAGTAAGGCGCTTGCCCGGATGGGCGTGGCGGCATGGATTTTTCGCAAGCGCCCCACAAAACGCTTGAAAAATATGGTCGGCTGGCGGACAGTCGCCACCCGGAACTGCATACAAATTAAGGATATAGATTATGGCAACGAAATCCCGCATCAGCGATCAAGTTCTCAAGGGGCCCGAACGCGCACCGCACCGCTCGCTTCTGTACGCGCTGGGTCTTTCGCGCGAAGAAATGAACCGCCCGCTCATCGGCGTGGTGTCTGCCTTCAACGAGATTATTCCCGGCCACATCCATCTGGATAAAATTGCCGATGCCGTCAAGGCGGGTGTCCGCATGGCGGGGGGTACGCCCATTCTGGTGCCGGCGATTGGCGTCTGCGACGGCATCGCCATGGCCCACCCCGGGATGTATTACTCCCTCCCCTCCCGCGAACTGATTGCCGATTCAGTCGAGACCATGGCTTTGGCTCACTGTTTTGACGCCTTGGTGCTCATCCCCAATTGTGACAAAATCATCCCCGGAATGCTCATGGCCGCAGCGCGCATCAACATCCCGGCCATTGTCATCAGTGGCGGCCCCATGATGGCCGGCGATCTCGATGGTCGCCATCTCAGCTTGTCCAACATGTTTGAGGCGGTTGGCGCATGCAAGGCGGGCAAAATCAGCCAAAACGAACTGACCGACTACGAAGAAACCGCTTGTCCCGGCTGCGGGTCCTGCTCCGGCATGTTTACGGCCAATTCCATGAATTGCCTGAGCGAAGCCATCGGAATGGCCCTGCCCGGCAATGGGACCATTCCGGCGGTGGCCGCCGCCCGCTACCGCCTGGCCAAGCAGGCCGGCATGCAAATCATGCAGGTGCTCGCCAAGAATTTGCGCCCGCGCGACATCATGACCAGTGACGCTTTTACGAACGCATTGCGTGTGGACATGGCTCTAGGCTGCTCAACAAATAGCGTGCTGCACTTGTGCGCCATCGCTCATGAAGCGGGCGTGCCCATGTCGCTGGATCGCATCAATGCCATCAGTGCCACCACCCCCAACCTCTGCCGTTTGAGCCCCGCTGGCCCCGACCACATCCAAGACCTGCATTTGGCAGGCGGCGTGCCGGCGGTGATGAAAGAATTGGCCGCAGCCAAATTGCTGAATACCAAGCTGATGACGGTGACCGGCCAAACGGTCGGCCGGAACATCGCGGGTGCGGCCAACCGCAATCCAAGTGTGCTGCGCCCAGTGAAAAATCCGTTCAGCCCCACCGGCGGTATTGCCGTCTTGAAGGGCAACATCGCCCCGCGCGGCAGCGTGGTGAAGCGCTCGGCGGTCGCACCGGAAATGCTGGTTAAAACCTGCAAGGCGCGTGTCTTCGACAGCGAGGAAGCCGCCATTGCCAGCATCTACGCCGGCAAAATCAAAAAGGGCGATGTGGTGGTCATTCGCTACGAAGGCCCCAAGGGTGGCCCCGGAATGCGTGAAATGCTATCGCCCACCTCCGCGCTCGCCGGTATGGGGCTCGACAAGGATGTCGCGTTGATTACTGACGGCCGTTTTAGCGGCGCCACGCGCGGTTCGGCCATCGGCCACGTGGCTCCGGAAGCCGCCAGCGGCGGGCCCATCGCCCTCGTGAAAGAAGGGGACAAAATCTCTATTGATATTCCCGCGGGCAAATTGAACCTCCTGGTTTCCGCCGCCGAACTCAAAAAACGCGCGGCCAAACTCAAGCCCTTCAAGCCGCGTATCACCACCGGCTGGCTCGCGCGCTATCAGCGCTTGGTCGGCCCAGCGGACATTGGCGCGGTTTTGCAGTAACGCAGCCCCCCCCAGTCGCCATCGCGTCTTGCGCGATGGCGGCTTTGCCTTCACGCCGGCGGATGCTTTGCTTTCGCCCGTGCGCATGGTATCTTCCGGCCCATGAATCGTTGGCGGCAAATCCTTGGCCTTTCGATGGCCTTGTTTTTCGTTCAGGAGTTTTCCATGGCACAGAATCCCGTTGATTCCCTGCAAGCGGCGCAAACCGGCATCCGACGTGTGGTGTTGGACAATGGTCTGGTTGTGCTCCTGAAACAGGACCGCAGCGCGCCACTGGTGGCCATTCAATACTGGGTCAATGCGGGTGCAATCCATGAAGGTGCGCAACTGGGCGGAGGCCTCTCACATTATCTGGAACACATGGTGTTCAAGGGCACGGCCAAGCGCGGCCCCGGCCAGGTGTCCAAGGAGATTGCGGATATCGGCGGCGAGATCAACGCCTACACGTCCAACGACCGCACGGTATTTCATGTGGTGCTGCCCTCGGCGCACTGGCTGGTGGGCTTGGACGTTTTGACGGATGCCGTATTCCATCCATCTTTCCCCGCCGAAGAATGGGAGCGCGAGCGCGAAGTCATCCTGCGCGAAGTGGACATGGGCGAAGACGACCCCATGCGCGTGTTCAGCCGGCTAGTCAATGAAACCGCCTTTCGGGTGCATCCCTACCGCGTGCCGGTGATTGGCTGGCGAGATATCCTCATCACCATGAACCGCGATCACTTGGTGGCCTACCATCAACGCCACTATTCCCCGGACAACATGATCTTGGCCATCGTGGGCGATGTGGCGCTGGATGATATGGAAGCTGCCGTCCGCGAACAAATGCGCGAGATTCCGCGCACACCACGCGAGCCGGTATTGATCCCTGCCGAACCGCCGCAATTGGCCGAGCAATATGGCCGCAAAACCGGCCCCTATAACGTCACCCGCGTGGGCTGGGTTTTCCACGGCACCGATTTGGCCAATGCCGACGCCCCGGCCCTCGATGTGTTGGCTTCGGTGATCGGCTCCGGACGCGCCTCCATCTTGGTCAAAAAGTTTCGCGAAGAGGAACAGTTGGTGCTGGATATCGAGGCATGGAACTACACGCCGAAAGAACCCGGCCTGTTTGGCATTACCTTCGAATGTGAGCCTGCACAGGAAGCGGCAGCGCTGGCGGCCTTGCGCGCGGAAGTTGCTTCTTGGCACAGCACGTTGATGGACCCCGCTCGTATTGAACAGGCGCGCCGGGAAGTCCTCGCCGGGGCCATCCAAACCCTGACCACCATGGAGGGCCAAGCCCAGTCCTTTGCTTCCGGCGAGTTTTATACCGGCGACCCGCGCTTCAATGAAACCTACTTGAATCTCGTCCAGCAGGTCACCCCAGCCGATTTGCAGCGGGTGGTCCAAAAATATCTGCGCCCGGAGAACGGATCGCTGGCAATTCTCGCGCCTGCGTCCGAAGAACCCACCACCCAAGCCCCGGCAACTTCCAAGGATGCCGCCATCCAGTTGCACACCCTCGCCAACGGAATGCGCTTGCTGGTTCGCGAAGACCCCCGCTTGCCGATGGCGTATGTCTCCGTGGTCATCGGTGGCGGCGTTTTGGGCGAACAGGCCGGTCAAGCAGGTATTTCTCAACTGACGGCCGAATTGCTGCTCCGCGGCACATCGCAACTTTCTGCGGCCGAGTTGGCCAGCAAGCTTGAATCGCGCGCGGTTTCGCTCAGCGCTTATTCCGGCCGCAACACCTACGGCCTCAATGCTGCGGGACTTTCCGAAGATTTGCCGCTCATGTTGAACACCGTCGCGGAATGCCTGATAGACTCGCAGTTCCCCGCCGATGAAATAGAAAAGCAACGCGCCTTCCAGTTGGCTGATATTCAGCGCTCGCTGGAAAAACCCATGACCCACGCCCAACAAATGGTGCGCGACGCCTTTTTTCCCGGCCACCCCTACCAGTATTCCAGCTTGGGCAACACTGAAAGTGTCAGCGCATTGACCCGTGATGACATTGTCGCGCACCATCGCCGCTTGTTGGTCGGTTCCAATGTGGTGGTGGCTGTTTTTGGCAATATCAACGCCGCGGAAGTGGTGGCACAGGTTGAAACGGGTTTTGCGCCACTGCCCCCCGGCGTCGCCCCCACTTGGCCCAAGTTGCCAGATACTGTGACCGAACCTGCGCAATTGGAAAAAGGGCTGCCCTTCAAACAAACCGTCATTGTGCGGGCATGGCGCGGCATTGCGGCGGGCGATCCCCGCGAAGACGCACTGTCGGTTCTGGCCGACACCCTGAGCGGCCTGTCCTCGGATTTGTTCATCGAAGTGCGTGATAAACGCGGTCTGGCCTACTACACCGGGGCGTCGCAATTGACCGGCCCGGTGGGTGGTCTCTTCATGATTTATTCCGGCACCACGACGGAAGGCCGCACGGAAGTGTGCCGGCAAATCCAGGTACAGACAGACCGATTGAGCCAGTCGGGTCCGCGGCCAGAAGAGTTCGCTCGTGCGGTTGAACAAATGGTCGCCGGCCAAGCGCGCAGCCTGCAGAATAACTCCGGCTTGGCGCAACAATGCGCCATTGATGAACTGCTTGGCTTGGGCTGGCAGCATTCGTTCCAGATGATTGAACGCCTACGCCAATTGCAGCCGGAGGATGTGCGCGCGATCGCACAAACCATCTTCGGCAATGCAGGCGATGTTACTGTTGTGGTGTTGCCGGCAGACATTCCGTGACCCCCGGTAGCCAGCGCAAGGCGGCAATCGCCATTCTTGCCCTGCTGGGCGGCGGATTGCTTATTTGGTTTTGGCCGGACGTGCGCGCGCTGCTGGCA
>MWEZ01000161.1 GCA_002071335.1 Verrucomicrobia bacterium ADurb.Bin018
TGTGAAAACACTCCCAGCGGATATCGATTCCGCGGTGAAAAGGGTGATTGCAGAGCTTTCTAAATAGGCCATGTTCTTCCTCCTTATAATTGTTCTTAATTATTGTATGAGCGGCGCTTCGAATAATGCACTGCTCCCAAGCATATCGTCTACCGCATACCATTTGATCCACGCCTTTCCGGCGTATCCATCAAACGAAGGAATATAGAAGTCTCCCGGTTTGTCGTCTTCGTCAAACTCCGTAAGCATCAACTTTCCGATGTTGCCGTCGTAAATGTAGTATCCTTCGGATAAGCTCGCATATATTTTGTTGTTTGCAAAATTTGGCATATTGCCGTAGGTTTTCCAGTCAATGGCATATACCTTAGGGGAAGCTGGGGAATAATCAATAATTGCGGGCGGGCCTGAAGGACTTACAAAATAAGCGCACATCAGCGTTTTTCTGCGTTCTATCGTATCGATGTTTATTAACCCTTTGAAGTTTGTGTTTGAAAAATCGCCATTTGAAAACAGCATAATCGGATTTGAACTATCCGGCACTAATAAAGCATAAGAGTTATCGGGAGCAACATATATATGGGGTGTAGAATCATAACTCGTTCTGCCGGTTGAGATAAACGCGCGCGTATCAATATTGAGGAATCCAAGCGTGTGTGTCTCTTCGCCTTCGCCGTTTCGCCCGTTTTTAGCCACGAGTAAATAAGTTTGTCCGCCTACGCTGATAAATGGAAGCGGATCATGCCAATCGGAATAACGATTCTGATTTACGTTTATGCTTTGATATCTGGATAATCCGATTCGTCTTACTTCCATCAATGTGTAATCGATGTCTTGATAATAGGTTGTTTCGCCATCGATGGTTTTGTATCCGGTCGCACTGATGATGTTTGTTTTATCAAATGTGTTTAAGTAATATACATGTTCATTAAGTACGTTTGTCCCACATCCACCATATCTTGCTCCTTCAAACAACCTGTATAATGAGCTTCTATTAGGGGTGTTATAATAGAAATCGAAAGATTTGGTAGCAAACGGATATAATAGAGTGTCTTCCGGATCAAAATCGAGCGGGTTTGGGACAAATAAGCCGTAGCCGGTATTATAACCAACAACGCTGGCACCGCCTTTCCCGCCAACAACACCTTGCCCCATCCCCCCAGCGGTGCATCCCGATGGGCTTCCTTGCCAGCCGCCAGAACCTGCTGCTGATTGGGTTGCGCCACCCCCACCATATCCGGGGTTTGGCGTCAAGTCTCTTTCACCAGCGTAACCGTTTAATCCGCCGTTCCCACCATTCGGCGCTTGCACAGTCCCAGACCCCGGGATAGTTTGTGGAAGTGGCGGCGTATGTGGATAATACCCGCTCGCATCTTGTTGATGCTGCCCGCCTGCGCCGCCACCACCTCCAGCTACAATCACGCGGTATCCGGTAGAAGTGCCGCCAATACGAATATCAGAGGCGCCTCCACCTGTTCCACAACCACCGCGCGGATCGCAATCGTATCCGGATTTGCCTTTTCCGCCCACAGTGATATAAACGGTTGTATATTCAGTTAGTGTTAAAGTGCCTGTTACTGTCGCACCTTTCCCGCCCGCGCCTTTTATCCCAAGCCACCCGTCTCCAGATGTATCTCCGCCAGAAGCACCACAAACTTCTACCGGATAGGCGCCTGCAGGCAAATTTATAGATATGGTTCGCCCTGTGCAATTGTAAGTTGTTCCGTTGAGCGTGATTTTTCCGTGCCCGGTATGTGCCCCATCACTACAACTAAAATCAGAAATATAACTTGGGTTGTGATAAGAAGAACCGCCGCCACCGCCGCCGCCGGCATTGTAGAATTCATAAAGTAAACCATATTTACTGCTATATGAAAAAGAATAACCACCGCCGCCACCGCCACCGCCGCCATAATAGCCGCCGCCACCGCCGCCACCGCCGGATAACCCGCTGTTGTTGTTGTACCCTGCTCCTAACCACCCGCCGCCGTTAAACGAGTACAGGTTTTTTTCGTACTCTTGTATTTCTTCCTCCTCGGGTTCGATTAGCTCAGTGGTTAAATCATCATAATATAAAGGATTCTCTAATATTTCTTCCACTTCTGTTTCATCATTTGTTTCAACATCCTCCGGCCAGCCGGTATAATGCTCGGAATCATATATCTCTTCATTGATAAGTGTCTGCATACCGCTTGATAACGCGACTTTTACCCATTTATGCGTGTTATCAGATAGCTTCAGTAAAATATACATATATTTTCTGTTTGTTGAATAGTAAAACGCGCGTGTAGATGCTGTCTCGGTTGCGAGATTAGTGGCATACACAAAAGCGCCACCAACATCATCAAACTCTGTTAATCCGATCGGCGTGTGTATTGCTACACCTTCATCGTCAACAGAAGAATTGATAACATGCCATTTATAATCGGCGTTTTGAACTATTGAGTAACAACGTTGAATTTTTCTATCATAGATAAACGGTCGATAATCATAAATGTTAAGCCCAGAACCGGCTATAATGTTTGTATCAAACACTTTATTCAACGTAGCGGTTTGCGTTTCTTCGTTTAATTCTACGGTTACGATGTTATAGTCGCTGCCGTAGTTAGCGGCACACACGATCCCTTTCAGCTCTTCATCAAACGTGATCCGCCCGTTCATCACGGGAAGAAACCCGAACATCTTCGCGCTTATGCTCATAAGTAGTTGAACTTCTCCTTTTTAGTTAGCGGCGCCTTCCAAAGCAACACGCCATTCTCCCCGATCTCGATCTCGTTCTGCGAGTATTCAGATATCGTGTCGTCCTTCCATCGTATCTTTGTCTTGCCGGTCACGCGATCGATCCAACAATACTCGATGTTGGTTATAATGCTTGGGGCGTTCGCGTAGGATTCGGCGATCTTGCGGTACAAGATGTTTCCGGGGAATACCTTCATCGTCCCGGAGGTGTTCGCTTTCTCCTTGAACGTGAGCGTCACGACCACCCCGGATGAGAGGTCGTAGTTTATTTCCGTCCGCTCAAGAACGCAATTCGCGCCCTGATATGTGTGCGCGGATTCCGATGTCGGAAAATGCACAGCGAGCGGGATCGAGCCTAACATTCCGTGTTCATATGTGCAAGTCGTTTCGGTGTTGTAGAGGCGCTCGTTGTATTCGTGGTTTGCAACCGCGTTCAACGCGTCAAGATCAAGTATCTGCGGCATATCGATCACGTCCGCTTCGGCTTCGTCACCGATGATCACTTCGTGTATCTGTTCTGCAGATTGTGAGAGGATGTGGAGGGTGATGTAGTTGGGGAGATTGTACTTGAACGCTGTAAGCAAAAGGCTTGATATCGCTTCTTCAGGTTGAATGTTGATCGCGTCCGGGTTTGTGTCTATTTCTATTTCTGCTAAACTTTCAGCTCTCCAAGGAATAACCAATGTCAAAAATATATCGTCGTCTTCTGGGATTATAAAAAACGGTTTGAGTGTTGCGCTGAACGTTAACCCGAGAGCGGATAAGTTGTTTGCGAGTATCTTTTCCTCGTAGAATGATTGCGTAAAGACGTTGAACGCGGTATTCGTGTCGTCAAAATATAGTTGGTTGATACTTCCCTCTTCTACATAAACCTGCGCGTGCTTAACATAAGTCATAAAGAGCACGAATATCTTTGTGTTATCGTCATTCTTCGCCGCAAACGGAATCCACCACTGCTGGGACGCCGTGCTATACGTCACAGATATTTCTTCTGCCACCCCGCTTGGATCGGTAAACGGCGCGCGTACCTTTACGGCATAAGAACCCGGGAGACTATCGCCGCCAGACACGATGCGAATATATCCGCTCGTCCGGTCAAACGCCGATCCGACCTCGTCACCGTCGCCTCCATACGGGCAGTAACCACGATACGCGTCATACTCTCTCAACCCTTGCAACCCATTCCCTTGGAACGAGAAGCTCTCGATTGTCGCGCCGTAGTAAGCTGCTGGGAGCGTGGTTTTGTAGAAGTCTTGCAACGCGTCCGTGCCTTCGCCTGTCGGTTTGATGTCGACGTCGTAGGATTCAATCTCGCCGAGCGCATCGATGAAACTCACGTACCATCGTTTATGTGTGCTGTCCGCTGTTTCTTCCCATCTTGTTTGATAAGGATAACCGCGGAAGGCTTCTGATTGCGAACCTACACCCGGCTCCGATTCTGATTTCGCGTAGAATATGTACTCTGTTCCAAGCGCGAACGGACACGGTTCGGTCTTCTTTGTGACGATCGTTAGCTCTGCCGTGTTCGGGGTATATCCGCGGTTGTGTGTTGCGCTGAATGATTCGATCTTGAGATCGGCAATGCTTGTGATGATTCTCGATACGTAGGCCGCCATCTTATTGTCTCCTCAAGAAGCGTTTCGGCAATTCTTTGATCTCGCGTTCGGTTTGCGTAGTCTTGTGCTCGTTTATCGACATTCTGGCGTATATATCGTTCACACGTGGGGTAATAACACCGTTCACCTGCTGATCCAACTCGCGCCGTAACGAGTCAAGTTTTTCGTCGACAATTTTATCGATCTGCTTGTCAATGTTGATGTCTATGTTCTGTATGTTCTCGAGTTCTTTTCTAATCGCTATAAGCTCTTCAAGTATCACGGCGTTCACCGCCTTTATTGTTTGGTTTCGTTGTATACAACGTTGATCGTCCAGGTTTTTGAGGTAAGAGCTTCAAGGTTTTCTTTTAACTTGCCTGTGTGTTCGGACATCTTCTTGAGCTTCTCAACTAAATCAGCCATATCGCCGGAGGCGTCTTGTGCTTTTTGTTGGAAGTCGCCTAAGGTATCATTTACATCTTTTAGAGCGACATTGATCCTGACAACTACATTGGATATGTTTGTAAATTGCGCGTTTACTGCGTCGAAATCGATGCCGTCAAAAATGCCGCTTGCGTCTGGGAAATCCGATAGCGAATCCTTAAGCTTATCGATTCCCTCAGTGTTTGCTTCCGCGCCAACGTTGCCCAATGCCACGCCGAGCTTCTCAAGCGATCTGGTGACGTTCTCGAACCCGAGGTTGTTTAGTTCTTTTAGTGCCTCTTCGGACGTGTACCCCGCGCTTGTCAACGCATCGATGCGCTCGGCGAGTTTGTATATCTCGGCTGCCGCCTCGTCTGCCGATCTTTCGAGAGGGGAGAAGTTCATCTTTTTAACCTTATCTTCGGCCTCTTTGCTTGTCAACGCATCGATGCGCTCGG
>MWEZ01000162.1 GCA_002071335.1 Verrucomicrobia bacterium ADurb.Bin018
CGAGGCCGGCGGCTCGGACCTGTTTTTGCTGATGCGCGCGTGGAATTATGCCCGGCATAATCAATTCGATCTGCAGCGCTGCCGGAAGCTGGGCATCCACGCGGCCGCCGCACGGCAGGTCGGCCCCGTCTGGGATTATTTTTTGCGCATCGCGGCGGCACAACAACTGCCGTTGGAAACCTCCCCCCCCGAAGATGCCGACGTCGCCAAGTGCATCCTGCTGGGATTTTCCGACCAAGTGGCGCGACGGCTGGACCGGGGCACGCTGCGCTGCGAGTTGGTGCATAAACGCCGCGGCGAATTGGCCCGCGAATCCATCGCTGACGAAGCCCCCCTGCTGGTCGCCAACGAAATCAACGAAATCGGCCGTAGCGATGGTGAAATCAATGTGCTGCTCACCCAAGCCACCGCCATCCGCGAGGAATGGCTGCGGGAATTGTATCCCGACGATTTCAGCGCCCGCATCACGGTGCAATGGGATGCCGCCGCCAAACGCGTGGTGGCCCGGCAGGAGGTGGTGTTTCGAGACTTGGCGTTGGATTCCCGCCCCTCCGAGCCGCCGCCCGCCGAAGAAGCCGCGCAACTTCTCGCCAAGGCCGTCCTTTCCGGCGAGTGCGCCCTCAAGCAGTGGGATCGCACCGTGGACCAATGGATTGCCCGCGTCAATCTCCTCGCCGCGGTCTGCCCCGACTGGCAGATTCCGGCCTACGACGAAGCCTCCCGCGAACTGCTGATCCAGCAAATCTGCCACGGCGCGGTTTCTCACAAGGAAATCAAGGACCGCCCCGTCCTGCCCGCCGTAAAATCGCTGCTATCCCCCGCGCAGATTGCGCTGGTAGAAAAACATATGCCCGAGCGTGTCACGCTCGCCAACGGCCGCGCCGTCAAGGTTCAGTATGCCGACACCGCGGAGCCATTCATCTCCGCCCGCATCCAGGAATTGTTCGGAGTGGAGTCATTGCCCACGCTCGCCTCCGGCCGCATCCCGCTCGTGATCCATATCCTCGCCCCCAGCCAGCGCCCGGTGCAGATCACCAAGGACCTCCCCGGCTTCTGGCGCGACCACTATCCCCGCATCAAGCAGGAACTCCGTCGCAAATATCCCAAACACGAATGGCGCTAGCCGAATCAGGTTCCAGCCACCCCATCAGTCCGTTTTATTAATTTATAGGGCCGACCCCTTGGCTCTTGTTTAGTTTTACCTTTACTCAATGATTGTCCAACGGACCGAGCGGTTCATGATTTCATCGAAAATCTTGAACTGCCGGCCGTATTCTTCAGCCGATATTTGTCCACGCTGATATTCCCTTCGAAGGGTGATATATTGCTTGAACGCATCCACTTGCTCTCGTAAATCTGGGCTCATTACTTGCTCCGGAATAACACGGTTAGTCAATATGCCGGGATATTGAATGATGTCATCCAATGGAGCGGCTTCCCGATCATACTCATCTTGTGTAATGGCCCGCATTTCCATACGCCCGCGAAGAATTAATTTCTTCTGAAATGCATTCACCCGCGCCTGCAGGTCCGGATCCTCGGCCATATGCGATGACACCTCGGGGGGATTATCGTCCGAATATGCAATGGGTTCGTGAATGATTTCATCCAGAGATGCTTTTTGCCGCAGAAATTCTTCCTCTGTGATGTGTCCGGCCTTCAATTCCCTGCGCAAGGTTATCCGCTGAAGAAGCGCTTCGACCTGTGCACTCCGGTTTGTATCGGCATCCAGTTCTTGAGTGGACAGATTTTCGCTTGCCTGTGGCTCCTGATTAAAAACCGGGTCTTTAGTTGCGTATATATCTGTCATTTGTTGAGCATACGAAGCTACAAATACAAGGAGCAAGCATGCCCCAAGATGTGCGATTTTTTTCATAAAACAGATGTCCATCCCATATATTGCTCAATAATCCCATTCTCTCGCCAAGCAATTTGCCGGTGATCTGGACAAACTAAAACGTTGTCACAACTTTCGGTTGGGTAAGAATCTCCATTAAAGGCGCTGATTGGCGTTCGTATTCCTCATGGGATATTTCGCCATTTTCCATCTGATTGATTATATCTTCCAATTTGGTTCCTCGCTGATTCCAGTGGCCAGAATCAGGAAAATAGTTCAGTTTCAGGGGTATGACAACACCAGAAAAATTGTTTAGCGAACTGTTGGGATTAGGCGATGCATGGGTGGTCGAGCGGGCGACGTTCGACGAGGCCAAGAATGCTTTAGAACTGCATGTGAAGGAAACGCCGGAGCTCTGGGTTAACGAGCGCTCTCCGCACGACGGGAGTACGGGCGTGGTTTGCCATGATCATGTGCGGGGGCTACGCTGGCGCCATCTAAACATCTTCAGCAAGGAGGCCGAGATCGTCTGCGACCTTCCGCGGGGCCGGTGTCCGCAGTGCGGCAAAGTCTGGCGCGTGACCCCGCCATGGGAAGGTCGAGCGAAGCACCTCACAAAGGAGTTCGAAGCCTTCGCGCTGACCTTAATGCGGGAGATGCCGGTGAAGAAGGCGGCTGAAATCCTTGGTGAGCAGGACACCCGGATGTGGCGAGTAGTCCAGGCCTATGTCGAGGAGGCGCATGCGGCCATCGATATGTCTGACGTGACCTGCGTGGGCGTCGATGAGATGACTCGGGCGAAAGGCCATCGCTATCTAACGGTCTTCGCGGATCTGGTGAAGAAGGCCGTGCTGTTTGCCACGCCGGGAAAGGACAGCGAAACGTGGGCGGAGTTCGTGCAGGCTCTGGCGATACATAACGGCCACCCCCACGCCCTGACGCATGTGTCCATGGACATGAGCAAGGCATATGCCAAGGGGGTTCGCGATTACTGCCGGAACGCCCAGATCATCTACGACAAGTTCCATGTGATCGCCCATGCCAACCAGGCGGTCGACCTGGTGCGGCGGGCTGAAGCACAAAGCGGCTCGGCCACGGCCCGGGCGGTACTCGTCAAGAGCCGCTGGCTGTGGCTGAAGAATCCCGAGAACCTCACCCGCAAACAACGGGCACCCCTGCGGCAGATCGACCAGAACATGCTCCAGACAGGCCGGGCCTACCAGATGCGTCTGGTGCTGCAAGAAATCTATGCGCTTGATTCGGCGGCCGCAGCGGCGGAACGTTTTGGGGAGTGGTGCCGCTGGGTGCGCCGGGAGGCCCGGAAGGCAAGTCGTAGGCTGCTTCACCACATGGCCCGTGTAGCCGACCTGATCGAGTCGCACATCGCGGGTATCCTAGCGCATTGGGAGCAGGGCATAACCAATGCGTTCATGGAGGGGCTCAACAGCGTCTTCTCCGCCGTCCGCCGCAAGGCTCGTGGCTATCGAAGCATCCGAAACATGGTTGCCATGCTCTACTTCGTTGCAGGAAAACTTCCCTCACCCGCCATACTCAGCCACTGAAAATAGCGAGGAACCTCCAATTTGTTTGCCGCATCCAGCCGTTGCTGGATTTCATAATCTTCCTGTGAAAGCGGCCTCTCAACCACCCCGGTCTCCTTCTGCCGCCGGTAGGTTTCCCACTCCTCATCCGTCAACACCCAATCGACCGCCAGCGTGGCTTTGTCGCGCGCGAACCGGCATGCCAGAGCCAGCACGTTGGTCGTGGAATATACGCCGTTTGTCCAGTAATAGACATCCAGCCTTTTTCCACGATAGATCCCATAACCCGGAGCCAGCACAGTCCAGGTCACTCCAGTCCCCGGCATCCGCAACGGCGCCACCACCTCCACTTCCACCGGATGGGCAAACATCTGCGCCTCCGCCGTGTCGTAGGTCTTGACCTCCTGCGACGCGTCCACGCTCCGAACCACCACCTTGGCGATCAGGTCGTACTCCTCCCACGACTCCGCCGGCCGCGCCACCGGCTCCGCCCGGCTGCTGTGGAGCCAGAACAGCCCCAAGATCAGAATCAGCCGATTAAGGAAGTTCCTGCAGTTTGTCCGATTGCCACCGGTAGTATTCACGGATGGGGGTCATTCTTTCGTTATACTCTTCCATACTGATCTCGCCGCCGCGCCATTGCCGGATCAATTCTCGTGCATTTTCTACCATATCGCGGGATTCACTGCGCGGTGAATCCACGCTCGACACCCCACGCTCTTTTTGGTCGCGATACTCCGCCCATTGCGCCTCCGAAAGAACCCATTCCGAGACCAGCCATGTCCCGTTTCTCCGCTGGTATGAACAAGCCACAGCGGGTTGATTCCCGGCCGAATATTCCCCTTTGGAATAAAAATCGAATTCAAGCCGCCTGTCTCCATGAATGCTGTAGACCGGCGCCAGCAACTGGATTCTGCCCGGCTCCATTTCCGGCGGCATCCGCAAGGCCTCCGTCACCTCCACCTCCATTGGGTAACCATACGATTTTCCGCGGGGTGAATCAAAGTAAAGCACCTCTTGATTGGTATGAACTGTCAAGATGGTTACCTTGGCAATTAAATCGTATTTCGTCCACAGATCAGCCGGCGCAGCAACCATCTCGCCATAACCGGATAATGCTCCTGTCATAATCGACAGTACAATAATGTTGATGATTTTCATAGTTGCATCCTAATTACAATTAATCTTGCCTGAATACACTTCATTACATGCATCAAATTTGAAGGTTGCGGCCCCATCAAATTCCGGACAGTGTGGGTTATCTTCAAATTTGATTTTTGCTGCTTCATACTCGGTTAAAAACTCATCAAGTATTATTTGCGCGTAATCACAAGAGTCCGCAAGGCTCAAATCTGGTATTTTGGCATTCCATTCGGCTACGAAACGTTCCAGCAGCGCCAGATGAAGCTGCTCGTGATCTATGGTTTCTGTGATTCTGGTCTGTGTGCGCGCCCTTGAACTGCCTACATCCAGATCACAATTGTTTGCGGTTACAACCATATTGGTCACAACCAGTATCCCTACGTCAATTAGGTAGAAATAACCCTCTATTCTGCACAGAGAGCAGTCGCTCCCTTCACACACGGGTGCCGGTGTTAGGCAATTCTTAATTCGGTACTGGATTTTTCCCCATGCTTTTTGATCGCCGTGATATAGTGGCCATGCAACCATCTGGGGTGTTGGATTTTTCTTTTCTGGTTCTGGCGGCTGGTATTTTTCATACCCCGCCCCCGTTATCTGGCCGACCACTTCCGGTCCAGCAGTGATTTCCGCGCAATCGGTGTCGCTTGGAGTGGCTTTGGCCGAGAAGAATACG
>MWEZ01000163.1 GCA_002071335.1 Verrucomicrobia bacterium ADurb.Bin018
CCTGGCACGGATGCGGACGACAACTTTGATATCTTCGGAGAATATAGCGGTTCTTTGCCGGGTGAACCGAACTATGCGCCGAATAATCAAGCGCCAACGGATCAGACCGTGTACAATCCTGAATCCGTGCCGCCCGACCATGAAATCGTGTATTCCACGCACATCGGGCCGGCAATCGGCGGCAATGCCAACGGCTATGACTGGTACAACATCTACACCTCCTTTTTTATTTCGGGGTATGACAGTATTTACATCCGTGTTTTCGGCGCGACAGATTTCCCCAATGGCGTTGTGATCGCCAGTTATTGGGGGATCAGCACGGTCAAGACCAACGATGGCTCCATTGGCACATGGTATGTGACCTATGACGATGTTACGGCGACCAATCACGTCAACTATTTTGAGGTGATTCCGGAGCCGGGGACGTTTGCTTTGTTGGCTGTGGGAGCCGGGGGGCTTTGGTTGGGCAAGCGGCGGCGGAAAACCGCCGTGGCCTAGTGGGGGGGGACGGCACCCGCAAATTTGCGGTGCATCATTTGCATGGAGTGGAAAAGCGTTGTACGGTTTGCCACGGGCTGATTTTTTGAGGCTGATGAATTAAGGACGGCAAAAAATGAAGACAAGCCTGCGATTGACAGCGATGATGGCTCTGGTGTGGGGCATCGGATGGTTTCCGAGTTCAGCGCCGGCACAAATCATCTCGGTTTCGGTTGGTAATGACGTACCGGTGAAGGACCAAATCGGCCGCGTGTTGCCCGGGGTTAACAACTTTTCCAATAGCTCTTCCTTGGTGGAGATCCGCCAAACGACGCCACTTGGCGTCATCATTGCTCCGGATCCCGATACGGGGGCGGGGCACCCCGCCAATCCGCTGATGGCCAACTCCTACATTGGTAAAGATGCCATTTTCCCAGGCTTTTTTTCGGAGACGTTTACCAACCGGCTGTGCCCGACCAATTTGTATTTCGCGCGGGTTTTTGACAATCCGCAGGCGGACAAGGCTATTTATTACGCAGACACAGCTCCGTTTGAAGGCACCAGTAACGACGTCGCCAACATCATCGTGACATTTGGCGCATGGAAACTGCGCAGCACAGGCGAGCCGGATATTGATTCTGACGGCGATGGCATTCCAGATGAAATGGAAAACAACATCACGGGCACCAGCCCTAACGACCCTGATCACGACGGCGATGGATTCAGCGACCTGTTCGAAGTGCTCTTTAGCGATTACTTGAATCCGACGGAAGCGGACGCGCGGTTGGAGTTGGCGATTCATGCGCCGGCAGAACTGTCCGGGGATCCCCACACCGTGTCTTGGGACACGATCGCGGTGCCCAACATGACCTATCGGTTGGAGTTCACGGACGAGCTTGATTTTGAAAACCCCTACATCGAGGAAATTTGGAGCGGTACGGCCACGGAGACCCACTTGGTGGTGGATGTGGAAGACTGGGTGACAAACAGCTTGCACAAGGGATTTTTCCGAGTGGTCGTGCCTTATGATGTCCCGTGATGAAGCATGGCGGTCAGGAATCGGTTTAACCTGAGGGTGGTAGTGCAATGAACGCAAAAAATATTTCACTTTGGACCCGGATGAGCCGTCTGGCGCTGGGCGTGCTGGTGGTAGCCGGTAGCCTGTTGCCGGCGAGCGGCCAGGAGCAGTTTAGCTGGAAAGGTGACGCCCCTGACGGATATTTCAAACGGGGAGCTGATGGCGGGCGTTGGTACAAGCATAGCAACGGGGATAGTTACTGGGATGCCTACGATGACCATGGCATCATTTTCTTTGCGAACGATCGCTTCCCCAACATGACCAACAACGCGGGCAATCCCAAGATCACGCACCAGATTTATTTTTCCAACAACACGGCGCGCACGATTAGCGGCGACGGCTTCCGGTTCTATGTGTATGGCGGCTCCAGCTATCCGAAAATTCAAAATGACTCATCCGGCACACACACGTTCAACAGTGCCATCACGGGGGATGGAGACGCGTCGGATTACATGGAACTGAATCCGGTATCGGGCAATCTGGTATTCAATGGCGCGGTGAACAACAACGGGTCACCGATACGAGTTTGGGGCAGCAACACGCTGTACATTAACGGTGTGCACTCTGGCGGGGGGCAACTGCAGGTGAAATCGGCAGCGACGGTGGTGCTGACGAATGCCAACACGTACAGCGGCGGCACGTGGATTGAGAAGGGCAAGGTGGAGATTAACACCCGGAGCAATGCGTTGGGGACCGGGGCGGTGAATGTGGGAACGAACGCGACGTTGGATATTAAGCACGCAATGAATCTGCAGCCGCTTGCCTTGACTCTGTATAACGGGACAGTGACCAAGACAACGACCGGATCAGCGACATGGTACGGGGGACTGACTACTTATAACAGCTCGACGGTGTCGGTTTCGTCCGGGAACCTATATTTCCGCGGCGGCTTTGATATTGCCAGCGGTAGTACCCTTGTCTTTTCCAATGTGAATGCCGGCGGCATGGATGCCGACACCATGACGGGAGCGGGGACGCTGGTCAAATACGGCGGCGGAACCTTCCGCTTGCGACCGGGAACCCATAGCGGCAATATTGAGCTGAAACAGGGGAACATTTGGCAATATACGGGTACCATGAACAGCGGGGGCACGCTGACGATGGACGGCGGGACGGAATACAGCGCTGATAGTACTGCCGCTCGCACACTTACCAAGGCAGTGGTGATCAAAGGTGGCGTTGCGCTCGCGCAAAATAGCACCGGGGGGTTGGAAATCACGAACACGGTGAGTTTGGACAATGGCACGCGAATCATCACGAACAAGAACCAAGTGCTGATTTCCGGCAAAATTTCGAGCGGGGGGCTGGGGAAGGCGGGGGATGGCACGATGATTTTGACGGGGGACAATGACTATGCCGGTGGCACGGTGATCAGTGGCGGGACGTTGCAGATTGGCAACAATGGCACAGCGGGGGTCGTGACCGGCGCCATCACGAATAATGCGGCGTTGGTGTGGTATCGTTCCGACAGCGTGACGAACACGGGGGTGATCAGCGGCACAGGCACGCTGACCAAGCAAGGCGCGGGCACATTGACGCTGACGGGTAGCAGTACCATGAGTGGTGGGACGACCGTGAGCGCGGGTACGCTACTGGTGAGCGGGGCGCTGGGCAGTTCGGCGATGACCGTGAACAGCGGCGCCACACTGGCGGGGGCGGGTACTGTGGGGCCGATTTCATCGCTGGCAGGCACCATCAGTCCGGGCAATACGGCGGGCACCGCGGGCACGCTGACCGTGAACGGCGCGGCGGCGCTGGGGGGCGGCACCTATACCTGCGACGTCACGGGACTGGGTAGCACGGATTGCGACAAGATCGCTGCTTCCGGGGCGGTGGGGGCATCCTCGGCCCTGACCATTAATTTGCCGGCCAGTGCACCGGGCGGATTCAACGCGAACAGCTCGTACTCGTGGACGATCATGAGCGGTAGCTCGGCCAGTGCGGCCAACATGACCATTGGCACCAAGTGGGCGGCGGCGGGCACGTTTGGCGTATCGGCCAGCGGCAACACAATTGTAATCACATACACCGCGCCAGCGCCCGCCAAGCCGGCCGGTCTGACGGCTTCCGACGGCACCAGCACGGCGCACGTGGCGTTGAGTTGGACCGATGGTTCCGGTGAAACCGGTTATGTGATTTGGCGGCACACGGCCAACTCTTTCGGGTCGGCCACGGCCATCTACACAAACGCGGCGAATACCACAACCTACAACGATAGCTCGGCCAATCCCGGTCAGTCATACTACTACTGGGTGACGGCGACCAACGCATCCGGTTCGAGTGCGGAGAGCGATCCGGACACCGGCTACCGGCGGCTGGCCGCGCCCACGGGGGTGGCGGCAACGGATGGCACGTCAACCAGCTTGATCACGGTGACGTGGGATGCGGTGACGGGGGCGACGGGTTACCATGTGTTCCGCGATACTGATTCCGACCCTGCCGGCGCGACGGCGCTGGGCGCGAAAGCCAGTGGCTTCACGGATGCGGTGACTCCGGGCCAGATTTATTACTACTGGGTGGTGGCATCCAACAGCACCAGCAGTAGCACCAGCGATTGGAGCTCGGCGGATAGCGGCTATGTGAAATTGACAGCGCCCGGCGACGTGGCCGCCACGGAAAATCAATCGGACAAGGTCACGGTGTCCTGGTCGGACGTGACCGGCGAGACGGGATATACAATTTATCGCCATGAATCCAACAATTCCGGCGCGGCCAGCATCATCGGTACGGCGGCAGCCAATGCCACCAGCTACAACGATGCGTCTGCAACGGCAGGCACGACCTATTATTATTGGGTGCGGGCGACCAACAGCACCAGCCAGAGCATGAGCGATTTCAGCGATCCGGATACCGGCATGAAAACGCTGACCGAGCCAAGCAAGGCGGCCTCCAACATTCTGTTCAGCGCGCTGGCCAATACGTCCTACACGGTGAGTTGGGAGCGCGGCGATGGCGACTATGTGCTGGTGGTCGCGCACCAAGGCAGCGCGCCAACGGACCCGACGGATACCACGACCTACAACGCCAACGCGGCATTCGGTTCGGGTGACACGACGGCTGCGGGCAGCTATGTGGTGTACAAGGGCACGGGCACCAACGTGTCCGTCACCGCACTATCCGCGGAAACCGTTTACTACTTCGCGGTGTACGAGTTCAACGGCGCGGCCACACCGAACTACCGGACGCATGATGAGCCGGTGGCCAACCGCACCACGCTCGCGGCTGAGCCGGGGACGCAGGCCTCCAATATCGGAATCAGTGGGCCGGCAGAAGTCAGCATGAGCGGGTTCACGTGGACGGACGGCAATGGAGCCGGACGGATTCTGGTGGCCAAGGCTGGCAGTCCGGTGGATGCCTTCCCGGCGGATGGCACGGCCTATACCGCCCACACCAACTTCGGATCGGGGAACCAAATCGGTACGGGCAACTATGTGGTATGGGTGGGTTCCGGCCAGCCGGCACGCATCAGCAGCTTGGAGCGCGACACGGTCTATCACTTCCGCCTATTCGAATATAACGGCAGCGCGGCAACCATCAACTACAACACGAACACGGCGGCGGGGAATCCGTACAGCCAGACGACCATGGCGGCG
>MWEZ01000164.1 GCA_002071335.1 Verrucomicrobia bacterium ADurb.Bin018
CGCTTTTTTGTGCCGACGCTGGAGTTGGATCATAATGGCGTTTTCCACACGCTGCACCAAGCCGCGCCGGACCGCTTTGTGCATTCGCAATTCAGTTATGACGGCGCGCTGCTGGGCGCCACTCTCTACGTGGGCACGGCCGGCGCCATGAAACTTGCGCGCACCGACACCGGCGACTTGGAAGTGCAGGGCGGTACGCCTTTCACGACCGATCCGGACAACCCGGAAATATTGGTCGCGCCGGCGTTGCCGCCGGCGCACCCGTTCCCCAAGAGCCTGGAAGACGTCCGCGCCCGGCGCAAGGCCGCGGACAAAAAAGCCCCCCCCCGCAAGAAAACCCGCCCCGCGCCCAGCCGAGGACAAGACGATGGCACCAGCCCGGTATCTTGGTGACCTGCTGATTCTGCTCGGGCTGTTGAGCGTACTGGTGGGCGCGGTGCTTTGGCGCTGCCCCGGCGCGTCCCGCCGCATGCTGCAAGCCTTCCCGCGCGCCAAATGGGCGGGCTGGGCGTTGACGGCGGTGGATGTGTTCTGGGTGACGTGGGTGGTGCGTCATGCCGCATTGGGTTGGTTTGAGCCGTTCAAGCCGCTCGTGCCGGTGCTGGGCGTGGTAGTGTTTGTGCTGATTGTGTGGCTGCTGGATGAACTGCTGGCACCGCGCGCATTGGGTGGGCTACTGCTGCTGCTGGCCAACCCCATGCTCAACAGCGTGCGCTGGCACGATTCCGCATGGCGGTTGGTGGTCGTGACGATTGCCTACGCGTGGGTGGTGGCGGGCGCGTTGCTGGTGTTGTATCCGTGGTTTTTCCGCCGCTGGGCCGCCAAGCCGCTGGCCCATCCGCAAGGACTGCGCGTGCTGGCCGTGGCCAAGTTGGTGGCTGGCGTGGTTCTGTTGATCGCCGGCGTGGCTCACCTGCGCTAAGCTTTACGCCATGGCCGAGGCCATCGTATCCCATGCCCCGCGTTTTCTGGTGTTGCGCGGCGGCGCCATCGGGGACTTCATCGCCACGCTGCCCGTGTTGCAGGCGTTGCGCGCCCGCTGGCCGGCGGCGCACATCGAGATTTGGGGTTATCCGCACATTGCCGAGCTGGCGCTGGCCGTGGGCTTGGCGCAGAGCATCGTCTCGCTGGACCGTGCGGACATGGCGCGTTTTTTTGTACCCAAGCCAGACCTGACGCCCACCCAAGTGGCTGCGGTGCGGTCGTTTGATTTGGTGTTCAATTATCTACATGACCCGGTGGGGCAGGTGCGCAGCAACCTGCTGCTGGCGGGCGCCAAGCAGGTACTGAGCGGTTCGCCTATCATCAAGGAAGGCCACGCCATTCCTTTTTTGCTGGCACCGCTGGAAGCGCTGGCCATCTATGACGGCGACCCGCATCCCGTGCTGGATTTTCCCGCGGAACTCCGCGCGCAAGGTGCGGCACGACTGCGCGACCGCGGCATCCGCGGACGCCCGCTGGTGGTGCATCCGGGCAGCGGCAACCCCGACAAAAACTGGCCGGCGGCGCGCTATGTGGAAATCATCACTCGCTGGCGCGCGCAGGGCCGCGAAGTGGTGGCCGTCATTGGCGAGGCGGATCTCGACGAAGCCGCAGCGTTGCAGCGGAACCTTCCAGATTTGCCGTTTTTGTCTGGCCTGACGTTGCCGGAACTAGGCGCGACGCTAGCCGAATGCGCCGCGTTTTTGGGCAACGATTCCGGCATTACACATCTGGCTGCGGCTGTCGGGCTGCCGGTCACCGCGCTCTTCGGCCCATCCAATCCGGCCACATGGGCGCCGCGCGGGCGGGGGGGCGTGCGCATCTTGCAAGCGCCGGAAGGCGAACTCGCGCGCTTGACGGTCAATGCCGTGTGGATGGCGTTGGGTGAATCTTGATTTGATTTGCACCGCTCCACGGGGTGCGGTACAAAACTCCGCCGACAGGAGCGTTGGATGAAACCGGATTCCTATTACATTACCACGCCGATCTATTACGTGAATGATCGGCCGCACATTGGCCACGCCTATACCACGGTGCTGGCCGACGTGCTGGCACGCAGCCAACGCCTGTTCGGCCGGCCTACGTGGTTCCTGACCGGCACCGACGAGCACGGCCAAAAAGTGCAGGAGGCCGCTGCCAAACTGGGCGTGGACCCGCAGGTCCACGCGGACAACACCGTGGTGCGTTTCCGGGAAGCGTGGCAACGGTTGGAAATCCAAAACGACGATTTCATCCGCACCACCGAGCCGCGCCACAAGATCATTGTGCAGGAAATCCTGCAAGACTTGTACGACCGCGGCGAAATTTACCGCGACGAGTACGACGGCTGGTATTGCGTGCCGTGCGAGCGGTTTTTCACCGCGCGGGACCTGGTCAACAACAACTGCCCGGAGTGCGGCCGCGCGGTGCAGCGCGTGCGCGAAGCCAATTATTTCTTCAAAATGAGCCAATATCAGGATTGGCTGGTGGACTACATCCAGACTCATCCGGAGTTCATTCAACCCGATTTCCGGCGCAACGAGACGCTGGGTTTTTTGCGCAAGCCGCTGCAAGATTTGTGCATCTCGCGGCCCAAATCGCGGCTGTCGTGGGGCATTGAACTGCCCTTCGACAAAGAATACGTAACCTATGTCTGGTTCGATGCGCTGGTCAACTACATCAGCGCCATCGGATACCGGCGCGACGACGCCACCTTTGCGCGCTGGTGGCCGGCCATTCATCTGGTGGGCAAGGATATTCTGACCACGCACACCGTCTATTGGCCCTGCATGTTGCACGCGCTGGGCGTGCCGCTGCCCAAGACGGTATTCGCCCACGGCTGGTGGCTGATGGGCTCCGCCAAAATGAGCAAAACGCTCGGCAATGTGGTCAACCCGATGGAGTTGATGGACCGCTACGGCGTGGATGCGTTCCGCTACTTCCTGATGGCCGAGATGGTGCTGGGGCAGGATGCCTCGTTCACCGAAGAGGGCTTCATCCGCCGTTACAACGCGGACTTGGCCAACGATCTGGGCAACCTGCTCAACCGCGTGGTGAGCATGATCGGCAAGTATTGCGGTGGGCGGCTGCCCGCGCCGGAAACGGGCGCTTTCCAAAAGGGGCCGGCCGCAGAGTTGTTCCGGCAGGTGGCTGCGGCCACCGCCAGCTTCCGGACTGCCACCGAAAACTTCACGCTGAACGCCGGGATCGCGCAGGTGATCGAGGCCGTGCGCGCCACCAACCGTTTTATTGAAACCCAGCAACCGTGGACCCAGGCCCGCGCGGCGGACCCAGGCCCCTTGCGCACCACGTTGTACGCGGCCGCCGAAGCCCTGCGCATTTGCGCCGGATTGCTCATGCCCGTGATGCCCGCCAAAATGACCGAGCTGCGCGCCGCACTCGGGATGGAGAACCCCATGACTGTAGATCCCAAGGAATTGTCCACCCCCGGCATCCTGCCGCCCGACGTCGCCGTGGCCCCGCCCGGCGCACTGTTCCCGCGCATCGAGGCGCCGGTGCCCGATGGCGAGCGCCCGGCAACGCCCCCGGCCGCGCCGGCGGCCCCCAAGGCCGCGCCCCCCGGCACCATCGGCAACCCGGAAGGCATCATCACCTATGACGATTTTGCCAAGGTGCAGTTGCGCACGGCCAAAATCATGGGCGCGGAGCCCATCGAAGGCGCGGTAAAACTGCTGAAACTCAATGTGTTGATGGGTGATGAACGCCGCCAGATCGTGGCCGGCATTGCGCTCTACTACAAACCCGAGGAACTGATCGGCAAGACGGTCATCATGGTGGCGAATCTGGCACCGATCAAACTGCGTGGCGTGGAGAGCCAGGGCATGCTGCTGGCGGCCAGCAAGGGCGAACGCCTGCGGCTGGTGACGGTGGATGGCGATCTTTCCAGCGGAGCCGTCGTCAAGTAAAACCCAAATTCCGGGATTGCCAGCGGGCGGGCGAACAAGGTAGGATTTGCCCGAATCATAAACCTCGGCGCTTGGCGCCGGCGAACAAGGAGCAATGACGATGAGCGTGCGTAAAGGGTTGTTGGCCGCGGTGGCTTTGGGTGCGATGGTGGCTTGCGCGTCGGCGGAGCCGATGCGGACGGTTTTCACCATGGAAAACAAATTTCCGGGGGCGTTGAGGGCGGAAGTGTCCTTGGGCGGTGGCGGCTCCTCCTATGATCCCGAGATTCGCGGTGCGGAAAAAATCAAGTTTTATGACGTGACGGCGGGCGTGCGCTTCGGGCTGACAGATCGCGTGGCTCTTGTGGGCGGCGTGCCGTTCGTGGGCTATTCGGACAACCGGTTGGACGAAAAAGGCCTCGGCGATGTCTCGCTCGGCGCGCAATTCCTGTTCTTCGAGGATATTTTTGAATACGCGTGGATTATCCCGCACGCTACGGCCATCTTCCCGACGGGCGATGAAGACAAGGGCCTCGGAACCGGCGAAACCCAGGGCCGTTTCGGGCTGTCCGTCGGCACTACCACCATGGATGTGCTGCACTGGGCGGCGGATGTGAGTTATACGATGGATGGCGCCGTTTCCGACACCAATCCCAGCGAGCGCGACGATCTGACCGCCGGCTCCCTCTCCCTGATCTGGGACCTGGATGAGCGCGCCAGCGTACTCGGCGAAGTGCAGTTCCGCGATGACCCCGTGGATCCGGCAGACGATTACGCGTTCCGCGGCCACGCCGGCTTGGCCTACAAGGTCAACAAACACGTGTCCGTGATGGGCTACGTGGGCGGCGCCTCGCGGATGAATGTGGACGTGTACGGCGCGGGTCGCGTCGTGGTTTCGTTCTAATTCCCGCGCGCAGCGCGTAGTTGCCGGACCGGTTTTGGGTTGCCCAAACCGGTCCGTTTGCATAAAGAGCACGGGGAACCCACAAGATGGATATTCGTTTGGACCAGATAGCCGACCACTTTCCCGCCCACTGGCGCGAGGAACAGGCGGCACGCGCCAAAACGGCCTTTTTTCAGGCGTTGGCGCTGGCGGCCCACCGGTTTTATGGCGGGAAGATTCAGGTGTTGCCGCGCGCGCCCTTGCCGGGGCTGGCGTGGATCAACGCGTGGTACACGCCCGGCGTTTCCGCGGTGTCCACCCGCATCCGCGACCACGCGGCGGAGTCGTTTGAGCTTTCCTGGCGCGGCAACGTGGTGGC
>MWEZ01000165.1 GCA_002071335.1 Verrucomicrobia bacterium ADurb.Bin018
CCTTCCAGCCGTTCCCGGCGGGAAGGTTTCATTCTTCAACCATTCCCGCCCTACAAAAGATCCGGGGAAGCCACTTTTTTGAAGTTTTTTCGCGTGCCCGGCGGGTTGCGTGCGACGCGGTTCTCGGTTAGTTTCCAGTGATGGTCCAACAACCGCCAACTGCTGCTCCCCGGAACTCCGTAGCCCTCGTGGGTCTTGGTGCGGTTGGCATTCTGTTTGCCGCGCCGCTGGCCGCCCGGCTACCCGGCGCGTTGCGCGTGGTGGCCGATGCCGCCCGCATCGCGCGCTATACCGCCGATCCGCCCAGCCTCAACGGTCAACGGCTGGCCTTTACCTACGTCACACCCGACAATCCCGGCCCGCCGGCGGACCTGGTGCTTGTGGGAGTGAAGGCCACCAACTTGACCGACGCGCTGCCGGCCATCCAAGCGGTGACGGGACCACGCACCCAAATTCTGCCGCTGCTGAACGGAATTTCCGCGCCGGATGATCTGGCCGCGGTCTTTGGCTGGGCGCGTGTACTGCATGGCTTTGTCTATTGCGACAGCTCCATGCGCACCGGTCACGCCGTGCGGCAAAACGGCAAGGCCAAAATCGTTTTCGGCGAGGTCACCAACGCCCCCCCCTCCCCGCGCGTCATGGCCGTGGCCGAACTGCTGGACCGCGCCGGCATCCGCTACGACATCCCCGCCGACATGCGCGCCGCCCAATGGAAAAAGTTTATCCTGAACATCGGCATCAATCAGGCGCAGGCATTTTATCGCGAGCCATCCGCGCGTCTGCAACAGGACCCCGCCGCCATGGCGCTGGCCCGGCAACTGATGGATGAAGCCGCCGCCGTGGGCCACGCGCTGGGCATTGCCGGCGTGCAGGAAATCCCCGCGTGGGCCGAGGATGTCATCCGTGCGGCTGCGCCGGATAGCAAAACATCCATGCTGCAAGATGTGGAAGCCGGCCGCCCGACGGAAGTGGACTTGTTCGCCGGCACCGTGTGCCGGCTGGCGGCGCCGCTGGGCATCCCCGTGCCCGCCAACGAGCAGATTCTCCGCGCGCTGACCGCCGCCTGAACGCGAATATCCAGCGGCCATCCCGCGGGCGCGCGACGGCTCAAAACGGCAGGTTGTAATCCTGAATCTTGCGCTGGATGGTGCGCCGCGACAGGCCGAGTTGCTCCGCCGTCAAACTGCGGTTGCCATTGTTTTGCCGGAGCGATTCTTCCAGCACGCGTTTTTCGATTTCTTCCAGCGTGAGGCCGGGCGGTACGCGCCAGTCGCCGGCTGCCGGCGGCGGCGCAGCGAGCTCGCCCGCCAGCCGCAGGCGCGCGGCTTCCAGCACATCGCCGGGGGCGGTGACCACCGCTGCTTCAACGGCGTTGCGCAGCTCGCGAATATTGCCCGGCCAGGAATAGGCCAGCAACCGGCCGTACCAAGCGGGCTCGACCTCGCGGATGCGCTTGCCGTGATCGGCCTGCGCCTGCGCGATGAAGCGTTCGGCTAGCGGACGAATGTCCTCCGGACGATCGCGCAGCGGCGGCAGCGCAATGCCCACCACTTGCAGGCGGTAGAGCAAATCCTGACGGAACTCGCCTGTGGCCACGCGTGCGGCAAGGTCGCGGTTGGTGGCCGACACCAGCCGTACATCCACCTTGAAGCTTTGGCTGCCCCCCACCCGTACGATTTCCTTGTCCTCCAGTACGCGCAGGAGTTTCACCTGCACCGGCGGGGGCGCATCGCCCACTTCATCCAAAAACAAGGTGCCACCGTGCGCGCGCTCGAACGCGCCGGCATGGCGGGCCACCGCGCCGGTGAACGCGCCTTTTTCATGCCCGAACAGCTCACTTTCCAACAGGCTTTCCGTGAACGCGCCGCAGTTCACCGCCACAAATGGCGCGGCGGCGCGGGGGCCATCGGCGTGCAGCGCGCGGGCCACCAGCTCCTTGCCGGTGCCGCTGTCGCCGCGGATCAGCACCGTGGCGGTGGTCTGCGCCAACGCCAGTGTTTGGCGCACCACCTCACGCATGGCGGGCGATTCCGCCACCCACGACTGCGCCGACCAGCGGCCGCGGATTTCCTGGCTCAGTTCGGCCACCTGCCGGCGCAAGCGTGCGGCTTCCAGCGCGCGGGCCAACTTGGTTTGCAGCTCGTCAATATCCAGTGGCTTTTGCAGGTAATCGTAGGCGCCTTCCTTCATGGCACGCACGCTGGTCTCCACCGAGGCGTAGGCGGTCATGAGAATCACCGGCGTGCGTCCGGCATCGCGGTCGCGGATGGCTTGCAGCACGGCGATTCCATCGCGGTCGGGCAGGACCAGATCGGCCAGCACCACATCCGCGCCGCGCGCCTGAAACGCGGCAATGCCTTCCTGCGCGGTCGGGGTCAGCTCGGAGGCATAGCCGATGTCCTCGATGGCATCCACCAGCGAGCGCCCGTTGTCGGCATCGTCTTCCACAATCAAAATCCGCGCCTTGTCCATGCTATCTCCTCGTTATGCCGCGGGAAACTCCACGCGCAGCCGCGCGCCGGCTTCGGGCGCATCCACCACGGCCAGTGTGCCGCCATATTTTTCGATGGCGGTGCGGGCCAGAAACAGGCCGAGGCCCGTGCCTTGCGGGCGCGTGGTATAAAACATCTCGAACACGCGCTGGCGCTCCGCCTTGGGAATGCCGGGGCCGGTATCGCCGACTTCCAAGCGTACTTTCGCGCCGTGACGGCCGGCGGTCACCGTCACGCGCCCGCCGCTGCCAGCATGCTGCGTGGCGTTGAGCAAAATATTGAGCAGGGCGCGTTTGACCGCGGCGGCGGACGCGCGAATCTGCAAGTCCGGCGCGATTCCGGACACATCCGGCGTGATGCCGGCGGCTTCAAAGCGCGGCGCGAGCATCTCCACGCACTCTTTGGCGCATGCGCCCAACTCGATGCTCTCCGGCGCGGATTCGCCCGGTCGCGCCAATATCAGAAATTCTTGGAATACTTTTTCCATGCGGTCGAGCGTGTGCCGCATCCGCCCGGCCAGTTCGGCCACGCGCGGCAGGCGCGCTTCCGCGCCGCGGGTGGTTTCTTTTTCCAGCATTTGGGCATCCAGCCGGAGGCTGGACATCGGATTGCGGAAATCGTGCACGATGCCGTTGGCCACCACGCCGGAAAAGGCCAGATGCTCTTCACGGCGGCGGGCTACTTCGCGGCGCTCTTCGCGGCGCACCATCCACGCCACCAGCGCCAGACAAACCGCGAAACAGCCGCCGATCATCAGCAGGCTTAGCCGGTAGAGCGACTCAATGGCGCGCGTGGTGGGCCACTCCTCGCGGGCGACCGCACCACGCCGCATGCCGAGTTCCAGCGCCACGGTCTCCTGCGCCATGTTCGTCACGGCCACGGCAAACGTCACCACGGGTATGCGTTCCTCGCCCACGGCCAATAGCTGCCGGCCAATGGCGACCGGGCCGGCAAAATTGAAGTCGTCCGCGGCCGCGGGCGGGCTGACTTCCGCGGCGTGCTCCTGGAAGAGCGTCACATCGCCGCGGCGGACGGCGACATATTCAAGTTCGCCTTCGACCTCGCGCAAGGAATGCACCAAACCGGAAAACTCGCGCCAGGCTTCGGCATCGCTGCTGCCGGCAATGCCGGCCGCGCGCAAGGCGAGGCTCATGGCCAGCCATTGGCCGCGCTCCACCACCGCCTGCGTCGCGGCCTGATGCGCCGCCTGGCTATGCCAGCGCTGCAGCACAAACAGCCCCGTCGCCGCAATGATGGCCATGACGGCCACCCAGGCCGCCGCCACCCACGCGAAGGAAATCCGCCGTTTGCCGATTTGTTTCATGCGGAAGCATTCTAGCCCCGCCCCGTCTTCGAGCAAGTTTTTCCGTTTGTTTTCGCCCTGTTGTGCAGTATCTTGCCCACGGCATGAGTCGCATCTTGAACATTCATACCTATGGCGATCCGGTTCTCCGCGAACCGGCCCGCCCCGTGGCTGCCATCACCCCGGAAATCCGGGAGCTGGTTGCGGATATGTATGCCACCATGCGCGCGGCGCAGGGCGTTGGTTTGGCCGCACAACAGGTTGGGCGCACGGAAGCGGTGTGCATCATCGAGATTCCCGAGGAGTACGACCGCGAAGAAGAAAATGGCCCGCGGCTGAATCCCGATGTGCCGCTCTCGCTGGTTCTGGTGAATCCGGAGATTGTCGAGAAGTCCAACGAAACCTGCACCATGGAGGAAGGCTGCCTGAGCTTTCCGGATATCCGCGGCGCAGTGGAGCGTCCGTGGCGCATCGTGGTGAAGCACCTTGGCCTCGACGGCCAGCCGCAACGGACCACCCTGCAGGGCTTCATGGCCCGCGCCGCGCAGCACGAGATGGAGCATCTGGCCGGCGATTTGTTCATTGACCACTTCAGCCACGTCAAGCGACTCGCCATCCGCACCAAGCTCAAGCGCCTGCAAACGGAAACCCAGGACAAACTGCTCGGCCGCGAAACCGTCTGACGCGAATGAACCCCGCCCTTGCCCCATTGTTCGCCCGCCGCAGCGTGCGTAAGTTTGCGGCCAAACCCGTCCCGCCGGAGTTGATCGAAGATGTGCTGCGGGCGGCGATGGCCGCGCCATCGGCCAACGGCAAGGACCCGTGGGAAATCATCGTGGTGCAAGACCCCGCCAAGCTCGCCGCACTGGCCACTGGCCTGCCCTACGGCAAAATGCTCGCGGGTGCGCCGCTCGGTTTTGTGATTTGCGCCGATGTGGCGCGGGCCAACGGCGGCCTGCTCTCCTACGCGCTACAAGATTGCGCGGCCCTTATCGAAAACCTGTTGCTGGCGCTTCCCATGCTGGGGCTGGGCGGCGTGTGGCTTGGCGTGCACCCGCGCGAAGACCGCATTGCCCATGTGCGCGAGCTGTTCCAATTGCCGCCCGATATCCTCCCCATCAGCGCGGTGGCGGCGGGTTATCCCGCCGTGCAACCCCCGCCGCGTACGCGCTACAGCGTGGCGCGCGTGCACCGCGAGACGTGGTGAACGTCAAAACCCGCGCTGAATCGAAAACGTGGCGCGGGGTTCCTCATCGGCCTGCGGCAGTTCATAGCCGATCCAAAACCCCGGAATCGGCAGTTGAAATTCAATTCCACGGACCCGACTT
>MWEZ01000166.1 GCA_002071335.1 Verrucomicrobia bacterium ADurb.Bin018
CGCGCGGAGAGCTTTTCATCCGGCACCTGCGCGGCCGTTGTCCGCATCAGCCGGACCCCTTCTTCGGTTTGACCGGCTTGCAGGAGAATCTCGGCCTTGACCGCCTGCGCAGCCAAACGCTGCGCGGGGTCCGTCGCCAGCGCAAGACTCCGGTCCGCCCACGTGATGGCTTCCGTTGTATTGCTGGCTGCCGCGGCCAAACGGGCCATCACCAAATTGGCGGCGGCACGGGTGGCGACCGCGACATTGGTATTGGCCAACAGCGCTTGCGCCTTGGCCACCGCGCCGGTTTGCTCACCTTGCGCCAACTGCATCTCGATGAGTTGCAAGGCGGCTTGTTCGCTCCAGGCTTGCCCGGCGAAGTTGGTTTCCACAAACGTCAACGCGGTGCGCGCCACATCGCGTTGTCCAGTCGCCAGCGCCCCGGCGCCTACCGCCAGCCAGGCTTGCGGTTCTTCGCTCTGGCCGGCAAAAGCCTCGCCCAACGCGCGGCACATGGTTTGCGCGGCGGCCCAATCTTGTTGGGTCACTGCCAACTGCACCTGCAAAAGCAGAGCCGCCGGCACCGCCGGCTGCCCGGCATACAGTTTGGCAAAATCGGCCAGCTCGGCCGCGGCTTCGGCAATTTGGCCCAAGGCTTGATGAACCTGCGCGCGCGTCAAAGCGTACTCCGCCTGCATGGCCTGCGCCCGCGCCAAGCCGCCATGCTGCGTCAACGTGGCCAACGCTTCCTGCGGGCGGCCGGCGGCCAATTGCACCCGCGCCAGCCAAAGCGCGCCTTCCGCCTGCCGGCGACGGTCCGGCGCGCCATCCACCAACTCCTCGAGCTTGCGTTGCGCCAGCGGATACAAACCATCCTCCCAGGCGGCCCGCCCCATCACCAGCAGTTTGCGCGCTTCTTCAATGGTCAGCTTGGCGGTGGCCAATTGTTCATCGGCGTCGTCCATCGCCGCCCACGCCGCCCCCCACGGCAGCAGGATCGCCAACACCAACCCTAGCCCCAGTTTCTTCATGACTTGCTGTTCTTTTTCGTCCGTCGCGGCATCTTCAGAAGCGGCCGCAAATACTCGCCGGTGAACGAGGCCGGATCGGCAGCCACTTCCTCCGGCGTGCCACAAGCCACCACGCGGCCGCCGGCGCCACCGCCCTCCGGACCCAAATCCACAATGTAGTCGGCCGTTTTGATCACGTCGAGATTATGTTCAATCACAATCAACGAGTTGCCGGCATCGCGCAGTCGCAACAACACCTTTAACAACCGGTCCACATCCGCAAAATGCAGGCCGGTGGTGGGTTCATCCAGCAAATACAGCGTTTTGCCGGTATCGCGCCGCGCGAGTTCCGCGCTCAGTTTCATGCGCTGCGCCTCGCCGCCGGAGAGGGTCGTGGCCGGCTGGCCGACCTTCAAGTAGCCCAATCCCACCTCGCTTAGCGTCCGGAACTTGCGCGCGATTTGCGGCATGGGGGTGAAGAACTCCAACGCCTCATCAATCGTCATGTCCAACACATCCGCGATGCTGCGTCCATGCCATTTGACTTCCAACGTCTCCTGATTGTAGCGCCGGCCGCGGCATTGTTCGCACGTCACATACACATCCGGCAGGAAATTCATTTCTATTTTCAGGATGCCGTCACCCTTGCATTTTTCGCAACGCCCGCCTTTCACATTGAAACTGAACCGCCCAGGCTTGTAGCCGCGCATTTTGGCGGCGGGCAACTGCGCGAACAAATCGCGAATCCCGGCGAACGCGCCGGTATACGTGGCGGGGTTGGAGCGCGGCGTGCGCCCGATGGGGGCCTGGTCAATCACGATCACCTTGTCCAGATGAGTCAGGCCATTGATCCGTTTGTGCTTGCCCGGTTTTTCCTTGGAGCCATAAAACTTGCGGAACAGCGCGCGGCGGAGGATGTCATCCACCAGCGAGCTTTTCCCGCTCCCGGAAACACCCGTCACGCACGTGATCCGCCCCAATGGGAAACGCACGTCAATATTTTTTAAATTATTTTCGGCCGCGCCAATGATTTCCAGCCAGTCCCCGCCCGGCGGCAGACGTTTGGCCGGCACGCTGATTTCTTTTTCACCGTTGAGAAACTGCGCGGTCAGCGAGGTTTTGGACTGCAACAATTCCGGGACGGTTCCCGCAAAAACCACTTCGCCGCCCTGCACGCCCGCCGCCGGGCCAAGATCAATCACGTAATCGGCGGCGCGAATGGTTTGTTCGTCGTGCTCCACCACCACCACGGTGTTGCCCAAATCGCGCAGCCCCTTGAGGGTGCGCAACAGTTTTTCGTTGTCGCGCTGGTGCAGCCCGATGCTCGGCTCATCGAGCACATACAGCACCCCTACCAACCCCGCGCCCACCTGCGTGGCCAGCCGGATGCGCTGCGCCTCGCCGCCGGACAATGTGCCGCTTTCGCGGTCCAAGTTCAGATAGCCCAGGCCCACATCGCACAAAAACATCAGCCGCTTGCGGATTTCCTTGAGCACCTCGCCCGCAATTTTCTGCTCCTGCTCGGGCAGCGGCAAATCCGCGAACCACGCCATCGCCGCGTGGGCGGAGAGCGCCATCACATCCATGATGTTCTGCCCCACTACATAGCAGGCCAGGCTTTCCGGCCGCAACCGCCGCCCACGGCAGGCGGTGCAGGGCAGCCGGCTCATGAAGTTGGTCAGTTTTTGCTTCATGTAGTCGCTATCCGTTTCCTGATAGCGTCGGTTCAGGTTCGGGATCACGCCCTCGAAAGGCTTGCGATATTTGCGCCAGGAACCACCCCGCCAAAAGCCCAGCGGAATTTCCTCGTCGCCGGAGCCATGCAAAATGATCTCGCGGATTTTTGCGGGCAAGTCGTCCCACGGCGTCTCCATGCTGAATCCGTAGTGCTTGGCCACCGCCCGCAGCAAGCCCTTGCGATAAATCGCCTCGCGCCGTCCGCTCGGGCGCCACCCCGCAATGGCGCCATTGTCCAGCGACTTCGTACCGTCCGGCACCACCAGCTCTTCATCAAACACCAGCATTTGCCCCAGGCCCAAGCAAGTTGGACACGCCCCGTATGGGCTGTTGAAAGAAAAATTGCGTGCTTGCAGGGCATCAAAACTGATCCCGCAATCCGGGCAAGCGTTCTTTTCCGAAAACATCTGGGTTGTCCACGCCGTGGCGCCCCCCGGCTCTTGGAACAACGCGTGCAGGATCCCCTCGCCCTGCTTCAGCGCCAATTCCACGGAGTCGGTCAACCGGCCGCGGATTTTATCGCTGATCACCAGCCGGTCCACCACCGCCGCGATGGAATGTTTTTTTTGTTTGTCCAGTTTCGGCGGCTTTTCCAGCTCGTAGATTTCGCCATCCACCTGCACCCGGGTGAAGCCCTGCCGCCGGGCATTTTCAAACACCTCCGCATGTTCGCCCTTGCGCCCCTCCACCAGCGGCGCGAGAATCTGTACCTTGGTGCCGGCATCCTTCTTGAGCAGCAGGTTGACGATTTCTTCCGCGCTTTGCCGCGTGATGGCCCGCCCGCATTGGTGGCAGTGCTGCCGACCGATACTGGCATAAAGCAGACGCAGATAATCATGAATTTCGGTCGTGGTGGCCACAATCGAGCGCGGGTTGGCGCCTGCCGAACGCTGCTCGATGGCAATCGCCGGCGAAAGCCCCTCAATGCGGTCCACTTCCGGCTTTTGCATCTGTTCCAGAAACATCCGCGCGTAGGCCGAGAGGCTCTCCACATATTTGCGCTGGCCTTCGGCATAAAGGGTGTCGAACGCCAGCGAAGATTTGCCGCTGCCGCTGAGGCCGGTCACCACGCAAAGGCTGCCGCGGGGGATGCGCACGGTGATATTCTTCAGATTGTGCTCGCGGGCCCCCTCCACCAAAATGCAGTTGTTACTCATGATCCATGGCCTTCTAAAAAGTGACGGGTAAACCTACCACGCCCCCCCGCCCCTGCAAATCCGCAAAATACCACGAAGCCCTGTGCTTGGCTGGTCATGAGTCCGGACTTGCGCCACCGGGAATGCCCGCCTATGATTCCCCGCATGTTATCCCATGATGGCAGCCAAAATGGGTCGCCTTTTCCGGCCGATCCGCCCCCGGCTATTCCGCCGCGCGAGCACCAGCGGGCGCCCCGCCGTCCGTGGCCGCCCCGGCAGCCGACCATGCGCCGCCATACCATCCAGATGCTGATGGCCGCCGGGTTTGGCGTGGTCTTGATGTTCGGCTTGCTGATGCTGGCCGTACGCTATGCCGAAAGCGATTGGCACAAGAAAAACATGCAGGCTCGTTCTCACCATGGCACGACCGCCACGCCCACGGCAGCCGCCACCAGGGCCACGGCCGCCAGTTGGAAATATACCCTGCCCCCTGCCGCCGTGCCGCACACGCTGGAACGGCTGGGCGGCGATGCCATCCTGCCGAATCATTGGTTGGTTCTCGGTCGCGGGTTGTCCAATAAAACCGATCCCAAACTCACTCTCCGGGCCCTGTGGCTGGCTATGTCCGTCAGCGGCGAGTCGGTGGGCATGAATAACGACTTCGGCGTGGCCTATCTCGAACAAAAGCGCATTGGCGAGGCGGTCACTCAATTCCAAGCCGCCCTGCAATTGCATCCGGGATTTCCCCCCACGCTGTTCAATCTGGCGCTGTGCGCCATTGCCCAGCGCAACCCGGCCGAGGCCAGCCAGTGGCTGGGGCGCTACCTCGGCCAGCGCCCCACCGATGAAACCGCCCTGCGCTTGCAGGCCACGCTGTTGGTCCAAACCGGGCGCGCCGACGAAGCGCTCTTGCTGCTGGAAAAGTTTTTACGCGATCAGCCACCAACTCAGCCGCTCTATCTGGAGGCCGCGCAAATCGCCGCGCGCCTCAGGCAAAACGCCAAAGCCCTGCGCTACTTGGAGGTGGCGCTAAATGGCAATCCCATACAAGCCGTGGTGCGCACCTATCAATCCGCCCTTTTCCGCGACATCCGGCTCTCCGGCGATGGCGATGATCTTGCCGCCCGCTTGGCCAAAAGCGCGCGGATAGCCTACAGCACGCCGGTGAGCGAAGATACCGTTCTCCCCATCCGCGTGACGCCCGACGCCCTGTTGCGCTGACCGCCCGC